>NZ_JBAZUD010000139.1:0-13483 GCF_041661565.1 Mesorhizobium sp.
CGCTGTCCTGCAGCGCGTTGTCGTCATCCTCGTCGGGCAGGTCGCCATCCTTTTCGATGCCGTAGTTGACGCCGTCGGTCTCCGTCAGCGAGTCGGGCAGGATTTCGGCGCCCTCGATGGCATCCCAATCCTGCTGCTCGATGACCGGACCGTCGGCCTCGATGCCCTTTTCGATGTCGGTGCGTGGGGTGCCGCGCGGTGCCATGTCTGATCTCCAAATCCTGGGAACGCCGATCCTGAGAAGACCAAGGGCGAAACTCGGGCCAAGGCTGTTTGTTCCGGGAGGCACGTCCGTGACGATAGGCGCTTACGCCTCGGTCCGGTCGTGTAGCGCCCTCGGCACGAAAAGCGAGCCGATGAACCTGTCCAGCGCGCGCAGGCTTGGGGTGCGGCGGGGCGACCGGATCAGGCCCTGCTCGCGCGCGGCCCGCTCAAAGGCAGCCAGCGCGATCGCGGGCCGGCAATCGCCGGTCTCTGCCGCCGCGATCAACCGCTTGGCGCGGAGATAGCTGGCCGCCTGCTTGTTGCACCACCTGCCGTCCAGGGCGTTGCGGGCCTCGGTAATCGTGGTCACCGTCATCGAGCGGGCGTCGATAAAGCGAACGGCCAGCGGTTCAAAGCTGTTCATTTCAGCTGTCCCTACCAGCCCATCCACTCGCGTGTGCGCCAGGCAAGGCCCGCGAAAGGGGCCATCAGCGCGATCACGACGAACATCAGGGTGAAGGGGTGCTTGGTTACGGAGGGGCGGCGCGCCATCGGACATCCTCGCTGACGGTTTTCGGCTAAACGTCATCGTGAACCGATGGTTGCACTCCGGGGGCCCACAATTTGCCGGGGTAGGATTTTATGGCCGCCGTCCGGCCCAGGCAGATATTGGAGGCGCGAAGGTCGCTGGGGATGCGCGCCCCTGCCGTCCGCGCCTTTGGCCTCCTTCAGCCCGGCAAGGTTATCTCACGGCTGAGTTTCACCAGCTCGCCGCGCGTATGGCGGCCGGTTTTTTCGAAGACTTTCAGGAGATGGGTTCGCACCGTGCTTGGCGCCACGCCGAGCTTGTGGGCGATCGTGGCCGTCTTCTCGCCGGCCGCGACCATTTCGAAGACACGCTGTTCCGCCGGCGTCAGCTCGTAGAGGAGGCGCATGGCTTCGGCGGGCATCTCGAGCGGCGTGGCGGGGTCGCCGATGAAGACCGCCGCGACGGCTCGCCGGTCGAGGCCGCCGCGCAGCGTGCGCTTTTCGAGCGGCATCACCTGCACAGCTATCGCCGTGCCGTCGCGCGACTTCGCCGCGATGCCGATGCCGCGCCTGCCGAGCTCCTGCTCGGCGCGCGTCGCCGCCTGCACCGCCGCCTGAAGGCGGTTGGGCACAAGTTCGCGCGGCAAGGTCAGCTTGCCGCGCACCGAGGAGATCGGATCGCCATTGGCCAGCATGGTCCTGGCCGCGGCGTTGGCATGGACGATCGCCATGTCCTGCGCGATCAGCACGACCGCCGAGCGCGTCGCGTCGAGCGCGGCCTCGAACGTGGCGGCGGCCGTTGCCGTGCTGTCGAGCATGCGGCTGATGACCGCCGCCCGCCTTACATGCGGCGCCATCAGGCGCAGGCCGTTCATCTGGGCGTCGGTCAGCGGCGGCGCGGATTCATGCAGGCCAAGTCCCACATTCCCGACCATCGTCCGGTCGCGCGCCAGCATGATGCCGACTTGGTCGACAAGGCCGAGCGGGCGTACCCACTCCTCGTAGAAACGGTTGCCTTCCCAGACATCCGGCCCGGTGATGCGTGACTGGAGGATGGGCTCCTCGAGCGGCATCTCGGCCATGCGGGCCATGCCGCCCCACAGCTCGATGACATCGTCATTATAGGCCTCCATTCCGGCTGCATATTCAGGGGGAATGTTGGTGGAGACCTGCACCATGGCGCTGCCCGTCGGCAGCGAGATCACCGAGATCGCCCCCAGGTGAAAGCCGAAATGGCGCCGCAGGTCGTCAAGCGCCTTCTGCCAAAGGCCAGGTTCTATGACGGCATCGTAGAATGTGCCGATCAAGCCTGCGAGTTCCGCGAATTCATCCGCCAAGGTTAGCTCCCCCGAAAAGCGCCCACTGGCCGAAATACAGCATAGTGCCGATGTCTTGGCTAGTTTGGACAGTGATGTTGTCCGATGGTGTTTGGACCGACGTCGATAAACTGATTCATGCTGGATGTTCTCCACCAGTTGGTGGATGCCGACCTTCAATCTCGACGCTAGCCTTCCGATAGATTGCGAATCTGGCAATTGCGAATTTGGCATTCGATCAGGCGGGGGCGTTTGGGGATGGAAGAACAGCGTGGCGGGGCGCACAGCCCGTTTGCGGTTGGCGGTTCGAAGGGCGGCGTCTTTTCCGGATCCCCGCCGAGGCTGCGAGCCTTGCTCGGCGTTTCATCGCTGGTGCTCGGCATGATGATGTCTTCTGGAAGCTCGGCCCTTGCCGATGACTGCGGCGACGGCGACGGTCTTGACGGCGCCTATGCCTGCGGCGTCGACGCCCTGGCATCGGGCAGCTCTACCAACAGCGCGTTCGGTAATGAGGCACACGCCTTCGACGGCGGCCGCAACACCGCGATCGGCGCTTCAGCCCATGCCTTGAACGGGGCCAACGCCACGGCCTTGGGCGCCGGTGCCGTCGCATTTGGCAACGACACTACCGCAATCGGTCAAGGCGCAGATGCCAGCTTTGCCGGGTCGACCGCCATAGGCAAGGGCGTTGCCACGACGCGGGCAGACCAGGTTGCCATCGGCGGCAGCCAGGCAACCTACACGCTGGCCGGCCTGCCTTCCGCCGCCAGCACGAGCGCCCAGTCCGGCACCACCTACATGGTGACGACCGACAGCGCCGGGAACCTGGCGGCCTCGACCTTCGATTTCGATTCGCTGGCCGATACGGTGGCGCAGAACAGCTCCGACATCAGCGCCCTGCAGGGCACGGTGAGCGGCCACACCACGGAACTTGCCAACCACGAGACGCGCATCACCAACAATGAGAGCGATATCGCGCAGCACACGACCCAGATCGCCTCGCTCGACACGCGGGTGACCACCAACACCGCCGACATCGCCACCAACACCACTGACATCGCAACCAACACTTCCAACATCGCCATCAACACGGCCGACATCGCGACCAACACAGCCAACATCGCCACCAACACCAGCAACATCGCGCTGCTTGATGGCCGCGTCGGCAGCCTGGAAAGCGGCCTGAACTCCGCCAACGGCAGGATCGACAAGGCGTTCGAAGGCACGGCCATGGCGCTGGCGATGGCCGGCAGCGGCCTGCCCGGCGACAAGAATTATGCCGTCTCGCTGAACTGGGGCACGTTCGAGGGCGAGAACGCCTTTGCCGGCAGCGCACAGGCCCGCATCAACGAGAATGTCATCCTCAGCGGCGGCATCGGCGTGGGCGCCAGCAACCACACGGTGGGCGGCCGGGCGGGTCTGACAGTCGCCTGGTAATCGCTGCCGGCCGGGCTCGTCGCGTGACCTCCAAGCGAGCGTCAGCCTCCTTCGGGCGGACAGGGCGAACGGCCGTTGCGCTATTCGTCATCCTGGCGGCTGGCCTCCTGCCACATCCGGCCGTCGCCCAGACCGGCAAGGCCGCCGACAAGGCGCATGCCAAACCCGCCAATCTCGACCGCAACGGCGTGCTGATCCTGACGCGCGGCACGCTGTTGGCGCTCGACCAGGCCAACAAGACCGGCAACTACACCGTGCTTCGCGATCTTGGCTCGCCCAGCTTCCAGAACAAGAGCGCGGCCGACCTCGCCGAGATCTTCGCCGCCCAACGCAGGCAGATGCTCGACTTCAGCGCGGTCGCGGTGCTCGAGCCGCAATTGACGCTGCTGCCCCAGACCGAGCCGAACGGCATGCTGCACATGGCAGGCTTCTTTCCTTCGGCACCGCTGCAGATCAATTTCGAACTGGTGTTCGAGCCGGTCAATCGCCGGTGGAGGGTATTCGGGGTGGCGGTCAACCTGACGCCGGGAGGCCCGCAGGCTCCCGACAAGCCGCCCGCCGAGCCGGCCAAGCCCGTCGATGCCGCGCCGCCCCAACCGCCTTCGATGGCCGTGGGCAAGAAGAAAACCGGGCTCGCCAAACCGTAAGCGTTTCCGAACCGAGTCGGCCCACCAACAATCACAATCCCCGTTAAAATCGAGGCATCCCTGATGGGCTTTTTTACCGCGCGGTCATAGCCAGACCTGCGCCTCGCGGCCGTCACCGCGGCCTTCGCGGCGACGGTCAATGCCGGTTTTCCCGGGAGGGCCACCGCGAAAATCTGGAACCGAGCTTCGGCCCGAGAGTTTTTGGAACCAGGCGGGTTTGTCAATTTACCGCAATGGAGAGTGTCATGAAGCTTTATCTTGGGAGCGCGGCCGCAGCGGCCATCCTGATCGGCGGCATGGGCGCCGCGATGGCCGATGATGTCGTCGTGGTACAGCCCAGCCGGCAGGTAGTGGTCGAACCGCAGCAGGAAACTGTGGTGCGCGAATACATCAAGAAGGAACCGCTGGCCTCGGTGAACCTGCTGGGCGTCGAGCTGAAGCTGGGCTCCTCGGTGCCGGACACCGTGGAACTGCGCGAGGTCCCCAACGTCAAGTATCGCGTCGCGGTCATCAATGACCAGACGGTGCTGGTCGACCCCGACACGCATGAGATCGTCGAGGTCCTGAACTAACGCCTGCCTAGGCTATGAGGACGTTTTTCCCAAGGGAAGCGCGTGAAGCTTTCCCTTGGGAATTGCGTGAGAACAAAGGTCGGCGCGGTACGATGACCGCGCTTATTCGGCTGCCGGCGCCAGCTTGTCCTGCGTCTTCGTCTCGAAGTCGCCGGCGTCGTGGCGCTCATGCAGCTGCATGGCCGGTTCGCCGAAGGCGCGGTTGACCATGCGGCCGCGCTGGACCGCCGGGCGCGCGTCAATCGCCTGGGCCCAACGCTGCACGTGCTTGTAGTCCTGGACGGAGAGGAAGTCGCCCGCGTCATTGTACATGCGGCCCAGCGCCAGTCCGCCATACCAGGGCCACACCGCCATGTCGGCGATGCTGTAGTCGGCGCCGCCGAGATATTCGGTCTCGGCCAGGCGACGGTCCAGCACATCCATCTGGCGCTTCACTTCCATCGAGAAGCGGTCGATGGCGTATTCGAACTTTTCCGGCGCATAGGCGTAGAAATGGCCGAAGCCGCCGCCGAGATAGGGGGCCGAGCCCATCTGCCAGAACAGCCATGACAGGACTTCGGCGCGCGCCGGCTGTTCCCTGGGCAGGAATTCACCGAACTTCTCGGCGAGATAGACCAGGATCGAACCGGATTCGAAGACCCGGACCGGCGTCTCGCCGCTGCGGTCCATCAAGGCCGGGATCTTCGAATTCGGATTGACCGCGACGAAGCCGCTGCCGAACTGGTCGCCATCGTTGATCTTGATCAGCCAGGCGTCATATTCGGCGCCTTTGTGGCCAAGCGCCAGGAGCTCCTCCAGCATCACCGTCACCTTGACGCCGTTCGGCGTCGCCAGCGAATAGAGCTGCAGCGGGTGCTTGCCAACAGGCAAGTCCTTGTCATGCGTCGGCCCGGCGATCGGCCGGTTGATGCTGGCGAAGGCGCCGCCATTGCCTTTGTTCCAGGTCCATACTTTCGGCGGGGTGTAGTCGGTCATGCAAGGCCTCGTTTGACGGGGAAGGATAAGCGCGTGAGACAGCCTTAACCTAAGGCTGCGGGCGAGGAAGTTCAACTTGTGTTGAACTTTGTTCGCGTTGGTGGTGCCGCCACCGCCTTCACCCCTTGCGCCTTTGTCTTCGTGGCATACCTATGGTGGATGTCACCCAGGACCATTCAGGACAAGAGCATGACCATTAATCCCCATCCGCGCTCGGTCGTGGCCGTGCGCGCCACCGTTCCCGACGATGCCTTCACGGCCGGCGCGCTGGGCACGCTCAGGGAGGGCAGCGGCGTCGTCATCCGTGACGACGGGCTGGTGCTGACCATCGGCTATCTCATCACCGAGGCGGAGGAAGTCTGGCTGACCAGCCATGACGGGCGGGTCATTCCGGCTCACGCCCTTGCCTATGACCAGGAATCGGGCTTCGGCCTCGTCCAGGCGCTGGCGCCGCTCGGCCTGCCGGCGGTGGCGCTGGGCGACGCGGGCAAGGCCCGGGTCGGCGATGCCGTGGTGCTGGCCGATGGCATCGGCCGCTCGGTGCAGGCCAAGATCGTCACCAAGCAGGAATTCGCCGGATACTGGGAATACCTTCTCGACGAGGCGATCTTCATCGCGCCTGCGCATCCCTCCTGGGGCGGGGCCGGCCTGTTCGGCGAAGACGGCTCGCTGCTCGGCATCGGCTCGCTGCGCCTGCAGATGAGCCGCAACGGCGAGGTCGCCGACATCAACATGGTGGTCCCGATCGACCTTCTGCCGCCCATTCTCGACGACCTGCTGACGCGCGGCCAGGTGGCCAGGCCGCCACGGCCATGGCTCGGCGCCTTGTCGGCCGAAAGCGACGGCAAGGTGGTGGTGATGAGCGTGACCGAGGGCGGCCCGGCGGCAAAGGCCGGCCTGCGCCAAGGTGACGTCATCTCCGATATCCGCGACGGCGCCGTCGACGGGCTGGCGGATTTCTATCGCAAGCTGTGGGAAAGCGGCTCGGCGGGCGCCGAGATCCCGATGCGTGTCGTGCGCGACGGCCGCGACACCTGGCTGCGCGTCAAGTCGGCCGACCGTGGGAGTTTCCTGAAGAAGCCGCAGCTGCAGTAAGGTCGTCGGCCTACTGGGTGCAGGCGGAGAAGGCGGCGCCGGGGTTCCAGTCGCGGAACGCGACGGTCCGCCCTTCGACGGATATGGCCCTGTGCCTGGTGGTGCCGTCCGGCTGCTTCTTGCTGCTGGTGCCCTTGCCGGTCAGGATGTTGATGTCGCAGGCGCTGGCGACATTGTCCTGCTGGAAATCCTCGGACTCGTAGGCGAAGCCGGCAACGATGAAGTCGCCATCGCGATAGGCGATGATCAGCGTCTGGTTGGTGCGCTCGCTGCCTTGCGGCAGCGCCGGCAGATAAAATTTGATCGAGCCGTTCGGCAGCATGGTCAGCTCGGGCTCGGTGTCCGAATTCTCGTAGCCCGGACGGTCATAGCCGTTCCACTCGGCGTCGATCTGGTCGTGCACGATCTCGACTGATTTGAGATAGTTGTGCTCCTTGTCCCTGAGGAAGAAGTGGATGTCCATCGGGTCCGTCGGCTCCGTCTCGACCACCATGACAAGGTCGGGGGCGCCGTCGCCGTTGAAATCGCCGGTCAGCGCGGTGATGATCTTGCGGGTTTCGATCGGTTCGGCGCGGGCCACATTGGGGAGGGCGATCGCCGGCAGCAGCAGGGCAAGGGCGAGGCGGAGACACTTCATGATCGGCATGCCCTCGGCGGTGACACCCGCCGTGGTAAAGCACGGCGGGAGCGGGCGCCAGCACCGCCCCAGACTTCAAAGCCGCCGGCCGGCTCCCGAGCGCTACCGGGACCCCGCCTCATCCACCTGCGCGCTCGCCAACACCACCAGGTTTCCGTCCGGATCGCGCATGCGCATGATGTGGACATAATCGGCTTGCTCGATCGGCCCCGGCTGAAGCCCCGCGTCCACCAGCCTGCGCCGTTCTGGCGCCAGCGGCAGCACGCCCAGCGTCAGCGTCGAGGTGCCGGCCTTGTCCTTGTCTTCGAACAGCTGCACCTCGGCGCTGTCGGTGAACTGCCATTCGGCAAGACCCGGCATCGGCCGGCGCAGCGGCGGCTTGCCGAACAGCTTCTCGTACCAGGCGACGCTGGTTTCGAGGTCGGAACAGCTGACATGGGCGAAAATGGTCTGGATTGCCATCGGGGACCTCGCGCTGGAATGTCTGATGGCTTAACGCAGCGGCAGACCCCGCGTTGCCTTTTCAGCTGTGGGCAAGCTTGGCTGCTGACGGAACCTGACAGCGCTGCATGCCATTGTGCGGACTGGCCTCGACTGGGCGATGGGTGAGAGCAATGGATTGCTGCGTGAGGATTGACGGGGGGAGCATCGACTGATGGCGCCGGTCAAGGTCGATCCCGACAGGGTGCACGAATTCCCCGACGCCGCCGGTTTCCGTGCCTGGCTAAGCCGGCATCATGCCACGGAAACCGAAGTGTGGATCAAGGTGCACAAGGTGGGGTCGGGGCTGACATCGATCACGCCCAGGGAAGCCATCGATGTCGTGCTGTGCTTCGGCTGGATCGATGCGGTGCGCAAGGGGCTGGACGACAAGAGCTTCCTGCAGCGCTACACGCCGCGCGGCAAGAAGAGCATCTGGAGCCGGATCAACATCGCCAATGTCGCGCGCTTGGTCGCGGAGGGCCGCATGACCGAGCATGGGCTGAGAGAGGTCGAGGCGGCCAAGGCCGACGGGCGCTGGGCGCGCGCCTATGGCAGCGGCAAGGAGATGAAGATCCCCGATGACCTGCAGGCGGCGATCGACGCCGAGCCGGCAGCCAAGGAAATGCTGGGCAAGCTCAGCGCCCAGAACCGCTTCGCGCTTGCCTTCCGCGTCCACAACATGAAGACCGAGGCTGGGCGCAAGAAGAAGATCGAGACCTTCGTCGCGATGCTGAAGCGCGGCGAGACGATCTATCCGCAGGGCAAGAAATAGGGCCTTCAGGCGCCCGAGTGCGGATCAATGCTGTAGGGGTGCACCGGGTAACCGGGACCGATGGCGTCGCGCACGCGGCCGGCCCATGCAACGAATGCCGGATAGTCCGAGAGACGGAAGCCGCAATCCTCGGCGCGATGGCTGTAGGCATAGACGGCGATGTCGGCGATGGTGAAATCGTCGCCTGCCAGATGTGGCGTCCCTGCCAGCGCCCGGTCCAGCGCCGCAAGCGTCCTGGCCCCGGCCTCGCGCTTGGCCGGAACCAGCGCCTGGTTGCGGTCGAGCCGTCCGGTCAAGGTCCAGAAGCGCAGCGAGCCGATGACCGGCTCGACATTGTATTGTTCGAAGAACAGCCACTGCATGACCTTGGCGCGTGTGTAGCGATCCTGCGGCAGGAACGGTGTGGCGTCGGCGAGGTAGGTCAGGATCGCGTTGGATTCGGCAATCGCCCTGCCGTCGTCGAGCTCGAGCACCGGAACCGCGCCGGCCGGGTTGAGCGCGAGGAACCGATCGGTGCGGCTTCCGCCCTCGAAGATGGAGACGAGGCGCGTTTCGCAGGGGATCGCCAGCAGCCCGAGGAGCACGCGGATCTTCCAGGCGTTTTGCGACGGCAGGTAATCGTGGAGCGTGAGCATGGCCGGTCCTCGGTGAGGGAGCGCAACGATCGCACGGCATGGCTTTCGCCGACACCCGATTCCGGCGGAGCGAAGCGCTACAGGCTGCTGCCGGCGAGGATGATGCCGAAGCCGGCGAGGCAGATGGCGCTGGCGCGGCGCAAGGTGCGCCGGCCGCCCAGGCTCGATCCGCTGCGCCGCAGCACCATGCCGACAGCGATCCAGACGGCTCCGGCAAGGGAGACCAGCACGGCGATGATGGCCAGCAGGCCGGCCGTCATGCCTGCGGATTGGACAAGCAGGGCAACGATCATCGCCTTGGGATTGACCAGGGTGGTGACGAACACCTGCCTCACCGTGACCAGCCTGGCCTCGGCGCCGTCGTCGTTGGCGGTCCAGACGGAGAAGGCCAGCCACAGCAGCCACAGCACGGCGCAGGCCCGCAAGACGGCCCGAGCCACGGCTTCGTTGGCGGCCGGGACCAGCGCGGCAGGCCCTGCCACCGCCAGGATCACCACCATATAGGCGATCACGACGGCCGCCAGCATAGGCACGGTGCGCCGTGCCCCGGACGAGACGGTCGAGAAGGCCAGCACGATGTTGGTCGGCCCCGGCGTCAGCAGCAGTCCGGCCAGCGCCAGGAGATCAAGGTCGAGCATGCCGGTTCCCGATGGTGTCGATGGCGCAGAGTTAGACCAGTCCGGCGCCGGGCGAAACCGTCGTCGCTGCAGACCGGCTGGCTTGGCGCAGTCCGTCAGGCGAGTGCCGAGCGGCATGGGTTCATACGCCGATTCGACAAGCCGGCGTAAGTCTCTGCTATTGCTACGATTTCGCGGGCACGCCGGCCAAGTCCGACGGCACGAGCGAAAACGCGGCCCTCGCCGGGGCGAAGCTGCCGATCTCCCGCTCGTGGGCAGGCTATTGCATATGGATTTCCCGAAGGCTTTCACCCTACGAATACCCCCACCCCTAACCCCTCCCCACAAGGGGGAGGGAGACTTGGTCAGCGCTGATTTCGGCAATCTGCCCAGGTTTCCCTACGGATCAGCAGACAGGTAGGGCGCGCGGCAGCGTTCCCTCCCCCTTGTGGGGAGGGTTAGGGTGGGGTCTCTCTTCGAGGGAATCCATATGCGATAGCCCTGCGCTCATGGGGAGATCGAACGTCTGCGGCGCTTGTGCCTCTTCCTTTGCCGTCCTCCTTCGCGTAAGGCGCCGGGCAAATCCTTTCCTCTTAGCCTCTCCCGGAAACCGCATGATCAGACTTGAAAGCATCAGCAAGCAGAACGGCCGCCAGCTGGTCTTCATCGAGGCGTCGGCGTCCCTGCAGAAGGGCGAGAAAATCGGCCTCGTCGGCCCCAACGGCGCCGGCAAGACGACGCTGTTTCGCATGATCACCGGGCAGGAGCAGCCCGACGAGGGCCAGGTGCAGGTCGATCGCGGCGTCACCATCGGCTATTTCAGCCAGGATGTCGGCGACATGGCGGGCCACAGCGCGGTCGCCGAAGTGATGAACGGCGCCGGGCCGGTCAGCGACGTCGCGGCCGAGATGGCGGAACTGGAAGCGGCGATGGCCGATCCGGAGCAAGCCGACCGGATGGACGAGATCATCGAGAAATATGGCGAGGCGCAGCACCGTTTCGAGGAGCTCGACGGCTATGCGCTGGATGGGCGCGCGCGCGAAGTGCTGGATGGCCTCGGCTTCTCCCAGGAGACGATGGACGGCGATGTCGGCAAGCTTTCCGGCGGCTGGAAAATGCGCGTGGCGCTGGCCCGCATCCTGCTGATGCGCCCCGACGTGATGCTGCTCGACGAACCCTCCAACCATCTCGACCTCGAAAGCCTGATCTGGCTGGAGTCCTTCCTCAAGGGCTATGACGGCGCGCTCTTGATGACCTCGCACGACCGCGAGTTCATGAACCGCATAGTCAACAAGATCGTCGAGATCGATGCCGGTTCGCTAACCGCCTATTCCGGCAATTACGAGTTCTACCAGCAGCAGCGGGCGATCGCCGACAAGCAGCAGCAGGCGCAGTTCGAACGCCAGCAGGCGATGCTGGCCAAGGAGATCGCCTTCATCGAGCGCTTCAAGGCGCGCGCCTCGCATGCCGCGCAGGTGCAGAGCCGGGTGAAGAAGCTCGACAAGATCGACCGCGTCGAGCCGCCCAAGCGCCGCCAGACGGTAAGCTTCGACTTCCAGCCGGCGCCGCGCTGCGGCGAGGATGTCGTGACGCTGAAGAATGTCCACAAGGGCTATGGCAGCCGCACCATCTATGAGGGGCTGGATTTCCAGGTCCGCCGCCGCGAGCGCTGGTGCATCATGGGCGTCAACGGCGCCGGCAAGTCGACGCTGCTGAGACTGGTGGCGGGGGCTTCCGAACCCGACACCGGCACGGTGGCGCGGGGCCCAAGCGTCAAGATGGGCTATTTCGCCCAGCACGCCATGGAGCTGCTGGAAGGCGAGCGCACCGTATTCCAGACGCTGGAGGACGCGTTCCCGCAGGCCGGCCAGGCGCCGCTCAGGGCGCTTGCCGGCTGCTTCGGCTTTTCCGGCGACGAGATCGAGAAGCGCTGCCGCGTCCTGTCGGGCGGCGAAAAGGCGCGGCTGGTGATGGCGCTGATGCTGTTCGATCCGCCCAATCTGCTGGTGCT
Source organism: Mesorhizobium sp. (assembly GCF_041661565.1). Classification (GTDB taxonomy): domain Bacteria; phylum Pseudomonadota; class Alphaproteobacteria; order Rhizobiales; family Rhizobiaceae; genus Mesorhizobium. Next base: position 11,930 of record NZ_JBAZUD010000139.1, read on the forward strand.
GGACGAGCCGACCAACCACCTCGACATCGCCACCAAGGAGATGCTGATCACGGCGCTCTCGCAGTATGAAGGCACCATGCTGTTCGTCTCGCACGACCGGCATTTTTTGGCAGCGCTCTCCAACCGCGTGCTGGAACTGACGCCCGAGGGCATCCACACCTATGGTGGCGGCTATACGGAATATGTCGAGCGGACCGGCCAGGAAGCGCCGGGACTGCGGAGCTGAACGAGAAGGGGCGGTGCCGGCTCGAAGCCGGCACCGCCCCTTGACTGTCGTCCGTGCGGACGGACGGCCTTACTCGAACGAGATCGCCATGCCGCTGAGGTCGGCGTTGACCTGCAGGCCGACCTGCCTGCCTGTCAGTTCGAGCTGGGCGCCTTTGTCGTTCCTCATGATGATGACCTGGGCTCCCTTGCCGATCGTGCCGCCGCCGCCGGCCGCTCCGTAGACCCCGGTCACGTCGCGGGCGCGCCTGATATGGCGCACGGTGCCGCGGAAATATGTCTTGGACACGCCGAAAGCCAGGCCGCCGGAGACCGCGCCGATAGAGATCGGGTAGCTCTTGCCATGGAAGGTGAAAGTGCCCTTGCCGCCGGAGCCGCCGACGAAGAAGGCCGCCTTGTAGACGGCGAAGCGGATCGTGCCGCTGTCAGCATGCGCGGCGCTGGCAAAGCCGATGCCGGCGGTGGCGATGGCGGCAACCGCGATCTTACGAAATCCGGACGAAATGTTCATGATGGTAGCTCCTGCAATCGCCTCTTACCCGGCCGGGCTCGTCAGCGTCGTGTCAAAGTCAACCGCAACAGTCTCGACCGTCAATTGGTTCCCGGCATACGCGGTCAATCCGGCGTGATTGCCGCGTCTTGCCGGGATCCGGCATTCGCAGACTTATCCCATGCAATGGACAACGGTTTCGCGGTGCGGCCGGCTGCCGTGGCGATCGATCGCCGGTCGTCGAAGCGCTTTGCTTGTGGGAAGAGGAGTTCCGTATACTGTCGCATCGAGCGGGGGGAAGGCCTCGGGATGAGAATCGCACTATCCGTCGCATTTGCGGCGACACTGGCCGGATGCGCGACCTCGCCGGTCGATTATGGGACGTCGCTTTCGCCGCAAGACCCGAAATATGCATCGCCCGAATGCCAGCAGGCGCGGACCGCCGCTGCCGACTATTCCGCCCGCGAGAAGACGCATCCCGGCTGGGCCTTCGTTGCGCTCGGCCCGTATGGCATGGGCATCCTGGCGGCCACCAAGGAGGCCGAACAGAAGCAGCGGAGATTGTTCGCCCGCGACGTGCATCTGCAATGTTCGAGCCTGCCGCTGCCGAAGCAATTGCAGGGCGACCTGAACCCGGCGGGAGCGGCGACGAAATACCCGTAGCCGGCGGTGCCCTTCGAGCCGAGGCTTGGAAAGCGCGTTAGCGGCTGGCCGTAGGTTTAGCGCAGCAATCCATCCGCCTCGAAAATGTCCCACCCCTCCAGCTTTGGCGGTGGGCTGTCGTCCTTTCCCGATTTGCGGGCAGGGCCGGCCTTGCGCTCGCGCTTGCCGGCGCGCGT
>NZ_JBAZUD010000140.1:0-13428 GCF_041661565.1 Mesorhizobium sp.
CGGCCGAGCCCGAATTCACCAAGGATCTGTTTCAGCGGCTCGACCGACCGGGTGAGGTCGAACGTCGCCGGCCGGGAAAAATCGGATGGTCGACCGGACGCTGCGAACGCGGCCTCGATGCGCTCTGGCAGCGCTTGGCCGGATGACGAGGGGTCGAGTGTGGCGGTTTCGATCCAGATCGGATGGCTGAGGATAAGGGCATCGGGCGCGGCTTGCTGCTGCAATTGCGCCGCGTTGAAATCTGCCACCACGACGCCGAGCGGCAGATCCTCCCTGGCCGGAACGACGACAAAGCCCGCACCCGCCCGCCGGAACAGCCCCGCCGGACCCATCGATGCGCCGGTTACGTAATGAAACGCCTCCGGTGCGCACAGCACCAGCGCGTCGATGCGGGCCTCTTGCATCAATCGCGCCGCGCGCTGCCGGTCGACAAATCCCGTCATGGACTGCTCCCTAATGCCCGAGGGACAGAAGCATTGCGGGAGTCGGCGATCAAGTCACAAGCGTTGCAGAGGCGGGCAGCAAATCCGCGAGAGGCCAAATCCGTTCCCCGTTTCATCGAAACGGGGAACGGGAGCAAATGCGATGCGGTTTCCTTGGAAAATCGCGCTCTTTTCCTGGAATTGCTTTAGGCGGCTGCCCTGCGGTCGTGCCGGCCTTCGCTGATCTCCTCGGCCAGCTTGTCGCAGAAAGCGTCGAGGTCGCCCGGGTTACGGCTGGTGACGAGACCCTGGTCGGTGACCACGGTGCTGTCTTCCCAAACACCTCCCGCATTGATCACGTCGGTCTTGATCGATTTGTAGGACGTGACACGGCGACCCCTCACGATGCCGGCCTCTACCAGCAGCCAGGGCGCATGGCAGATCGCGCCGACCACCTTGTTGGCGGTCCAGAACGACTTGATGAAGTCCAGAGCCTTCGGCTCGACGCGCAACAGGTCGGGGTTGATGACGCCGCCGGGCAGCACGATCGCTTCGTAATCGTCGGGCCGCGCCTCAGCCAGGGTCTTGTCGACCGGAACCGAACGGCCCCAATCCTTCTTGTCCCAGCCCTTGATCTCGCCGCCTTCGAGCGAAACCACCTCGACGGTGGCGCCCGCTTCGCGCAGTTTCTTCAGCGGAACTTCAAGCTCGGACTGTTCGAAGCCGTTGGTCGCAAGGATAGCGACGCGCTTACCGGAAATGTCCTGCATGGGTTTTCTCCATCATGGGGGTTGGTGGAGAGTAACGAGGCGGGCCCGGAAGCGTTCCGCGCCGTAACTGATGTGATGGCGCGGAGCGGGATTTGGGCGAGGCGGTCGGCCACTGCCCCGAAACGCGAAAAAGCCGCGGCGAACCGCGGCTTTTCGATGCTTGATCCCCTGAAGGAAATTGGAGCGGGTGAAGCGATTCGAACGCTCGACCCCAACCTTGGCAAGGTTGTGCTCTACCCCTGAGCTACACCCGCTCACACGGCATCTAGGCCGCAAGCCGGGCCTATATGGCTTAAGAGCGCGGCGATTGCAACAGGGAATCGCAGGCGTTTTCGCGACGCCCCGGGCGATGCCGGCAAAGCGCCGCCACGGGCGCATTTCGCTGCGCGGCCGCGCGGCGGTCTTGTGTCGGCCGCATCATTGGCCGTAAACGGCATGGCGGGAAATGGACCGAGAACAACACCGATGCCGAAGACCGAAGCTGAACTTTTTGCCTTCCTTGCCGAACTGGGCATTCCGGTTTCCACGAAACGGCATCCGCCTCTCTACACGGTGGCCGATTCACAGGCGCTGCGCGGCGAGATCGCCGGCGGGCATACGAAGAACCTGTTCCTGAAGGACAAGAAGGATAATTTCTTCCTGGTCACGGTCGGCGAGGATGCGGTCGTCGATCTCAAGCAGATCCACCAGCTGATCGGCGCCGCGAGCCGCGTCTCGTTCGGCAAGCCGGAGATGCTGATGGAATTGCTCGGCGTCGCGCCGGGGGCGGTCACGGTTTTCGGCGTCATCAACGACGTCGCCGGGCGGGTCAAGGTGATTCTCGATGCTGCGTTGATGCAGCATGCGGTCATCAACGCGCATCCGCTGACCAATGAAGCGACGACGTCGATCGCGGCGGCGGACCTCATCAGATTCGTCGAGGCAACCGGGCACGATGCTGCTATCTTGAAAGTCTCGGTGTGATCGCCACATGCATGCTTGAAAAACGATCGGGCTTGAAGCCGATTGCTGGAAAGGCGGCGGCCGCCCGCAGGCCGCGCCACGGAAGGGTAACGAGATGAGCGACAAGAATCCGTTTGGCGGCGCCTATGGCGGCAATGGCAGCCAGTATGCCACCACAGTGCAGTATGGCGGGACCGACCCGGCCCGTGCGAATTTGGCGGTGGGCAATGCGCCGGCCGCCCCGCCGGCCGCCGCAGGCGATGTCATCAAGGACACCACGACGGCCGCCTTCGCCGCCGACGTCATCCAGGAATCGCGCCGCCAGCCGGTTCTGGTGGATTTCTGGGCGCCCTGGTGCGGGCCGTGCAAGCAGCTGACCCCGCAGCTGGAGAAGGCGGTCAAGGCCGCCGGCGGCCGGGTCAAGCTGGTCAAGATGAACATCGACGACCATCCTTCGATCGCCGGGCAGCTCGGCATCCAGTCGATCCCCGCGGTCATCGCCTTCAAGGACGGACAGCCGGTCGACGGCTTCATGGGTGCCATTCCCGAGAGCCAGATCAACGACTTCATCACCAAGGTCGGCGGCAAGGGCAACGGCGCGCCGCCGGTGGCCGAGGCGCTGGCGGCCGCCACAGAGGCGCGCGATGCCGGTGACATGCAGACCGCGGCCGATATCTACGATGCGATCCTGGCGCAAGCGCCGGAAACGGTCGAGGCGATCGCCGGGCTGGGCGACCTGCTGTTCGAGGCCGGCGATGTCGAGGGCGCCGAGGCCCTGCTGGCGACCGCGCCGGAAGCCAAGAAAGATGCCCCGGCGCTTGCCGCCCTGCGTGCCAAGATGGCGGTGGCCGCGCAGGCCGCGGCACTCGGCAACCCGGCGGAGTTCGAGCGGCGGCTGGCGGAAAACCCCGGCGACCATCAGGCCCGCTTCGACCTGGCCATGATCCAGAATGCCAAGGGGGACCGCAATGCGGCCGCCGACAATCTGCTCGCCATCATCAAGGCCGACAGGACGTGGAACGATGACGGCGCAAGGTCGCAGTTGCTGCAGCTGTTCGAGGCGTGGGGCATGACCGACGAGGCGACCCTTGCGGCGCGGCGCAAATTGTCTTCGCTGCTGTTTTCCTGAGCCGGTTGTTTTGCCGCACCGGCTTGCTGCCGGCTGCCGCCGCGCCAGATTAGTGCATGTGGCCCCGGTCTCGGGACTACGGCATGCGCGAATGCAAGAGAACTGAAGCGTGTCGCATGATCGCTTTCGACGCGGGGTGCTTCAGTATGGATCCTGACTGCACGGCAGGACCGGCGCGCGTCACGGAAACAATTGGAGGAATGCGGTGCAAGCGGGAAACGCGCATTATCGGCTAGGCAAGGACTTGCCGTCGACGATCCCGATCTTTCCGCTCGAGGGCGCGCTTCTGCTGCCTGGCGGGCGCATGCCGCTCAACATCTTCGAGCCGCGCTATGTGCAGATGGTGGACGAGGCGGTTTCCGGCTCTCGGCTCATTGGCATGATCCAGCCCAGCCTCGATGGCGCGTTGCGCGCCGACGGCGAGCCCGAGCTTTGCAAGGTCGGCTGCGCCGGCCGCATCATCGCCTTTTCCGAGACCGGCGACGGCCGCTACCTGATTTCGCTGCAGGGCGTGTGCCGGTTCCGCATCGCCCATGAACTGACCGTCAAGACGCCGTTTCGCCAGGGCAAGCTGTCGCCCTTCCTCACCGATCTCAACGAGGACCAGGCGGCGAGCGAGATCGACCGGCCGGCGCTGCTCAAGGCTTTTCGCGCCTATCTGCAGGCCAATGATCTGGAAGCCGACTGGGAAAGCGTCAGCCGGGCCGAGAATGCCATGCTGGTCAACGCGCTGTCGATGATGGCGCCTTACGGCCCGGCCGAGAAGCAGGCACTGCTGGAGGCGGCGGATTTGAAGACGCGGGCCGAGACGCTGATCGCCATCACCGAAATGGCGCTGGCGCGAGAGAATGAGGATTTTGGCTCGAGCTTGCAGTAGGAGGGCGTGATGGCGGCGGATGGACGGCACGGAAAGAAGATCAACGTCGACCCCAAGATGCTCGAGCTGCTGGCCTGTCCGCTGACCAAGGGGCCGTTGGCCTGGGATCCGGAGCGCGGCGAGCTGATCTCGAGGGTCGCCAAGCTGGCCTATCCGGTGCGCGACGGCATCCCGATCATGCTGCCCTCGGAGGCGCGCACGCTTTCCGTGGAGGATGTGCTGGCACAACCGAAGCTGGGCGGGCCTTCGTAATCCGGGCATCAGCGTAGCGCGGAAGTTGCCGAGGTTGGCGGGACAGCACCCCCCTCTGTCTTGCCAGACATCTCCCCCGCAAGGGGGGAGATCGGCAGCTCCTGCAGCCCTGGAGATTGGCGAAGCCGCCGAGCGCGTAATCTCCCTCCTTGCGGGGGAGATGGCCGGTAGGCCAGAGGGGGGTGCTGCCCGCCAGCGTCAATGTCTGCATCCCGCCTACTGAAAATTCCGTCCCTTCGGCATGACGCTTTCCGCTTCTTCAGACAGCGTTGCGAGATCCTGCCTGCCCGGCGCGGCCTGGCTGGAGCGATCCCGCCCTTTCTCGGAGGCGCGGCGCGCTTCCGGCGCACCCGCGCTGCCGGATTTTTCCAGAAGCACGGTCAGCCACGGCGTCAGGTCCTCGATCTTCTCGGCGACGATATGGATCACGCCCGATTCCGACTGCAACTTGCCGGTCACCTTCACGAACCGCGCGCCCATGACGATGGGCCGGAAGCGTTCGAAGGTTCTCTGCCAGAAGATGACGTTGGCGACGGCCTTGTCGTCCTCGAGCGTCAGGAAGATGGCGTTGCCCTTGCCGGGGCGCTGACGCACCAGGACAAGCCCGGCAACGGAGACCCGCCTGCCGTCGGGAACGGAAGGCAGGTTCGCATTGGGCGTGACGCCGGCGCGGTCGAGCCGCTCGCGCAGGAAGGCGACCGGATGCGCCTTCAGCGACAGGCCGAGCGAGCGGTAGTCATGGATGACATGCTCGCCGAGCGGCATCCTGGGCAGTGTCGTCTCCGGCTCCAGTTCGCGCAGGCGGATCGACGGCTGGTCGAACAGCGGCAGTTTTTCGGCGGCACTCCTGCGGTCCAGCGCGCGCACCGCCCACAGCGCTTCGCGGCGGTCCAGGCCAAGCGAGCGGAAGGCGTCGGCCTGCGCCAGCTTTTCGATTTCGTCGGCATCGAGGCCTGAGCGCAGCCAGACATCCCTGACGGATTCGTAGCCGCCGCCGCGCCGGTCCACGAAAGCCGCCATGCGTTCCTTCGACAGGCCCTTGATCTGCCTGAAGCCCAGCCGCAGCGCATGGCTGGTCTCGATGACACCGCGCATCTCGGCATGGCGGGACAGGATGCGAGCCGGGTCGAAAGGCGCTTCTTCCAGGGTGCAGTCCCAGACGGAATAATTGATGTCGACGTCGCGGATGTCGATGCCATGGTCGCGCGCGTCGCGCACCAACTGCGCCGGCTGGTAGAACCCCATCGGCTGCGAATTCAGGATCGCGGCGCAGAACACGTCGGGATAGAAGGTCTTGAACCAGCAGGAGGCATAGACGAGCAGGGCAAAGGACGCGGCATGGCTTTCGGGAAAGCCGTACTCGCCAAACCCCTCGATCTGCTTGAAGCAGCGCTCGGCGAAGTCCGTCGTGTACCCCCTCTGCGTCATGCCGTCGATCATCTGCTGGCGGTAATTGCCGATCGTGCCGGTGCGCTTGAAGGTGGCCATGGCGCGGCGCAGTTCATCGGCCTTGCCCGGTTTGAAGCCGCCGGCAACGATGGCGATCTTCATCGCCTGTTCCTGGAACAGCGGCACGCCCAGCGTCTTGCCGAGAATCTCTTCGAGTTCCGGCTTGGGATATTCAGGCTTTTCCTTGCCTTGGCGGCGGCGCAGATAGGGGTGGACCATGTCGCCCTGGATCGGCCCCGGCCGCACGATCGCGACCTCGATGACGAGGTCGTAGAACTCGCGCGGCCTGAGGCGCGGCAGCATCGACATCTGGGCACGCGATTCGATCTGGAAGACGCCGAGCGTGTCGGCACGGCAGATCATGTCGTAGACCTTCTGGTCCTCCGCCGGCAGGGTGGCCAGCACATAGGGTTGCCCGAAAGGGTCGCGTGCCTTCGGATAGTGCTCGGTAAGCAAGGTGAAGGCGCGCTGCAGGCAGGTCAGCATGCCGAGCGCCAGGATATCAACCTTGAGGATCTTCACCGAGTCGAGATCGTCCTTGTCCCACTCGACCATCTTGCGCTCGTCCATCGCCGTCTTGACGATCGGCACGATCTCGTCGAGGCGATCCCGGGTGATGACGAAGCCGCCGACATGCTGGGACAGATGGCGGGGAAAACCCATGATCTCGTTGGCGCGCTCCATCACGTGCATGGCGACAGGATCGGTGCGGTCGAGGCCGCCGGCGCGGGCTTCCTTCTCGCCGAGTTCCGAGGTCGACCAGCCCCAGATCGAGCCGGAAAGCAATGACCTGACATCCTCGGACAGGCCCATCGCCTTCGACACTTCGCGCAGCGCCGAGCGGCCACGATAGCTGATGACGGCTGCGGCGAGTGCCGTGCGCTTGGAACTGTATTTCTCATAGATGTACTGGATGACGGTTTCGCGCTTTTCATGCTCGAAATCGACGTCGATGTCGGGCGGCTCGTTCCTCTCCTCGGAAATGAAGCGCTCGAAAAGCGAATTGATCCTTTCGGGCCCCACTTCGGTGATGCCGATGCAGAAGCAGACGACCGAATTGGCGGCCGAACCGCGCCCCTGGCAGAGAATGTCCTGGCTGCGCGCGAATTTGACGATGTCGTAAACAGTGAGGAAATAGCGGGCATAGTTGAGGCGTTCGATCAGAACGAGTTCTTCCTCGATCCGCCTGGTCACGAATTCGGGCACGCCCGCGGGATAGCGGATGACCGCTCCCTCCCTTGCCAGTCTTTCCAGCTCCGCCTGCGGGCCGAGCCCCGATTCCGTCGGCTCGTCAGGATAATTGTACTGGAGGTCGCTCAGCGAGAAGGTCAGCTCTCGCGCGAACAGCAGGGTCTCGGCCAGCGCCTGCGGATGCCGGCGGAACAGGCGGGCCATTTCCATCGGCGGCTTCAAATGGCGCTCGGCATTGGCGGCGAGGTCCAGCCCGGCCTCGGCGACGGGCGTGTTGAGGCGTATGGCGGTCAGCACGTCCTGCAGCGGGCGCCGCTCCGCCGTATGGTAGAGAACGTCGTTGGTGGCCATCAGCGGGATGCCGACGCTTTCGGCCATCGCCGCCGCCTGTTCGATGCGGAACCGGTCATTGCCCGCATAGTCTGGCGATACGCCCAGGCGCAGGTTTCTTCCGAAGCGATCCTTGAGCTGGCGGAGCGTGGCGAGACCGTCTTCCGCGCAGGCCGCCGGATCGGGCAGGACGGCCAACGACATCAGGTCGCCCCATTCGAGCAGGTCGGCGCGCTGGAGGAGAGTGGCGCCCTTTTCGGTTTCGTCGCGCAGATTGGCTTGCGTCAGCATGCGGCACAGATGGCCCCAGCCCTTGCGGTCCTGCGGGTAGGCGAGAATGTCCGGCGTGCCGTCGCCAAAGACCAGCCGGCAGCCGGGATGATAGGAGAACGTCTCGACCCTGGCCTGCTGCCAGGCGCGCACCACGCCCGCCACCGTGTTGCGGTCGGCAAGGCCGATGGCGGAGAAGCCGAGGAGCTTGGCCGCGACCACCAGCTCCTCCGGCCTCGAGGCGCCGCGCAGGAAGGAGAAGTTCGACTGGATGCCGAACTCTGCATAGGGGATGACGGTCAGCGCGTTCATGCGAAGACACCATGCATGAACCAGCGCGGCGGGACCTTGGAGCCGCCGTAGAGACCTTGCCGGTAGAGCCAGTAGCGGCGGCCTTCGGCATCCTCGATGCGGAAATAGTCGCGTGTCGATGCCGCCGGGTCGCTTGGCGCCGCGCGCCACCATTCGGCGGCGATGCGTTCCGGCCCCTCGGCACGGGCGACCCTGTAGAGCGCGCGCCGCCAGCGGAAATGCAGCGGCGGTCCTTCGGGCATTTCGGTGGCGGGGACATCGATGGGCTCGGGCGAGCGGAAAAGCCGGATCGGCCGTTCCGGCGGGAAGATCGTCATCGGCGCTCGCAGCCGGTCCGGCTTCTTCGGCGGCGTGGTCCGGCGCGGCGGCTCGGCGAAGGGCAGGGTGGCTACGGCACGCTCCGGCAGATGGGTTTCGACGGCGACCGGCCTGAGCACCGCATCCTCGCCAAGCCGGGCCCGGATGCGGTCGGCGAACAGCGCGATGTCGGCGCCGTCGTCGGTCACTTCGCCGGTCAGATCGGCCTGCGCCATGTCGAAGGCGGCGGCGGCCAGCACGGAAAGCCGAACCAGGTCGAAACCATAGCCAGCATCGATATCCTGCTCCAGCGCGGCCAGCCGTTCATGGAAAAGGCGCTGGATCAGCCGAGGCTCGCGCATCGGCCGCGACGTGCCGATGGCGATGCGGCTGACGGCGCCGTCGACGCGAAACAGCAGCAGCGCCAGTGTCCGGGCGCCCTCGCCACGGCGCTCGAGGTCGGTCTTCAGGGTCGTCGCCAGCATGCCGACCAGCTTTTCGATATCCTCGGTCAGGGTGATAGGCTCGGCGAGATGGCGTTCCACCGAAAGCGGCGCGACGGGAAGGCGCGGCGAGACGGCTTCGTCGAGACGGCCAAGCGCCTGGTCGAGACGCAGCAGCAGCGATGCGCCGAAGCGGCGGGCCAGCGGCGCGCGCGGCGCCGCCATGACGGCGCCCGCCGTGCGCAGGCCGACGCTCTCAAGGCTGGTTCGGGTCGCGGGGTCGATGCGCAAGGCTGCCAGCGGCAGGGGCGCCAGCAACGCCTCCTCCTCGCCGCCGGCGACGATGCGGTCCCTGGCAAACCGTGCCGCCGCCCAGGCCGCGCCAGGCGTCGCGGCAAGGCCGGCGCGGATATCGAAACCCTGATGGAAGAAACGCGACAGGATGTCGTCCAGCATGGCGCGCTCGCCGCCGAAGAGATGGGTGCAGCCGGTCACGTCGAGGAACAGGCCATCCGCCCCGTCCAGCGCCACCAGCGGGGTGTAGCGGTCGCACCAGTCGGCCAGGCCTTCGAGCAGGCGGCGGTCGGCCTCCGGATCGGCCTCGACGATGTCGATCGACGGATGCATGGCGCGCGCATCGGCGATGCCCATGCCGCGTTTCAGGTGCAGCGCCTCAGCCCGCTCGTCGAGGGCCGAGATGCGCTGCGCGTTGCCCTGGCGGTGGCTGATCACGAGCGGTGGGTGAGATGGCGACGGGGGATCCGACGGCCGGGAACGCCAGGACCGCCCCAGACGCTGCCGCAGGATCCTTTCCGCCGCCAGATAGGGAAGCCACAGGGACAGGATCCGCTGCCCGTTCTTTCCGTCTCGCCTCGGCCCTTCTTTCGTCGCCCCATCTCTCATCGAATGCGCGTTCATCGGGGTTCCACTCCAGTGTGAATTGTCCAGGCAGGGCCGTGCGGCTCTTGCCGATGGTGACGGTGAAGGCGGGGCGGCCGATCGAGCCGGCGAGCGGCCCGGCGATGGTGGCGCGCGGCACGGCCGGCGCCGAGGCGACGATGAGGCGGACGGGTGCCGCCGTCGGTTCGGGTCCGGCGGCCTGGCGCAGCAGGAACACCGGGCGGCCGGCACCTTGTGTCCTTGCATGCAGCCGTCGCGTCGCGGTCAGGTCCAGCCGTTGCGGATTGCCGCGGATCTCCAGGATGACGGCGGCGAGCGCCGTCATCCGTGCGGCCTCCTCGGCGACCCACAGCGCATCGACAAGCCTGGGTGCCTCGGAAAACAGCAATTGTTCGGGCTCGATGCCGAAGGAGGCATGCAGCCCCCTGGCATAGGGAAAGCCCGCCTCGCGGAAAATCTCCGAAGTGCCGATCCACAGCACCGGCAACCCTTGCGCCTGCTTGAGGATCAGGCTGGTGAGCGACAGGGCGAAGCCGGCGACGGCTCCGGCATCGCGGGTTTGCGTGCCATGAATCTCGCTGAGCGCGGCTTTCGGCAGACCGCCGCCCAGGGCGGCATCGAGGCGCTCGACGCCGGTGGACAGGAAGGCGTCCGGCGAGGCCACGGCAATGCCGCGCCGGACCAGCGTGAGATCCATAGCCGGCGCGCGTGTCTTGGCAGCGGCATCTGCGCCGAAATCGGCATCAAGGTTTGCGGCGGCCGGCGCCTGCAGGCGCTCGGGCAGCGTTCCCTCGATCTTCGCGATCTGGCGGCGCAGGGCAAAAACGGTTTCCCGCGCCACGGCGGTCATCGCCATGACGGTCAGCGTCCAATCACAATTGTTCCTGTTATGTTCCTATAGATTCCAGAGGGCGTTCCGAGAGTCAAGCAGAGTCACAAGGAATTTATTCCTTCCCGCTCGCATGGGTCGTGGCATCGCGCGCGGCATTTGCCGATTCCAGCGCGAAAGCCTATATGCCCGTTTCAAAGGATAAAGCATGGCACGCATCTACAAGACCCGCACCTGGCATGACGAACTTGCCCCCTCGATGGAGGAAATGGAGTTCCTGGCACTGGAGGCCTACGCCCATCTGCCGGAGGATTTTCGCAAGCTGACCGGCGAGATCGTCATCCAGATCGCGGAGTTTCCGACCGACGAGATCATGGACGATTTGTCGCTCGAAACCCCCTTCGACCTGCTCGGCCTGTTCGAGGGACGCGGCATCGCCGAACGCTGGAACCCGCAGACCGGCGAGGGGCCGAACCGCATCACGCTCTATCGCCGCGCCATGCTCGACTATTGGGCCGAAAACGAGGAGACGCTGGGCGACATCGTCACCCATGTCCTGATCCACGAGATCGGGCATCATTTCGGCCTGTCGGACGACGATATGGAGAAGCTCGAAGAGGCGGCCGAGTAAACCTATACCTTCGTCATCCTAGGGCGGAGCAAGGAGCGAAGCGACGCGGCGCAGACCCTAGGATGACGAAAGAGAGAAGGCAGCCTCGGCTATCCTACCAGTCGCTGAGCTTGGTGTCGGGGCCGTATTCCTGGCCGTCGATGTCCTTCACCACGGCCTGGCCGCAGCGCATGGTCTTGGCCTTCTTGTCATAGGCATAGGTCGGAGAACCGAACAGGTGCCAGCCCTTGTTCAGCGCCGCCGTCACCTTGTGGCAGAAGCTGGCGTCGTCCGGGCCAGTCAGAAAGCGGTAGAGTTTCATCGTCAATTCCTGTCGCAGTGGATAGTGCTGCCGGTGATCATGCGCCGATGGCGGCTGCCTTCGCCAGCAGTTTTTCGGCCTGCGCCAGATGCAGCCGCTCGACCATCCTCCCGTTCAGCGAAATCACGGCCTTGCCGCTGTTCTCCGGAAGCGCGAAGGCATCCCGCATTTGCCGCGCCTCGGCCACCGCTTGCGCGGCAGGAGCAAAGGCGCGGTTGGCCGCTTCGACCTGGGCGGGATGGATGAGCGTCTTGCCGTCGAACCCCATGGCCGCCCCCTCCGCGCATTCACGGGCGAAGGCGTCGAGATCGCGAAAATCGTTGGAGACGCCATCGAGCATGTCGAGGCCGCCGGCGCGCGCGGCCAGCACCATCGTCATCAGCCAGGGCATGAGATAGCGCCGGTCGGGCGTCGCCAGCACGCCGGTGTCCTTGACCAGGTCATTCGTTCCGGCAACGAAACAACTGAGCCGCGAGGAAGGATCCCGGCCGAGTTCGGCGATAGCGCCGATGTTGAGCATGGCCTTGGGGGTCTCGATCATGGCCCAAAGTCTCACGCTGTCGGGGGCGAAATTGTCGTCGAGCACGTCGCCGGCCTCGAGCAGGTCGCGCGGCGTGTCGACCTTGGGCAAGAGGATGCCGTCCGGCTCGCAGCGCGCGGCGGCCAGCAGGTCGTCATTGCCCCATTCACTCGACAGCCCATTGATGCGCACGATCATTTCGAGGCGCCCGCCGGAGCGGTTGGCGAAAATGCCGGCCAGTTTCTCGCGCGCGGCGACCTTGTCGGCAGGCGCGACGGCATCCTCGAGATCGATGATCACGGCGTCGCAGGACAGCTTCGCAATCTTGGCCAGCGCCTTGTCGTTGGAAGCTGGGACATAGAGCACGGAGCGGCGCGGGCGGGAGAGTTCGTTTGTCATGGCCGATCTATGCCGCGCGGGGCTGGCCGAGGCAAGCGAAGAGGGCCTGACCTCCAAGAGAAGCCAATCGTCCGCGGAAGGGCGCCCTTCCTCTCCCCCGTCGATCGGGGGAGAGGTGTCGAGCAAAGCTCGACGGAGCGGGGGTCGATCCTTGGGGGCAAGACGAGGCGATGCTGCAAGGCGAGCCGACGCTTGCGCCTAGTGCCTTCCGCCGCGGCGGTTGCCAGGTGGTTCCCCCCACTCCGTCTCGGCTTCGCCGAGCCACCTCTCCCCCCTCCGGAGGGAGAGGAATGGAGCCAGGTGGCGGGCGCTTAGGGGGAGAACTGTTACCCATGTATCCGGCTCGTAGTGTTACCCATCCACGGGCTGGACATCCCGCCGCCACAAGCTCGCGCCTTTCCTCTCCCCTGTCGATCGGGGGAGTGGTGTCGAGCGAAGCTCGACGAAGTGGGGGTCGACCCTTGGCGCGGTGCAGGAGGATTCTTGCGCTCCCAATACCGTTCGCGCCAGTTGCCAGGTGGTTCCCCCACTCCGTCTCGGCTTCGCCGAGCCACCTCTCCCCCCTCCGGAGGGAGAGGAAGGGAGCCAGGTGGCGTGCGCTTAAGGAGGAGAACTGTTACCCATGTATCCGGTTCGTAGTGTTATCCATCGATCGGCTGAACAGCGCAGCGCCATAAGCTCGCGCCCTTCCTCTCCCCCGTCGATCGGGGGAGAGGTGTCGAGCGAAGCTCGACGGAGTGGGGGTCGACCCTTGGCCCGGTGCAGGATTCTTGCGCTCCCAATATCCGTTCGCGGCAGTTGCCAGGTGGTTCCCCCGGAGAGGAAATGAGCCTGGACCGCACGTCTGCACGAAAACTGCACACGCTTGCGGAAAACCTCCTCCGATCCGCCGCACCTCGCCCAAAAGGGTCTGCGAGACAGACGGCATGGAAAAGCAAGCAAGACACCGTTGGTCCCTTCCTCTCCGGCTGCTCGGCGAAGGCTGGTGGCTGGTGGATCCTCCACGCGCCGACCCGGCGATCGTCATCCCCTTTGTTCGCAAGAGCCCGCCGGCAATCCGGCCTCAAACGATCGGAAAGGCCGGGTCATGACAGCATTGTTCACCGCCGCGCCAAGCTTCTGCGGCCGCTTTGGTGTCGCCGCGCTGCTGGTCGTCCTCGCCGA
>NZ_JBAZUD010000141.1:0-12904 GCF_041661565.1 Mesorhizobium sp.
GACTCTTGGACGATCGCGACAAATCCATGGACAATGAGACATAGACCATCTTTGAACGCCTGCCTATCTCCATGCCAAAGGAGATTGCTGATGGGTATCGAAGGCAAGGTTGTCGCCATCACTGGCGCGAGCAGCGGCATCGGCCGGGCGACCGCGAAGCTTCTGGCCTCGCACGGCGCGTTCGTCGTGCTGGGCGCGCGCCGGGAGGACGCGCTCGACGAGGTCGTGGACGCCATCACCGCAAGCGGCGGGAAGGCGGCCTCCAAGGCGACCGACGTGCGCCGGCGGCACGATCTCGAAGCGCTTGTCGCGTTCGCGGTCGAACGGGCCGGCAGGCTCGACGTCATCATCAACTGCGCCGGGGTCGGGCCGATCTCCCGGTTCGACGCACTGGACGTCGAGGGCTGGGATGCCATGATCGATGTCAATCTGCGCGGCACGCTCTACGGCATCGCCGCCGCCCTTCCCGTGTTCGCAAGGCAGGAGAGCGGGCATGTGGTCAACGTTGTCTCGACCGCGGGCATCCAGATCGTGCCGACAATGGGCGTCTATGCCGCCACCAAGAACGCGGTACGCACCGCGACGGAGGTCCTCAGGCAGGAGGCCGGCCCCCACCTCCGCGTGACGGAAGTGTCCCCGGGGATGATCGACACGAATTTCGTCGACAGCATCACCGATCAAGCGACGAGGAAAATGATCGAGGAACGTCTCGGGTCAATCGCGATCCCGCCCGACGCGATTGCGCGAGGCATTCTCTATGCGATCGAGCAGCCGCGCGAAGTCGATGTGGGAAGCATCGTCATCCGCCCAACCGCGCAGGGCTGAGCGACTGCCTCCGGAAAGGCGGTTCGACGCGGGGTAGCCTAGGTTTCCCGGGCGGCGTTCCATTGGGACAGATCGGTGAATGTGCGGATGAACGCGGAATGCAGGCTGTTCCTCTGCGCTTTCGAAAGCCTCGACAGCATGGATTCCTGGTTCCGGATAAAGATGGGCGCCATGGCCTCGACGATCTCAGATCCCGAATCGGTGATTTGAAGGAGTTTCTTTCGCGAATCCTGGTCGTCCGCGGTCGTATTGATCAGCTTGCGGTCGAGCAGGCGCTTCACCGCACGGCCAATGGAATTCTTCGGCCGTCCATTGAGGAAGCTTATGTCCGTGGCGGTCATCTTCTTGCATCGCCACAAGGTCAGAAGAACGTTGCAGTCATCCCTGTTGAGAAGGAACTCCTTTTCCGTCTCGGATATGCTGTTGAGAGAGTAGTAATTCGCCCACAGACAGATCGCCATCGCCTGGGCAAAATCATGCCCGCTGACCAGGGCGGGCGCGTCCATCATCTCTTCGTCATGCGGGCTCAACACGGGCAAACATCTCCACCTTAATTCTCGCGGCGCCCCTGCGAGGATTGCCTAACCCGACCTCCGGGACCACCCGGCAGCCGCTCCCCACGGTTTGCGTCGACTCATACTTTTAGCAAGCTATCCACCAAGTCCGATACCCCCGCCTGTCGCTCCAAAAATCGAGTTGACAAGGTGAGGTGCTCTCAATATCGTTCCATTTGGAACTAAATAAAAATGGGGAAAGCCGAGCGTCGTCCGCGTTTGCGCGACGTCGCAACGGTGTCTGTGGTCAAGTGGAATGTCGAATTTCGTCGTCATCGTTTTATACAGTGGCGCGCTGGCTATTGTCGTGTCTCGTGCATGCCAGACGTGGATACTGTGGCACAAAGGCCGTGAGGCCTTGTCCGGCTGGGCCGCGGTTACGCGTCTGGCGCGCCGCTATTTCGTCGATGTCCATCACCTGGTGGCGCGCGAGCCACTGTCGGCCCGGATGCATGTCTATACGGCGGGCGGCTTTCTTGCACTGCTCTTTGTGACCGCCATGAATGCGCTGTTGGCGATCGCCGGGGTCACGCGGTCGATCACCCTGCCGCTTGCCGGCCTCAGTCTTTTGCTTATCCTGGCGCTGGCGTACGGCATCTGGCTGCAGGCCCGGCGGCGAGCCGGCCACCCGAGCCGCCTGTCGTCGGGCCGATACGATACGCTGCGGTATCTGTTCGCGACGACGTGCCTGTTCTTCGCGGCGGCTTCCATGGCCAGCCAGGCCAGCGCGCCGGGGCTCGACCAGGCCCTGGTGGCGATCCTGGCGGTAACGGGGATTTTCGGATTGTGGCGGCTGGCCAATATGGTCGGCACGGGCCCCATGCGCCATGCTTTCGCGGGAGCGGTGCATCTCGTCAGCCATCCACGCCCGCAACGGTTCGAGGGACGATCGACGGACCTGAAGCCGCTGGCACTGGAGGCGCCGCAACTGGGCGTCAACCTGCCGGCCGATTTCGCATGGAACAGGCTGGCTGCATTCGATGCCTGCGTGCAATGCGGGCGGTGCGAGCAGGTCTGCCCTGCCTTTGCGGCGGGATTGCCTTTGAATCCCAAGAAACTGATCGCCGACCTTTCCGCCAGCATCCGGCCTGTCGAGAGCCGGCCCGCATATCGCGGCAGCCCGCATCCGCGAATGGACGCTGGCTACACCTCGACAGCGGCCTGGCAGGACCTCGTCGGGGAAGAGGGGGCGGCGATCCACCCGGACACGCTCTGGGCCTGCACCACTTGCCGCGCCTGCGTCGAGGAATGCCCGATGCTGATCGAGCATGTCGATGCGATCGTCGACATGCGCCGGCACCAGACGCTCGAGCGCGGCGCTGTCCCCGCGAAGGTCGACGAGGCGCTCGCCAACCTGCGCATGACCGACACCACGGCTGGCGCCGATACCTCGACGATCCTGGACTTCGCGACGGACCTCAAGCTCCCTGTCCTGTCAGATGTCGGCGGCACCGATATGCTGCTCTGGCTATCGGACGGCGCCTATGACCGGCGCAGCCAGAAGATCCTGCGTTCCTTCATCCGCCTCCTGCGCAAGGCAGGGGTGGATTTCGCCGTGCTTGGCGCGCAGGAGAAGGACAGCGGCGACCTAGCGCGGCGGGTTGGGGACGAGGTTACCTTCCAGGCGCTGGCGCGTGCCAATATCGAGACGCTCGCGCGCTACGACTTCGCGCAGATCGTCACCACCGATCCGCATGCGCTCCACTGTCTGCGCAACGAATATCCCGCCTTCGGCGGACGATACGTCGTGCGGCATCATACCGATGTGCTGAACGAGCTCATCGCCGCCGGCCGCCTTCCCATCGCGCACAAGGCGGAAGGCAGCGCAACCTATCATGATCCCTGCTATCTCGGCCGCTACAACGGCGAATACGAGGCGCCAAGGGCGATCCTGGAAGCGATCGGCTTCGATCTTGTCGAGATGGAAACGAGCCGTTCCCGGTCCAGATGCTGCGGCGGCGGCGGCGGCGGTTCGCTCTCGGCGATTCCGAGCGAGCGGCGCATCCCCGACATCCGGGTGGATCAGGCGCGCCGGACGGGTGCGGGCATCCTGGCCGTCGCCTGTGCCGGATGCACGCAGATGCTCGAAGGCGTGCCGGGAGATCGCCCCGACGTCCGAGACATCGCCGAACTGGTCCTTCAGGCCGTGGAGGGCGGCCGATGACCCGTCCGCGCATCGACAGGAGCGTTGAAGCGGCCGCTCCGGCCGACATGAGCGTGCGCCGGCGGCGTGACAATGCCGCTCGCACGGACCTGCCCCTCGTTGCCAAGCGTCCGCGGCTGAAGCGCGACTTGCAGGCGATGACGATGGGTCCCAGCGGAGCCAGGCCACGAACATCGAATGCCGCAGCCTCTTTGTCTGTTGCCGGGCCGAGCCTGCGAACCGGGCAGAGGCAATCGGGTCCGGCGCAGGCATCGCCGGCCATGCAACGCGAACAGAATCTTCCAGGCGCGGCTGTCATTCGCGTCGAGGCGCCTGCGCGCTACCGGATGGTCATTTCCTTCGCGCGGCAGGCCTGGCCGGATTGCGAGCAGGAACTCGTCGCACTCGCCCGCGACGCCGAAGACAAGGACATGGCCGTCGTCGTGTGCCGTATCGGAGAGGCGGGGAGGGACGCCGGCGCTGCTGGCGCGGACCGTCTCGTCCAGGTCGCGGGCGATGAGCCCATGCGCCAGCGCGCCGAGATTCTCGCCGCCTGCCGCCAGGTCGGACCCGATCGCATCATGCTTCCGCACGACAAGAAGGGCGCGGCGTTGGCCAGATATCTCGCGGCCGCCCTCGGCCTTCGTCCGGCGCTCGGCGTGACCCAGATCCGGGGCAATGAGATCCTGGTGCCGACAGCCGATGGCCGTGGCGAATACAGGCGCCCCATGGCGAGCATCATGAGCATCCGCGAGACAGCCTGCCGGACGATCGCCGCCGGCGTCCGTCGCGAGGCCCGTCCGATCGAATTGCAGGAACCGGCCGGCGTCCCGGAAGGGGTGACGGACCATGGCCCGCAGCACTCCGATGTCTCGATGCTGCCGCTCGAGGAAGCGCAGTTCATCATCAGTGCCGGCGACGGAGTGACGGATTTCGAGACGTTCGGCAGGACGGCCCGCGGCCTCGCCGCGACGATTGCCGGCAGCCGGGTGATCTGCGACGCCGGCCATCTGCCTAGGGACCGCCAGATCGGCGCGTCCGGCCATGTCGCACGGGCGGACTGCTACGTCGCCCTGGGCATTTCCGGCGCTCCCCAGCATCTGGAGGGGATCCGCAACTGCACCCATGTCGTCGCCGTCAACACGGACCTTCACGCGGCAATGGTCGAACGCGCCGATCTCGCGATCATAGCCGACGCGCAACAGGTGATGCCCGCTCTGCTCCGCGCTCGAGGAGCGTCCCATGGCTAGGAGATCGGCTGTTCTTCTCCTGTCGAGCGGCCGCCACCCGGTGAGCGGGCGCACAAGGGCCGCCGACTGCGACGCGCGGGCGCTGCGGATGGCGCTGCGGCTGCAGGCGGAAGGCTGGACGCTGTCGGCCATTCATGCGGGCCGGCCCGATGACGCCGCTCTTGGCCAGTATCTCGGCATGGGATTGCCTTCGATCACCGTGCTCGGCCCGATGAGCGAACAGGATGACGCCGTCCCCGCCCTGATGGATGCCGTTTCGGCCCGCACGCCGATTCTGGTCCTGTGCGGGCAAACTGCCGAGGCCGGAGAAGGCAGCGGGATGATGCCCTACCTGCTCGCGCAAGGCCTTGGCGCGCCGGTCATCGACAACGTGGCGGACATCGTCTGCGGCGGCACGGCGATCAGCGTCCTGCAGGCCGAGCCCGCCGGTCGGCGCCGGAGATATTCGCTGGAAGGACCCGCGGTTCTGGCCGTGGGGTCGCTCGCGCCCGCGCCGCCGCCATTCGCCTATGGCCGCATGAGACGCGGCGTGATCGAGCTCGAACGACGCAGCGCCGAGCCCGACCGCGACCGTGCCGGCTGGGAGGTCATGCCTCGGCGGCCGCGGCCGGCGCGCCTGCGGCCGGCCCAGACATCGGCAACCGTGCCAGGAAAGCGAGCCCTGACGGATATCACGCCCGAAGCAGCAGCACTCGAAATCATAAATTTTCTCAAGGGAATCAACGTCCTGAAGGACGTTGCAGCGTTTGACGGCGAAAGCCGCCAAGCGGAAGCGCAGGAAGCACATGGCTAAATACGACGCACTCCTAAAGCCGTTGACGATCAAGGATGTGACATTCCGAAATCGCATCATGTCCACGTCGCACGCGCCGGGCTTTGCCGAAGACGGCATGCCGGGAGAACGCTATCAGCTCTATCATGCCGAAAAGGCCAAGGGCGGGATCGGCCTGACGATGTTCGGCGGGTCATCGTCGGTTTCCCTCGATTCGCCGCTGTCCTTCAACCAGATCTCCGTGGCGGACGACCGGGTCATTCCGTACATGCGCCAATTCGCCGATCGCGTGCACGCCGAAGGCGCGGCCATCATGTGCCAGATCACGCATATCGGCCGTCGCGGCGCGTGGGACAGCGTCGACTGGCTGCCTCTCATCAACCCGTCCTCGACGCGCGAGCCCATGCACAGGCACTACGCGAAGGAGATGGAGGATTTCGACTTCCCTCGCGTCATCGCGAATTTCGGCGAGGCCGCGCTTCGCCTGAAGAAGTCGGGGCTCGACGGTTGCGAGATCATCGCTTCGGCGCATCATCTGATCGATGCGTTCATCTCGCCGGCGCTGAACCATCGCGTCGACAAATATGGCGGCAGCCTGCAAAACCGCATGCGCTTCGGCATGGAGGTGCTTCAGTCGGTGCGCGCCGCCGTCGGCGACCGCTTCATCGTCGGCCTGAGGATCGCGGGCGACGAGTTGCAACGCGGTGGCCTGACCCAGAAGGAATGCCTGGAGGTGATCACCGGCTTCTGCAATTCGGGGCTGATCGATTTCGTCAATGTCTACCAGTCGCATGGCGATGATTTCCGGGGACTCAACGCCATGATTCCCGATCTCAGCTTCGCCTCGGGCGCGTTTCTCCATCTGCCGAGCGCGGTGAAGTCCGAGGTCGACATCCCGGTCTTCCATGGCTCGACAATCCGCGACCTGGCGACTGCGAACCGGGCCGTCGAGGAAGGCCATGTCGACATGATCGCGATGACGCGCGCCCATGTCGCGGATCCCTATATCGTCCAGAAATTGATGGAAGGGCGCGAGGACGACGTGCGCCAGTGCGTCGGCGCCAACTATTGCATCGACCGAGCGGGCGGCGGTCGCGACATGCTCTGCATCCAGAATGCCGTGACGACGCGCGAGCAATTCCTGACGCACAAGGTCAAGCGCAGCCAGACGCCGCGCAAAGTGGTGATCGCCGGGGCGGGCCCGGCCGGGCTGGAAGCGGCCCGCACGGCCGCCCTTGCCGGGCACCAGGTCGTCCTCTTCGAAGCGTCGGACCGCCCAGGCGGTCAAATGCGCCTGGCGCCGACCGTCGACTGGCGCGCTGGAATGAGCGGGATCGTGCGCTGGCTGCAGCTGCAGATCACGAAGGCTGGCGTCGATGTGCGCTACGGCAGCGCGGCGACCGTGGAGACGATCCTCGCCGAACAACCCGACACAGTGATCATTGCGACCGGCGGCGAGCCCGCGGTGCCGGCGGTTCCCGGGATCGAAATGGCTGTCAGCGCACGCCAGATATTGTCGGGCGCGGTCGCACCGGGCAAGAACGTGCTGCTGTTCGACGTCACCGGCAACCATGTCGGGATGACGGCCGCGGACTACATCTCGCAGCGCGGCGCCGTGGTCGAGATCGTCACCGCCGACCAGATGATCGGCGAGGAGGTCGGGCGCACGGGACGCGTGACCTTCATGAAGCGCCTCTACGAGCGCAACGTCATCATGTCGCCCAGCCACGATCTCACGGAGGTCTACCTCGACGGCAATGCCCTGATCGCGGTGCTGCGTGAGATTCACTCCGACCGCGAGGAAGAACGCGAAGTCGACCAGATCGTCTTCGAAGCCGGAACGCAGCCGATCGCGGACCTGTATTTCGCGTTGAAGCCACAGTCGCGCAACGATGGCGAACTCGACCAGCAGGCGTTCGTCGCCCTGCGGCCACAAACGATCGTCGCCAATCCCGGCGGCGCCTTCGACCTCTACCGAATTGGCGACGCCGTCGCCAGCCGCAACGTGCACGCCTCGATCTTCGAGGCGACCCGCCTGGTGCGGGCGCTATGAGCGCCCACGCTGACATCGCCGGAAAACAGACTGGAGTTGCAGGCATGACCACACCGATCATTTCCTTGCAGAACTTGAGCAAGTGCTATGGCGACCACAGGGTCCTTCCCGGCATAAACCTGGACATCGAGGAGGGCGAGGTCGTCGCGGTCATCGGGCCGAGCGGCTCGGGCAAATCGACCCTGCTGCGATGCCTGAACTACATCGAGCATCCCACGAGCGGGGTGATCAGGGTTGGCCAGACCCGCATCGAAGTCGGGCGCGACGACAGCGTGCGCCGCGTGCGGGAACTGCGCCGAAACCTCGGCATGGTGTTCCAGTCCTTCAACCTGTTTCCGCACATGACCGTGCTGCGCAACATCTCCCTGCCGCAGGTGCGCGTGCTCGGCGTGTCCGAGAAGGAGGCGGAGCAGGTGGCCCGCAAGCTCCTGGAGCGCGTCGGGCTTTCCGACAAGGCGGCGCAGTATCCCGCCAAATGTTCCGGCGGGCAGCAGCAGCGCATCGCCATCGCCCGCGCCCTGGCCCTCGGCCCGAAAGTGATGCTGTTCGACGAGCCGACCTCGGCGCTCGATCCCGAGCTCGGGCTCGAGGTTCTCAGCGTCATGCGGGAACTGGCGGAGGGCGGCATGACGATGCTGGTCGTCACGCACGAGATGCGCTTCGCGGAAAGCGTTTCCGACCGGGTCGTGATCATGGCCGACGGCGAGATCATCGAGCAGGGCAAGAGCGCCGACATCATCCGCGCGCCGCAGTCCGAGCGTGGCCGGCGGTTCCTCAAGGCGGTAAACGACCGATGACCTGGGACCACGTCTTCCTCATCATTTCAGGCATTCCTAGGACGATCATCGTCACCGTGCTGTCGCTCGCGGTCGGCATGCTGCTCGGCTTTCCGATCATGCTCATGCGCATTGCGCCGCTGTCGCCGGTCCGCGTCGCCGCGACCGTGCTGATCGCCGTGGTGCGCTCCGTGCCGCCGGTCGTGTGGGTGTTCATGGTGTTCTTCGGGGTGGGCGCCGACGTGGTGGATGTGAGCCCGTTCACCGCCGCCGTCATCAGCTTCGGGCTGATCAGCGCGGTCAACATGGCCGAGATCTACCGAGGCGGCCTCATCGCCATACCGCTCGGCCATCACGAGGCCGCCATCGCCCTCAACCTTTCGCGCTGGCACCATTTTCGCGACGTCACGCTGCCGCAGATGTTCGTCGTCTCCCTGCCGGCGATCGCCACCTATGCGGTCGGCCTGCTGAAGGACACATCGATCGCCTCGACGATCGGCCTGCAGGAGCTCTCGTTCCAGGGCCGCTACGTGACCGACATGACATACAAGGGCTTCGAGGCGCTGGTCGTGGTTGGCGCCTGCTACATCGTCATAAGCCTGCCGATAGCCTGGCTCTCCCGCAACCTTGGCGAAATGCTCAAGAGGAGGGTCGCCCGATGACCAAACTCTGGATGGGAACCGAGTGGGGGATGATCCTCTCCTGGCTGCCGATGCTCTGGGACGGCCTCGTCATCAACCTGCAACTGACCTTCATAACGCTGGTGCTCGGCGTGCCGCTCGGCCTGTTATGGGCGGTGACGGTCAGGTCCAGGTCGAGGGCCATTCGCTATGTGACCCTTGTTTTCGTCGAGATCGGCAGGGGCGCTCCGGCACTCGTGCTGCTTCAGTTCATGTATTTCGGACTGCCGCAGGGTGGGCTGGTGCTCAGTTCATTCACCTCGGCGATCCTCGGCCTTGTGTGGAGCACCGGCGCCTATACGTCGGAAATCATTCGCGGCGGCCTCGAGGCCGTGCCGCTGGGGCAATCCGAGGCGAGCACGGCGCTCAACCTCTCGGCCGCCGACACGTTTCGATACGTGATCCTGCCGCAAGGCTTCTGGGTCGCGTTGCCGCCGCTGCTCGGATTCGCGATCCTCGTGTTCCAGAGCACGGCGCTCTGCTTCGCCATCTCATTGCCGGAAGTGCTGGCGCAGGCCAACGACATCGGCGCGACCACGTTCCGGTATTTCCCGGCCTACACGGTCACCGGCATCATCTTTGCAGCCATCTGCATCCCCGCTTCCATCCTTGTCGGGTGGATAGAACACAGGGTCGCGACGCGGTCTCGAACCTGAAAAAAACCAAGCACAGAAAGGGAACTAACATGCGAAACTATATTGCTGGCGCCGCGATCCTGGCGCTCTCGCTGGTGTCAGGCATCGGATCGGCGGCGGCCGACTGCACGCCGTCGCGCGAATTCAAGACCCTCAAGCCCGGTGTCCTGACGATCTCGGCCCAGACCTACCGGCCATACTCGATCGTCGAGTCGGATGGGACGGTTTCCGGCATCGATGGCGAGTTGCTGAAGGAGATCGCCAGGCGCGAATGCCTGAAGATCGAGGCGGTGATCGTCGACGCCGCGGCCGCGCTGAATTATGTGCAGACCGGCAAGGCGGACGTCACGGTGGGCGACTGGTACCGCACCAAGGCCCGGTCGGAAGTCATGAACATGACCGATCCGCTCTATCTGGACCAGATGGGTATCGTCTCGAAGGATGGCGCCTCCAAGCTGTCTGACCTCGAGGGCAAGGTCGTCGGCACGCTGCAGAGCAATTTGTGGGTTCCCGACCTGAAGAAGCTCTATGGCGCGAAGCTGCGGCTCTATCCGGTGGTGGCCAATGTCCAGCAGGACCTCAAGAACGGCCGCATCGATGCCTATGTCGAAAGCTATTCCATCGCCATCATCGCGGCGCAATCGGGCGAGATCGACGGCTTCAAGGCAGCCGTGGCCGAGCCGGACGAACGCGTCGTGTCCTCGACCCTTCCGGGGCAGGGCGCCTTTCCGCTCAACAAGGAAAACCCCACCCTGCTCGAAGTGATGAACGCCAACATCGCCGAACTGCATAAGAACGGTTTCATCGAAAAGCTGCTGGTCAAGTACGGCCTCGACGCGTCGGCCGCCAAGACCGGCGAGCCGCGCTGGATGTAGCAAGGTCGGGCTGGTGCAGCGGCTTGCCGCTGCACCAGCCCCGCTTCCAACGCCAATCGAACACAGGCGAACGCCCCATGTCGCAGTCAGAACTCGAAACCGTCCATGACGTCGCCGTCATCGGCGGAGGAATCATCGGCGCGTCCGCCGCCCAGCATCTCGTTGCTGCCGGCTACAAGACCATCCTGCTCGAGCGGGGCGACTTCAGCTCGGGCACGTCCAGCCGGACCTCCCGCCTGCAGCATTGCGGTCTGAGCTATTTTTCGGCGGCATCCGGTTCAATCACCGCTTTCCTCTTCCATCCACTGTTCGCCTTGAAATCGCTGGAGCTGGCGCGCCGTGCCATGCGCGGCCGGGCGGAATTCGTGCGATCCTGTCCCGAGCGCGTGGAGAAGGTCACTTTCTTCGTGCCGCTGACGGCGTCCAATGCCATCAGCATCTCCAAGGCTCGCATTGCCTTCGCCATGCTATCGGCCTGCGCCGATGGCCTGCCCCTGGACCTCAAAGTGTATTCGCCGGCCGAGGCACGGCAGCTGCCGGCGTTCAGCGGGATCGCGGACCATGACCAGCTTCGTGGCGCGATCAGCTTCACCGAGTACCAATACAAATGGCCCGAGCGCATCATCATCGAGGCGATCGTCAAGGCGCGGGCGCAAGGTCTGACTGCCTGCAACTATACCGAGGTCATCGCCCTCGAGCGCAAGGGCGGCCTGTGGCGGATTGAAGCGCGCCGGCGCGACGGCAGCCTCGTCACCATAACGGCCCGCGCGATCGCCAATACGGCGGGCGTCTGGGTCGACGAGATAACCCGCCTGGCCCGCCGCAACGGTCCTGTTCTCAACAAGGGCGCCAAGGGCGCCAATATCGTGCTGAAGCTGCCGGACCAATTCCGCGGCATCGGCTTCGACACGGTCACCCGGTCGGGAATGCCGTTCTACATCATCCCTTGGGGTGGTCTTCACTATGTCGGCCCATGGGATAGCCCGGCGGAGGGTCGCCGGGAGGATTTCCGCGCGTCCGAGGACGATATCGGCGCCATCATGGGCGAACTCAATGCGCTGTTTCCCGACCTGAATCTGGGCCGCGACGACGTGCTCTACTCCTGGGCGGGCGTGCGCCCGCGAACGGCCTTCGGCACTTCCGCGCTCGGCTCGCTGGATGTCATGGAGCACGATCTCCACGCCCAGGGCCTGCCGAACTTCGTGGTCTTCACGGGCGGCCTTTTCATGACCCACCGCGATGCCGGACGCCGCATCACCCGCGCGATCGGCAAGCATCTGGCGCCGAGCGGCGCAGCTCGCGCGATCGACTACACGGTGCCCGCGATGCCCGATTGCACCGTATTCTCGCCGGCCGCGGTGCGATGGGCGGTCGAGCAGGAGCAGGCCATCAGCCTTGCGGGCATCCTGCGCAGGCGGCTCATGATGGGATGGAACCCTGACCTGGGACTCGACCTCGCGGAAGAGACCGCGCGGATCGCGGCTCCTCTCCTGGGCTGGGATGACGCGGCCCGGCAAGAGCAGGTCGACCATTTCCGCCAATCCACGCACTTCTTCTACGGAAAGGCGTGAGCGGCATGCACTTTGTCGAGAAAACCGACGTCCATCGCCTGTTGCCCTATGGCGACCTCATCGATTGGTTCCAGGCAAGTCTTCGCGCCGAGACGCCGGACAGCGCCGTGATGGTGACGGATGAACCCGGGCCTGGGGAAAACCAGTTCATCGCCCTCGTCGGCTGGCAGCGGGACAGGCTGATCGCCGTCAAGCTGGTGGGCGTGTTTCCACGCAACACGCGCCTCAGCCCTCCGCAGGCTTCCGTCCAGGGCCTGGTCTGCGCGTTCAGCGGCGGGACCGGCACGCCATTGCTGGTCGCCGATGGCGAGGCCATGACGTTTCGCAAGACGGCGGCGGATTCCGCCCTGGGCGCAAGGTTTCTCGCCCGCCCAGACGCCAAAAGCCTGCTGATCGTAGGCGCCGGCGGCCTGGCGCCCCACATGGCGCTGGCGCATTGCGCGGCGCGGCCGTCGATCGAAGCGGTGCGCATCTGGAACCGGACCGGGGAGCGCGCAGTTGCGGTGGCCTCTCGTCTGAGCGGACTGGGCCTGCCCGCCGAGGCGGTCACGGACCTCGACCGCGCTGTCGCGGAGCACGATATCATTTCCTGCGTCACCATGTCGGAGCAGCCCCTGGTCAAGGGCCGGCTGCTGAAACCAGGCGCCCATCTCGATCTCGTCGGATCCTATCTTCCCTCCATGCGCGAATGCGACGAGGAGGCGATCGCGCGGGCACGCGTCTTCGTGAACAGCCGGAACGGCATAGAAAGCGCCGGCGACCTCGTGCAT
>NZ_JBAZUD010000142.1:0-12807 GCF_041661565.1 Mesorhizobium sp.
GACGGTCAGGCCGCCGCCCTCGACGTCCCTCGCGAGTGCCGAGCGGATGCGATCGATCTGCGTGGTTGTGGCGACAGGTGGGGGCGCGTTCTCCGGCTCCGCCAAGGGAGCCACGCTGGCCCGCTCGATGGTGATCGGTGTCGACGGGGTGAGCGCCAGCAACTCACCGGCGGCGGCGTCGCCTTCGCTGGTGATGAATACCCGCAAGGCGAAGAATGCAGCGGTCAGCAGCGCCGACGCCGCCGCCGCGAAAACCCACAAGGGCAGGCGTGTCCGCGACGGCGTTATCGCCGCCGCCGGGCTCTGCCAGTGGGGCGAGATGTCCTCGTCCGCGCGTGCCTTGAAGTACCGAAGCGTTTCGTAGACGTCGCGCCGGACGCGTTCGAGACTGCTGTCGTCGCGTCTCTTCCCTCGATATTGGCCTTCGAACCCCAGCGACAGGCAGGCATGCATCAGCTCCAGCAGATCGTAGTGCGCCTCGGGACGGGCCAGGAGCTTGTTCAGCGCTTCGAAGAAGCCCGTGCCGGCGGGCTCGACGTGAAAGAACCGCGACAGCGTACCATGCTGCGCCCAGGCGTCCTTGTTGGGCCAGGGGAGGTTGCCGATCAGATCGTCGGTTGTTTCGCACAGCACGTATCGTGCGATCCGTGCATCCTCTTCGGGGACCTCCGCCTTCTCCACGGCGCGGTCGAACTTCTCGATCGCCTCGGCGACGTGCTCGGCCAGGGGCTCCGCCTGTCTTTCAACGGGGACAAGCCTGAGTTGGCCAAGCAGCAACAGCAAGGGCGCGGCCGCGGCCAGGATCGGGTTTGCCGCCGAATAATGGATATTGTCCGTGGCGTTGAGCAGCGCCTGCTGCGGCGGGGCTGAATTCGGAGCTGTCCCCGAAGCACCGCCCTCCGGGGCAAAAGAGGCGGCGCCTTGATAAATCACGGTCCCGGATGTCCAGCCCGGTGGCGTATGCCGCCCGACGCCTGGATCGAACACCGTGGCGTCTTTGATCGGCGTGGGCTGCCCGCCTTCTGCGACGGGGCCCTTGGCGGCCGGCGCCGCGGTTCGCTCGCGCCGTGGTTTGGCGCGAATGACGGTCTTGCCCGCCGGGCCGAAGGGATCGTCCTTCGAAGTCATGACCGGTCATCCGCCAATGCGCGGCGCCCGCGGCTCTGCCCGACTTCCACGCAGCGGTTCGCGGTCAGGCAAAGCAAGCCTTGCACCCGGGGACAGCGTCCGAAGGAAAGCCGGCTGCAACAGACGATCCCGCCGTAACATGACATTGCCACAGACCCCAGGGCAATCGGCCTTACCCGATTGGCGAACTGTCCTATGTGATCGTAGTCTCAGAACTCGCCGATTGGAACCTATGGCGCGAATCGATAGGATTTTCCTGAGCCGTCCGCGCCACGCGATCCTTGAACCCTATTTCCGCTTGTCGGCCTTGGCATAGGCCTCGTTGAAATAGGCCAGGAAGATATCCAGCATGCCGTTGTCGTGGGCTTCCTCCATGGTCCGCCAGGTCGCGACGAAAGCGTCCCAGGCCTGGCTCTTCTTCGAGGAGAACGAAGTCGGGGGAAGCTTCTTGCCGATGGCTTCGGGCGACAGGTCGTCAAGCAGCCGCGACAGCGCGGCCTGCATCGCCGCATAGGTGGCGAATTCATGCGTCTTGAGATCGCCAAACGCATCCTCGATGCTGCGTTTGGCATCGAGATAGCCGGCTCGGCGCCGCGCGAACATGATTTCGAGGATGTCGTCGGTTCCCGGGACGAACTTCAGGGGATTGTTGTCGGCGGCGCCGATCATCGTTCGCTGCGTGCTCTTGGCCAGCATTTTCGCGGCCGCGCGCGCTTTCAGCAACAGGGCCAGCTGCTCGACCACCGTTCGCAGGACCGCGCCGATCTCAGTGGCGAGTTCATGGGGGTCGCGCGACTGGAGCAATTCCGGGGAAATCCCGGCGCCAATGGCGATCTCGCGCAACAGATCGGCCTTGGCCGAAGGAAGCGGCTGCGACGACGACGTCGACGTTGCGACGCGCTGCCCGGTCACAGCAAAGATCGGCTCGGCGGAGAATTCCAGTGGACGGCCGGCCGCCAACGTGTCTCGTTGGGTCGAACCCGAGCCCGCGCGACCTGCCATGGCGCGCTCGTCATCGATCGAGACGAAGATGACGTGACGGCCGATCAGCACTCGGTCGCCGTGCTCCAGCCGATGCGGTCCGGCCATGCGCTGGTTCGACCCGTTGATGTAGGTGCCATTGCGCGAGACGTCGTGCAACCAGAACGCGCCCGCTTCGTATCGAACCTCGCAGTGCAGCCCGGAGATGAACTTGTCGGGATCCGGCAAGGTCCAGTCGCAAGCCTCGCGACCGATCCGGAAAGTACGGTCACGCGCTGCATAGGCCGCCGGGATATCGGCGGGCAGGGCGTCGACATTGTTGATTTGCAGGCTGATGTGCATCAAGGGCCGCCGTCGAACGCTTATCGATACGCGTCTATTCTAGCAGTTTGCCGGTCCGACAGGACAGCATCGTTTCGAGCCGTCCGGTCGACAGGAAAAATTCTTTGGGCTGCTCGCCCTCTTTGGCCGTCGGGATAACATGTGGTAGTCTCAACATAGTCCGGTGGGGTAGGTCACAAGAGTTCCTGAACGGATCGCGGGAACTTCAAGTCCACAACACCGGCGGCCGCGTCCAGGAGGGGCACGACCCATGCCGAACGAACGTGCCACGGTTGCACAGACACCGGTTGGCGCCGAACTGTTGACGTTCACCCATCTTGTCGGGCGCGACGAGATAAGCCGTTGTTTTGCCTATACGGTCGGCTTCGTCGGTACGAGCCCGGATATCGATCCGCTGAAGATGCTGGGCGGTATGGTTTGCGTCGAAGGGGAATCCGATCCGCAACGCTGGTTCAGCGGCCTCGTTTCCGAATTTCGCCTGACCCGCATCGAGGACCGGCTGGCTTACTACGAAGCGGTCGTCAGGCCGTGGCTCTGGTTTCTCGGAAACACCACCGATTGCCGCATCTTCCAGAACAAGAGCGTCGTCGACATCGTCAAGGACATCTTCAGCAAGTACAGCACGGCGCAGTTCGATCTGCGCCTGCAGGGATCCTACCCGCCGCGCGACTATTGCGTGCAATATGACGAGACCGATCTGGATTTCGTTCAGCGGCTGCTCGAGCACGAGGGCATCCTGTATTTCTTCGAGCATGCCGAGGGTAAGCACACGCTCGTCCTGGCCGACGCGATGAACAAGCTGAAGCCGGCGCCGGGATACGAGAAAGTGCCCTATCACTTCGAAGGGCAGGGCTCGCGCCGCGATGTCGAATACATTACCGAATGGATACCGGGCAGTTCCGTGCGCCCGGGTGCTTACGTCCATACCGACTATGATTTCACCAAGCCGGGCGCCGACCTGATGGCCAAGTCGGCGCAGCCATTCGGCCACAAGCTGGCCGCCGGCGAGAATTACCGCCAGCCCGGCGCGCATCTCGAAGTCGGCCGCGGCGACAGCCTGGCGGCGATCCGGCGCGAGGAACTCCAGGCCGTCCATCACCGCATCGCCGCCGTCGGCACGGTGCGCGGCCTGTATTCGGGCTGCACCTTCAAGCTGGAGGGCTTTCCACGCGACGACCAGAACCAGGACTATCTGGTGGTCAGCGCCGAATACAGGCTGTTCGATCCGGGCTATCGGACCCAGAACGAGGCCCACAGCGAGAATTTCAAGGTGGTGCTCGGCGTCGCGCCGACCAGATTGCCCTACCGCCCGCCGCGCATCACGCCGCGGCCGATCATGCGCGGACCGCAAACCGCGACGGTCGTCGGCCCTTCGGGCGAGGAAATCTTCACCGACAAATATGCGCGTGTGAAGGTGCAGTTTCACTGGGACCGTGTCGGCAAGAAGGACGAGAACAGCTCCTGCTTCGTGCGGGTGTCGCAGACCTGGGCCGGCAGCAGCTGGGGCTTCATCCAGATACCACGCATCGGACAGGAGGTTATCGTGGACTTCATCGAAGGCGACCCGGACCTGCCGATCATCACCGGGCGTGTCTACAACGCCTCGCAGATGCCGCCCTACGGCCTGCCGGGCAGCGCGACCCAGTCGGGCTGGAAATCCAACTCCTCGAAAGGCGGCGGTGGCTACAACGAGCTGATGTTCGAGGACAAGGCCGGCTCCGAGCTGGTCAACTTCCAGGCGCAGAAGGACCACAACCTTCTGATCAAGCACGACCGCACCAAGCTCGTCCAGCACGACCAGTCCGACCGCATCGACCACGACGCCAAGCACTCCGTCGGCCACAACCTCGACGAGGACGTCGGCAACAACAAGACGGTCAAGGTCGGCGTCGACCAGACCACGAATATCGGCTCGAACGACACCGAGACGGTGGGCGCGAACCGCTCGCTTACGGTGGGGGCGAACGAGACGATCCACGTCGTCGCCAATTCGACCGAAAACATCGACGCCAACCATTCGCAGACCGTGGGACTGGTTCAGACGGTCACCGTGGGCGCAGCACGCATCGACACGGTGGGCGCTGCCGAAACCCGAACTGTAGGCGGCGTTCAGACCAACACGATTGGCGCCGCCCGCTCGGTCACGGTCGGCATCAGCCAGAGCCACGATGTTGGCGCGTCGGACAGTTGGAACGTCGGAACAAGCCAAGGCATACAGATCGGGTCTGATCAGGGCGTCAAGATCGGCGGGGCCCAGAACACACAAATCAGCAAAACGCATATCATCAAGGTCGGCGAGGATGCCTCAACTCAAGTCAATGGGGCGCACGAGCTCAAGGTCGGGAAAAAGAGCCTTATCCAGGTCGGCGAGGACGCGGGCATGGTGGTCGGCAAGAACCTGACCATCGAGGCCAAGGAGTCCGTCACGATCAAAACAGGAAGTGCCGAAATTGTCATGAAAAAGGATGGGACGATCACGATTAAGGGCAAAGACATCACCATCAAGGGTTCAGGAAAGATAGACGTCAATGCTTCGAGCGACATCATCATGAAAGGCTCGGAGATAAAGCAGAACTGAGGACGCACCCATGAGCGATATTGACGAACGGATTGATGGAGTGGTGATTGGTTTGCTGCTTGGGTTCGACCAAGGTGCGCCACTCGTGGTGTTTCCCGGAAATCGGGAGGAGGTAGCCCTGCAGGCGCGAAGTCTGACCGAACTGTCGTCTGACATGATCGGGTCAGAAGTCGCACTGCTGTTCGAAAATGCCAATCCGCTGAAACCGCTGATCGTAGGGCGTATTGTCGATCCCGCAAAACGACAGACAAACAGCCGGGACAACAGTCATGTCGTGCGCGACGGCGAAACGGTGAAAATCAGTTCGAGCGAGCGGCTTGAGCTGAGGTGCGGCAAGTCGGTCATCATTATGGAAAAGGATGGCCATCTCACCATACGAGGCACCAACCTGGTTAGCCACGCCAGCGCCTCCAACCGTATCCGTGGCGGCTCCGTGAATCTGAATTGATGCCAAAGCCGCCGATACTCGAACACATAGTACGTCAGCACGCGGAAATGGCGGCCTTCCTCTGGACGGTCTACGACCACCATCTGCTGCATCCCGGCGAGAACCCCGAGATGGACGAGGAGCGCGTGGAGCGGCTCTTAGAGCGGCTGGAAGCACATCTGCTTGGGCTGCGTGTTGCGGGTGTCGAAGGCAAGCGTATCGCAAAGGAGCGTTTCGACGAATTTTCGGAAGCTGGGGAGCTTTTTGTGGTCCGGATGCTGGAAGCCAGTAGTCCTCTCCCTCTCAAGCAGTTGAACCTCGATCAAGTGCGCAAATATCTAGCTGCCAAGTTGCCAGCGGCTGATATCTGAAGAATTTTTATACGACCTTCCCGCTGCCCCTTACGACAAAGTGTAAGTAACTTCGCCCCAATCGTCTTCATCCAGCTTGTAGATTTGATGCGGGGCGAACGCTGCCAGGAATCCGGCATAGCTCGAAACGTTTATGAAACTTTCGTCAACGCCAGGCAGCGACGGTTCGAACGGCTCCATCTCGCCGGTCCACCGGAAAAGTGTGCCGTCGAAGTACACAAGGATCCCTTGTTCCGTTCTTTTTATATCCCAGAAAGATTTCTTCTTGCCGAATGCGAATACGTCGCTGAATTCCTGGAAATCGGGTGTCGAGACAATGCGTCCATTGGTTGTGAAAATCTCGATGGATCTGCCTGCCTCCAGCATCTCGACGACAGTTCCGGGATGATCAAAATCCGCTTGGCTCCACGAACCGTCGTATACCCCGACCACCGCTTTGTCCGGTACCTTCGCCGCCAGGATGGCACGCGCGAGACGCCGGCCATCGCCGGCTTGGCTCGCTGCGTCAATCTCTGCCGTGCTCCTGAATCGCTTCGTCTCCGTTCCGCCAAAATACAGCCGGCCTTTGTGCGCAACGGCGCAGAAGTAGACCAGGTTTGTTGACCCGTCATCGCTGACTTTCGGGCCCGCGAGAAACCTCCAGCCCTCCGAAGGCGTCCGCATGTAGACTTGCCCCCCATAGCCGAGCGCCAACAGTCGATTGCCGATCTGCAGTATCTTTGTCATGCGGCCGAACTTCATAGCATTCTCGGAGGCGAATCCGGCTCCCGATATCTGCTCACGTTGACTGACGGCGTCGAAAAAATACACCACCTCGCCCTCTCCAGTCAGTCCAGCGGCTTGGGCTTCGAAGGGCTGCTGCAGGGCCGTGAAAGAGATTAGGTCCGCGACCTCCTCTCGAGGCCGAAGCACAACCGAACCATCGGCAACGCGACCGGAGGCGACGAGCCGGTCATCGTCTTCTCCCGGCGTCGCTTTGAACAGGATGTAGAGGGTCCTGTCCACGCTCACGACACCTCCTGTTATCTCTGGTTTTCGCCTCATCGGTTGCTCACTCCCTTGGCAGAGATCTCATGCTGTTGGCAGATGCTGCCTGTTCAGCACGCCCTTGGCGGCAGGACTCATATTGCTGGAGCTTTTCTCCGCACGAGCATACTTGTCCTTGATTGGCTCTGTTTGCTCGGTCACCTTTTCACATGCCACTTCGAAGCAGTCCGCGGACACAGGATCATCGACCAGTTCGGCAAGAGCATCCAAACATTGATTTCTTATTTTATCCACCTTCTCGACGCCGCGCGGGTTGGCTCTTGTTGCGACCTGCTCGCCGAGTTCGGTCAGAGCATTGTCCAGGTGATGGTGTACGGTGACGTCTTCTCCTGTCGGCGGCCGAGCCGCCGAGTGGTTCACGCGAGGGATGCAGATACAAATGCCCTGGTCCCTGCTGGGAAATGGCGGGTTCGCCATTCGATCTTCGCTATTGACGCGAAAACAGCGGTCCGGAACGATATGGTGAGCTTGGTGAGCCACACCTTGCGTGCCCGGCTTGGCCAACGGATCAG
This sequence comes from Mesorhizobium sp., assembly GCF_041661565.1. GTDB lineage: Bacteria > Pseudomonadota > Alphaproteobacteria > Rhizobiales > Rhizobiaceae > Mesorhizobium. Next base: position 7,387 of record NZ_JBAZUD010000142.1, read on the forward strand.
TAGGGTCCTTTTTGGCGTTACACTTTTCGTGAATATCCTCGAAGCTGCCGACCATGCAGTCTTCATCGCCAGGAATTCCGAATGCCGGCTTTCCGACGATCACCATTGGGGGCGCATCGCCGGGATCGGTCCCGTGATTGCTGGTGGCCATGTCGCCGAGTCGAACGACACCCTTGCTCTCGACCTTGACGTCTGACGACCAGCCGTGTGCGTAGACCTTGCCGGTATTTTTTGAGGTGATTATTCCTTTTTTTGCCGCCGCCCCAGCCTCATCGCCGCTGCATTTGCTGTAGTAGCTGCTATTTTCCTGGCTGATAGGCTTGTTGCCAATCTTCACGGTTCCGCTACCCGACGTCAGATCGGAGTCGACCCCGAAATCAGGGTATGGGACGGGCACGCCCGGCGGGGTTGCCGGATTCTCGGGCGGGGTGAAACATGTGTCGGGGAAATCCGCAATGACCTTGCACCCTTGCGCCTCTGCCGAAATCTCTCGCCCGTTCGCGAAGACAGTCATCTTGCCTCCACCACCGCAGCGCCGCATGCACCATCATCGCCCGAGGCCTCGATCAGGATCGGCCCCGATGGCGCGTAGCCACGTTGTATCGCCGACAGCGCCCACCCCAGCATCACCGGGACAGCGGCCGCCCCGACATTCCCCAAGCTCGCGCCCAGCGCCCATATTGGCCGCACCTGCGAGTGCTCGCGTTGTGTGCGCAGCATGGCGAGGGCACATTGCCGGAACCAGTATGTTTCGCCGACGAAATCTCCCATCTTGAGAGTGATATCTGAATGGAGGCGCCGTGACCCGGCAAACGCTTCCTTGTAAGCCGTTGTCATCGCTTGCCCTCGGAAGGGAATATCCAACTCGTTGTAAATATGAGCTTCCTCCCGTGCCAGGCCGAGCCCTGTGAGGTGCATGGTGCCGCCCGCGCGCGCGCAGAGAATCGCAGCTGCGGCTTCCCCCGGAATGAAGCCGTTCGAGTTTCGTGGCGTGAGCAACCGCTCACGGGCGAGATAATGGTTGATGGTCTGGGAGGTCAGATAGCTGTCCACCCCGACAATTATCACAAAAGGAGCAGTATTAGAGGCGAGCAGGCGACGGGCCGCCTCCAACGCGACGTGGCCGGACGGGCGGCCATGCGCGACGACGCGCGAGGCAATGGGACCGACGATTTCCGTGATTTGCTCGATCTGGGCAAGCAGGTTCCGGCTGTCAGGCGCCGGACGCCCGGGACGATCCTCCTCAGCCAGGCAAAGAACAAGGGCCGTCCTGCCCCGGGCCTCGGGCATCGCTTCGAACGCTTCGACAATTGCTGCGGCGGCCATATGGGCAAGGCGCTTTGCGCCCATCCAGTTGCGCGGCAGCGGGACGGGCGCACCGATCAGCCACTCGCCGGCGGCGCCCAGGAAATGCGTTTCCTGGAAACCGTCGAGACGGGCGCGCATCGCGGCGCAACTCGATGGCGCGTCGAGGCCGACTGCCGTCACCATGCCCGCCGAGACGATGTCGAGGTCAGCGTTCATGCGGCCTCGTCTTCATCGCGAAGCGGAGTGTTGAACTTGCGGATGTAACGTTTGCGCTTGGCATAGGCGCGTTGCATGCCGGGTGTTGGCGGCCCGACCCAGCATTCCGAAAAATCGAGGATCGTGCGCTGGAGGTGCTGCTGCATCCGCCAGACCAGCGAGAACCGCCGCCTCTCCGGATCGAACAGCACCGTATCCGGCAGAAGCTCGCCCACGAACGCTTTTTCGCGACCTTTGAACAGCGTCAGCGGCAACGCTGTCGTTGGCATGCGGAAGCTTTCCTTGCCTGCCGGCGTCAAATTTATCAACTGTACGTCCTCGCCGCCCCTTGGGTGGTCGATCTGCTGGTCCGGTGGTGCCATCTGGAAATAGCGTTCATCGAAATCCGGCGGCAAGAACGGAAAAATATTGTCGATCCAGTTCTGGTCGTAGGTGCCGCCATATTCGATGCGGCCCGGCCAGCCCCGGCCCATGGGCCCGAAACTCATCGGCTTGTAGTCGCCAAATGGCGAGCGGATCTCTTCGTCGACCGCCTGGGTGTTCGGCAGCCGCAGGCCTGGAATAAGGCGCTGGTTCCTGGTGCGCGACCAGCCGGTGCCGACCGGGTTGTATTTGTAGCTGCCCGGGAGTTTGTCTTCCGGATCCAGCCTGTCGACGCCGCCCCAGGCGACGTCATAGGAGATGGGGAGTTTAAGGAAGGGTTGCGGCGATGTGGTGGTAAAAGCCGGGCCGATGGAGCGCCATTCGCGGTGGCCGACGACCTCGAACAGTTTTGACCAATTGCCAACCTTGATGCCAACCGGTATGCGCTCCGCCGGACGGCCGCCCGGCGCGTAAGCGCATCCGTTGGCGATCACGTCGCAACGCGGCTTGCGGAAGGCGAAGTCCGTCTCCCACAGCGTGGCCGAGTATCCAGGCACGCCGGTTTGTGTGTCGGCCATCACCAGCGGCACCTGATCCGCCGATTTTTGCACCGGTCCGCCAGGCGTCGCGGGAAAGTCGAACGTACCCTTGACCACCACGACGATCCATTCATGGCCGGCTTTGTCCATGCCCATGGTGAATTGGTGCGGATAACCCGTCTGGTTCCAGATCTGCATCAGCTGGTCTCCCAACTGGCCGCGAAAATCTGTTTCAGTGCCGCCTGAGGCGATTGCGGATCGACGTCGAAAATGTCGGACCGGTTAGTCCACATCACCATGCCACCGACCGTCTCTCCGCCCGCCGCGAGGGGCGGCACCGGCAGTCCGGTCAGCACGGCGTCCAGTCCGTCGGGCGTCAGCTCACCGTTCTGGGCTGCGACAGCGGCCTCCTCGACGCCGCAGAACCACGCCTCGGCATCGGCGAGCTGGATCGGGGCTTCAGCAAGCTGCGCAACGATGCTCAGGGGAAACTGCCGGCCAACCCTGTCGGCGCTCTGCAAGACGACGCCCGCCGACGCGCCGAAGGACGCCGGGCCAGCCAGAAAGCGCAGCGCGGTGGTGCTTGGCCAGATTTCCGAGTTAAACAGCGGGACCAGATGCTGCGCCAGCCAGCGGTCCCAGCCGCGAACAAAGTCGCCTGTCAGCCGCCGCGTCACGAAATCGCCGGTGGCGGGCATCTTGCCGTAGAAGCCGGGCACGATCATATCTGTGGCGGACATGAGAATTTCTTGAACATCTGCAGATTGTAAGGGTTTTCGACGCTTGCCGCCTTGAGCTCGAAATCGGCGTACATGCCTTTCGTCCCCAGGCGCAGGCTGTAGACATCGGTCAGTGAGGTGCCGGTGAAGCGGCCACTGCGCAGCATCCTCAGCCATGCCCAGCTGCCTGTCTCGTTGAGCATGATTTCGGGCGAACCGTCGATCGGCTGGAAGGCGAGCGAGATGACCCCGGTGCCGTCCTTGCCGGGCCAGGTCATCGGTTGCGGCCGCGTCGCGTTGTTGTAGTAGATGAGGGTCTGGCCATCGAGATTGAGCGTCACCCGGGTGATGTTGGGCGACAGGTCCTTTGGCTCGAGCGTGAAGCTCATCACTGGCCCTGTACCGCCCGGAAAGAGATCGTCGCGGATATGCCTGGCCTGCTCGAACGCTGGCAGCGCCGAGGGATCGAGGCCGAAATCGGCGCGCCATTTCCACGGCTGGCTGGTCGTGTCGACATAGTTGATCAAATGCTCGTTGATGAAGCCGTCGATCAGCCCGGCCGGTCCGAACAGGCGGGCGAAATCACGCACATTGACGTCCACCGCGCTGTCGGCGCTGAAGGGATAGCGGTCGTTGAGCGCTGCCTGGCAAAAGGGCAAGATATCGGCCCGCCAGATGGCGTTGAGCTCCGAAGTCACCGCCTTCTGCGTCAGATTGCTGGTATCGCCGGCGATCCCGCCCAGCCAGCTGTTGATGGGATCGGGCAGGATCTGCGCCTGTCTCGCCACCGCGCCCGTCAGCTCGGCAAGGCCGCCCTGCTTCTTGATGGCGTCCTGCGGATTGGGGTTGGCGGTGACCGTCTGCAGCACGTTCGACAGCGCGGTCAGCGCGACGACAGCGGCATCCAGGGCCGGCGGCTGGCCGTCGACTTCCGCAATGGTGCCCTTGAGCGGTTTGAAATGTTCGGCCACCAGATTGCCGGTCAGGTCCACCTCGTTCGCAGACCCGGCGCGGGGAAGCAGCTTCGCGCCGCTTGTCGCCAGCTTGCCGAGCTTGCCAAGTTTGCCGAGCAGTTTTGAAGCGCCCTTGGTCGCTGCCTTGTCGTCGGCGGGCGCGTCATCAGAGCGCGTCAGCTCGGTCTCCTGCACGACCGCCGTGAGCAGGCGTTTCAGTGCGGAGTCGGCGCTCGAGAGGTCCTTGAGATTTTCGCTGGCGACGTTGAGGTCGGTCAGCGGCGCCAGCCGCATGTCGCGCAGGAAGCTGTCCCATTGCGCGATGTAATCGTCGTAATAGAGCTTCAGGATATCCTCCGACAGCGCCGAGACCGAGGTCTCGGAATTCTCCGAGCATCCGCCGGCGAAAACAGCGCGATCGAGAGCAGCCTGGGCGGCGACATCGTCGACGCTTTCGAGAATGGCATCGTGGAAGCCGGAATAGGTGAAGGCTCCGGATATGCCGACGCGCAGCGTCTTGCCGGATCGCCGCGCGAACACCTTGCCGCCATTGGGGCCGGCGAAGTTCGCCGGAATCCATTCCTTGAGCGCGGTCACTTCCGGATCGGCTAGCAGCTGCTTGTAGGCCCGCGCCGGCAGCGAGATCGTGCACACTGTCTTCAGCGCTTCGGCGACCAGGGCCTGGTCGGGCGCGACATAGCTTTCGTCGACTGTCATCCGGCGAATGGCGGCAAGCTGATGTTCCTCGGCATCGGCGGTCGGAAATGGCGGCGCGGCGGCGAATTCAGGCAGGCTGTTCACCCACCAGTTCTGGGCGAAGTCGGCATCCATCTGCGACAGGCCCGTCATCATGCGATAGGTCTTCAGCGCGCCGAGCATGAAATCCGGATCGCGGATCTGCCGCCACATGGTCGCTTCGAGCAGCGCGACCATGCGTGGCTCGAGCACGTTGCGCAGGGCGTGGTCGTAGGTGTCGGTCTGTGCGCGCACCAGCTCGGCCGAAGCCGACGGTCCCATGAGGTCCTGCGCGGCGGCGGGCGGGGCTGTCCGGGCCTCCGTGACTGCGTCCATGGCCGCCAGAGCGCTGTCCATTGCAGGCTGTTCCACCGATGCCGGGCTGGCGGCGGCGGAGGTCAGCGGCGTTTGCAGCGCCTCGAACTGGCTTGCCTGCGCCGAGATCGCGTTGCGGTTGTCCAGATAGGACCAGGTGAACAGCCCGCCGGCCAGCAAGGCCGCCGCAGCACACGCAGCCGCCGCACCGCGCCAGATCCAGGCGCGGCGGCGTTGCGCCAGCGGGTCGAACGTACCGAGGCCGGCTTCCCT
>NZ_JBAZUD010000143.1:0-12747 GCF_041661565.1 Mesorhizobium sp.
TGGATTCAGCCTCGAAGGCGACGACGCCGGCTTCCCTCGCCTCCGCGATCCATGCCTTCAGCGTGGGCACATCCCGAATGGTGGCATAGGCAGACGTGTCGATCTTGCGGGCCGTCGCCGCCTCCAGACGCAGTGCCGCAAGCAGGGAAGGGGCGTCGCCCTGCCTCGGTGTCTCGACCTCGTCGGCCTGGCCCGGATCGTTGCCGGCTCTGGTGCCGGCCGGAGTTCCGGCCCCGACATCCGGCCCATGCGCATTGTCGGCGCGCTCGACGGTGACCGACACAGCCTGGACATCGCCGGCCTCGGTGCCGGTCGCTTCCGCCACGCGGCGGGTCAGCGAGGTGAATTCCATGGTCTTGAGGAAGCCGATTAGTTTTGGCCCGTCCGGCGGGTGCAGGACGAAATCGTCAAGCCCCTCGCTCACCGGCACGTCGTCCTTCAACGTCACCAGCTGGCGGGAAATGCGTGCCTTCTCGGCATTGGCGATGATCGATTCCCGCCTCTTTTCCTGCTTGATCTCGCCGGCGCGGGCCAGGAGCGTGTCGAGATCTCCGAACTGTTCGAGGAGCTGCGCCGCCGTCTTCGGACCGATGCCGGGCACACCGGGAACGTTGTCGACGGAGTCCCCGGTCAGCGCCTGCAGGTCGACCATCTTTTCCGGCGGCACGCCCCATTTCTCGATGACTTCGGGGATGCCGATCTGGCGGTCCTTCATCGGGTCGTACATGCCGACAGTGGCGCCGACCAGTTGCATCAGGTCCTTGTCGGAGGAAATGACGGTGGTGTCGCCGCCCGCTTCACAGGCGAGCCTGGCATAAGTGGCGATCAGGTCATCAGCCTCGTAGCCTTCGATCTCGACGCAAGGCAGGTTGAACGCCCTGGTCGCCTGGCGGATCAGGCCGAATTGCGGGATCAGGTCCTCTGGCGGCGCCGAGCGGTTGGCCTTGTATTCGGGGTAGAGATCATTGCGGAAGGTCTTTGACGAATAGTCGAAGATCACGGCGAAGTGCGTCGGCACAATGCCTACATCGGTGTTGCGGGCATCCAGCATCAGCTTCCACAGCATGTTGCAGAAGCCGGAAACCGCGCCGACAGGCAGGCCGTCGGACTTGCGGGTCAGCGGCGGCAGCGCGTGATAGGCACGGAAAATGTAGCCGGAGCCGTCGACAAGGAAGAGGTGATCGCCTTTTTTCATGCCGGCAGGGATAGCGCGGCACGAGGGCTTGGTCCATGCCAAAGGCGCCTGCGCAGAGCTGTTCCGGCAACACCCTGACAGACCGCTGACAGGCCCCTTCGCTCACGTCCATGTTACAAAACTGTAATTTTCGTGCCCTTGAAACGCCACGTTCCAAGACACAGATAGACGTCATCGGCAGTTTTCGCCGAGTCCGGAGCAAGGCCCGTCCCCCGCCTATCCCGGACACTTGCGGCAGCCTATCCCCCCTCTCCGGGCTGCCGCATCGTTTCGAGGAGAAGGCCGCCGTGGTTCCCCCTCCACCACGGCGGTCTTTTTTTGCCAACCGATTGCTGTTAGCGGCCTTGGTCCAATCTTCCCGGGCTTTTCGTTTGCCCGCTCAGCCTTTACGGTTTCGACATCAAAGCGCGTCGCGTCGAAAGGCTTCCAAGAATGTCCGCAGTTTCCCCCGTCCTCGATCGCCTCGACAGCAATCTCGACCAGAGCCTGGAACGTCTGTTCGGCCTGCTCAGGATCAAGTCGATCTCCACCGATCCGGCCTATGCCGCCGACTGCCGCAAGGCCGCGGAGTGGCTGGTGGCCGAGCTCAAGCTGATCGGCTTCGACGCCAGCGTGCGTGACACATCAGGACATCCAATGGTCGTCGCCCATCATGACGGGCCTGCCGGCTCGCCGCATGTGTTGTTCTACGGCCACTACGACGTGCAGCCGGTCGATCCGATCGAATTGTGGGAAAGCGACCCGTTCGCCCCGGCGATCAAGGAAGTCGGCCCCGATCACAAGGTGATCGCCGGGCGCGGCTCGGCCGACGACAAGGGCCAGCTGATGACCTTCGTCGAGGCTTGCCGCGCCTGGAAGCAGGTGCATGGCAATTTGCCGTGCCGCATCACTATTCTGTTCGAGGGCGAGGAGGAATCCGGATCGCCGTCGCTGAAGCCATTCCTCGAGGCCAATGCGGACGAGCTCAGGGCGGACTTCGCGCTTGTCTGCGATACCGGCATGTGGGACCGCGATACGCCATCGATCTGCGTCGGACTGCGCGGCCTGGTCGGCGAGGAGATCACGGTCAAGGCCGCCGACCGCGATCTGCATTCCGGCCTCTATGGCGGTGCCGCCGCCAACCCGATCCGCATCCTGGCCAAGGTGCTGGCCGACATCCACGACGAGGACGGCCGCATCACCATTCCGGGCTTCTATGAGGGTGTCGAGGAAACCCCATCGCAGATCCTGAAATCGTGGGAGACGCTTGGCGAGACGGCCCAGACCTTCCTTGGGCCCGTCGGACTGTCGATCCCGTCCGGCGAAAAGGGCCGCTCGGTGCTGGAACTGACCTGGGCGAGGCCCACGGCCGAATTCAACGGCATCATCGGCGGCTATACCGGCAAGGGCTTCAAGACGGTTATCGCGGCGGAGGCCTCGGCGAAGGTGTCCTTCCGCCTCGTCCACAAGCAGGACCCGAACAAGATCCGAGACGCTTTCGAGAAATTCGTCGAGGAACGCATTCCGGCCGACTGCTCGGTCGAATTCCACCCGCATGGCGGCTCGCCCGCAATCCAGCTTTCCTACGACTCGCCGTTCCTGGCCAAGGCCAAGGACGCGCTGTCCGACGAATGGCCGAAGCCGGCCGTGACGACGGGCAGCGGCGGCTCGATCCCGGTGGTCGGCGACTTCCAGACCTATCTCGGCATGGAATCCCTGCTGGTCGGGTTTGGCCTGGACGACGACCGCATCCATTCTCCCAACGAGAAATACGAACTCAGCTCCTTCCACAAGGGCCAGCGGTCCTGGGCGCGCATTCTCGACGCGTTGACGCGCTGAGCGGCGTTTTCCTGTTGATTTTTCGGAGGATCGCGGCGAGGACGAGCCATTAGATCAAAGCATCGCGGCGTCCCTTCGTCAGGGGACGCCCGTGGCTCGACCGGAGAAGACAATGGCCGACATCCGTTTCCACAAGCACGATCTGCCCGACCTGTCGCGCTACGATGTCGGCGCTGTGGCCATCGACACCGAGACGCTGGGGCTGAACCCGCACCGCGACCGGTTGTGCGTGGTGCAGATCTCGCCCGGCGACGGTACGGCTGATGTCATCCAGATCGCGCCGGGCCAGAAGAAGGCGCCGAACCTGGTCAGCCTGCTGAAGAACCGCAGCGTGACGAAGCTGTTTCATTTCGGCCGTTTCGACCTCGCCGTGCTCTACAATGCGTTCGGGGTGATGCCCGAGCCGGTGTTCTGCACCAAGATCGCCTCGCGGCTGACCCGCACCTATACCGACCGGCACGGGCTGAAGGATATCTGCCTGGAGCTTCTCGGCGTCGGCCTGTCCAAGGCGCAGCAATCGTCGGACTGGGCGGCGGAGACGCTGTCGCCCGAACAGCTCGAATATGCTGCTTCCGACGTGCTTTATCTGCACCGGCTGCGCGACGTGCTGGCCGGGCGGCTGGCGCGCGAGGGGCGCAGCAAGGAGGCCGATGCCTGCTTCCGCTTCCTGCCGACGCGTGCCAAACTCGACCTGATGGGCTGGGACGAACAGGACATCTTCGCCCACAGCTGATGGAGCTGGCGGCCATCCGCCGACGCTTGGTTCAGAGCCTATGTGGGCCGTTCTCGCCCGGTTGGGATTGTCGTGAAAGGGAATGAAATGGCAGATCGAAAGCCTATATCGAGCGCGCCGACCGATGGCTCCAAGGTCACGGTCATGTGGAAGGATGGCGACGGCGTCGTTAACGAATCCATCGCGCAATATCGCGATGGCGGCTGGTGGGTCTACACCGACAGCGACACCCAGAAAAAGGTTGAGCCGACCAGCTGGCGGCCTGCGACGAGCGACGATGACGACCAATGAGCGCGCCGCTGGCGAGGCCGGCCGCTTTCGAATAGCGTGAGGCCGTTGTTATCGGGGCCGATTCGGAGCTTTCCGCTCCGCGCTCGCCCACTTGCTCGGAGGAAATCGCCATGGGCGTCGAAAGCCTGCTCGTCTTCATCATCATTGGTGCCATTGCCGGCTGGCTCGCCGGTCTCATCGTGTCGGGTTTCGGCTTCGGCCTGATCGGCAACATCATCGTCGGCATCGTCGGCGCGTTCATCGCCGGCTGGCTGTTTCCGCGTATCGGATTCTCCATGGGCGGAGGCGTTCTCGCCGCGATCGTCCACGCCACCATCGGCGCCATCATCCTGCTGGTGCTGGTCAAGGTCCTGAAACGAGCGTGAGGCTCGACAAACGAAAGAGCGCGCCATGAAGCAGAACACTCTCTATCTCCTCGTTGGCGCGCTCGTCGTCGTGGTCATCGCGCTCGGCATCTATGTCTACCGCGAACAGACCAAGCCGCAGGGCGTCGAACTCAAGATCGACGACAAGGGTATCTCCATCCAGCAGAACTAACCCGCCGGTGTCTGGTGATCCGGGAGCGCGCGACATGCCAGGCTGCAATGCCCCGGAGGACGAAGATCGGTCCAGGATCACCGTGGCCGAATGGGAGCGGCTGAACAGGCCGCCCCGGGGCGCCGCGTTCCTGCGTTATCACTGGCGGACCTTTCGCTTCCTGAGGACATCGGCGCCGGTCAGCGAATTGCAGGGAAAACAGCAGGCGTTCCGCGAAGCGATCATCGCCAGCGTGGCCTTCAACCGGCCTGACGTGATCGAATGGCAGATACACCTCGTGCGCCGCTACCTGGCCGAGCATGAAAGCTACGTCGTCTTCGACAACAGCAAGAAGCAGGACGCCAGGGAGGCGATCCGCGACCTCTGCCGGCGACATTCAGTGCCTTACGTGGCGTTGCCGCGCAACAGGCTGGTGGTCAGCCGATCGCACGGCCAGGCCCTCAATTGGATCGTGCGGAATTTCGTGACACGGTTCGGGCCGAAAGTCTTCGGCTTCATCGATCATGACATCTTCCCCACGGAACCGTTCTCGGTTGCCGAAAAGATGCAGGGCAAGAGCATCTATGGCAGCGTTCGGCGCGACACGCCGACGCCCGGCGGCTGGTTCCTGTGGCCGGCCTTCAGTTTCTTCGACGGAAGCCTGCTGCGGTTGCGGCTGGATTTCGCCCCGAGTTACGAGTTTCACATGGACTCCGGCGGCGGCAACTGGCCGGTGCTCTACAGGTCTATCGATCCGGCGCTGGTTCGTTTGGCTGAAGTGAAACCGGTTCACTTCGGCCCCGGAGATGACCCATCCCAGGACTTTTTCATGTCGATCGATGGCTGGCTGCATGTGACGAACGCCTCGAACTGGAGACGGCAGGAGATTGACAGGAGCAAAGAACTTGTCGCCTTGCTGCGGCAAGCCGGCGGTCCCGAGCAGCCGGACGTAAAATTCGGGCCGATCTGAAACGATCGGCCATTGTCCTGATTTTCCGATGGCGGCAGCCTTGATTGACAAGCGTGACCATGGGCTGCGGCCCGAAATTCAGGGCTTGCGCGGCGTTGCCGTGGCCCTTGTGGTGATTTTCCACATCTGGCCCGCCGTGCTTCCTGGCGGCTATGTCGGGGTCGACGTATTCTTCGTCATCTCGGGCTACCTCATCACCGGCCTGCTTGCCCGCATGGCATTGCGCGACGGCCACATCTCGCTGACGGCATTCTATTCGCGGCGGGTGCGGCGATTGCTGCCGGCGGCGCTGCTGACCCTCCTCGTCGCGCTAGCCGGAACGCTGGTCCTTCTGTCCAGCGCGCGCTGGGAGGAGACGGCCATCCAGGTCGCCGCGAGCGCCCTCTATTCGCAGAACTGGCGGCTCGCCTGGCAGGCTGTCGACTATCTCGGCGCCGAAGAGGCGGCGAGCCCGGTGCAGCATTACTGGTCGCTGTCGATCGAGGAGCAGTTCTACATCGTCTGGCCGGTGCTGATGATGGCGGTCCTCTGGCTGGCACGCCGCTTCAGACAACCGCCGAGAGCCGCATTGCTGGTGGCTTTGGCCGTGGTTTTCGCCGGATCGCTGGCCGTCTCGGTGTTCGTCACCCGCAGCGATCCGGCCGGAGCTTACTTCTTCACCCATACGAGGCTTTGGGAACTGGCGCTTGGGGCCCTGCTGGCGCTGGCGGTTCATGATTTCAAAGGCGGCAATGGGCTCAACGCGGCGTTGCCGCGTCGCGCCGCCATGCAGGCGGCAGGCCTTGCCGCGATTGGCGCTTCGGCGCTGTTCTTTTCCGCCTCGACGCCATTTCCGGGCGCGTACGCGTTGCTGCCGACATTGGGAACGGTGCTGGTGATATCGGCCGGCGACGTCCGGACAGGTCGGTTCGGTGGGCTCGATGCCTTGTTGCTACGCTATGTCGGCGACCGGTCCTATTCGATCTACCTCTGGCACTGGCCGCTGATCGTTTTCTATACCGCACATTGCCCCTCTATCGGGCTGACGGCAGGCCTTGGCCTGATCGTGCTGACGCTTGCGATCTCGCATTTGTCCTACCGGTTCGTCGAGCAGCGCTACCGTCGGCCGCGGTCGGACACGGAATGGAAGCCGCTGGTTCATGGCACGATCGCCGTCGCGGTCTGCGTAATGACGGCGGGCGGGCTGGGCTACGCGCTCGACAGGCAAGGCGTCGATACCAGCCTGATCGGGACCCCGGACTATCCAGGACCCGCGGCGCTGCTTGCCAACGCGGTCGTTCCACCCGGCGTGGACCTGCTACCCTCGCTTGGGCAGCTGAAGCGCGACGTGCCTATCGTCTACCGGCTGAAATGCCATCAGGAACAAGGCAGTATACGGGCCGTGGGCTGCATGCTCGGCGATCCAGACGGCACCAGGACCATCGTCGTCGCCGGAGATTCACACGCCGCGCAATGGATCCCGGCCATCGACAGGATTGCCAGGGACCGCAAGTGGAAACTGGTCACCTTCACCAAGGCGGCTTGCCCGTTCACGCGCGCGGCGGTGACGGACAACGGCAAGTCTTACGAGGCCTGCGCGAAATGGCGCGACAACGTTCTCACCGAAATCGGCAGGCTGCGACCGGACCTGCTGTTTACCAGTCAATCCCGCTATTCCAGCACGCCGGAGCCGGCGATGATCGAAGGTCTGCGCAGCATCTGGGCCGAACTGAACGAAGAGGGCGTGCGCGTCATCGCCATCAGGAACACGCCCTATCTCAAGTTCGACCCGGGCGACTGCCTGGCGGCCGATCCCGCCAAATGCGTCACCGTGCGCAAGGAAGTCGAGGCGAGCAATGTGCTTGCCGTGGCCGCCGCCCCGTTGCCGGGGGTTCGTGTCGTCGACATGAACGATGCCCTTTGCGGCCGGGAGACGTGCAGCGCTGTCGTCGGCAACATCATCGTCTGGCGGGATGTTCACCATATGACGGCGACCTATGCGCTGGCGCTGGCGCCCTATCTGGCCAAGGCGGCGGGTCTTTAGCGGAAGGGCTTTACGGCACCATGCCGCCGGCGCCATCGTATCAATAGCGGGGCCGCTTGTCGGAGACCACGACCAACCTTCCTCCGATAGTCCGGCAGCGCTTGCAGACGAGCTTCGATGCAAGTCGCCTTTCGGTCATGAAATTATAATGCGTGCCGTAGGTCACTATGAGGTCATCGAGATCGAGCGAGCGCAAATGACCGCAGCGCGCATTGCCGCAGTAGACGCTGAGACCCATTCCCTGATCGCGAAGCTCGCTGAGCTTGGCAGGCAGCGCAACCGGAACAAGTCTACCTTCCGACACCATCGGGTTCGCGACCGCCACGAGAATGGGTTTCGGCAGCTTGGCCCGGTCGATGTCTCCGATAGCGTGGGCCGCCTTGTCTTCGGCGACGCCGATGAGGGTATCGATTTCTCCCATCGATTCCATATGCCCGCGAACAAAAAGAGCCTTTCTCAGCTCATGCAGCGCTTCCCTGGTTTCACAGAGTGTTGCTCTCAGGGTGACAGGCATTTCGCACGCACTCCTCATGCAACTGCCGGGGCGGCAGCAGGCCTCAATCGCAGCACTGAAATCTTCGTCCTGCCAAACCTCACAGTTTCGCCAAACGAGGCGTAGACCGCGCCTGGAAAGATGCCGCCGTCGGCTTGGCAGCCGTTTGCCAGGAGTCTCGCGGTTGCAGGAACTTCATAAAGTTCCGAACGTCTGCCGCCCGATCTCTCGATTAGAGTTCCTTGAAATATACTGGAATGTTGGACTTCCATTGCACAGCTCCCACTGGGCGGGAGAATGATAAGCGCTCTCAAGCACCAGAGCCCATACAATAACTGGTGACAATCTCTTTAAGCACTTAAAAAAGAAGCCGTCTATTAACTATCACATACAAACATGAGATATGATGATTTTATCACTCAACCAATCAATACTTGTATAAAAGTGTACGGTTCCGACAAATGCCCTGTGCGCTGGTTTGCCGGTGCGAGAGGTGTGGGGACAAATAGCCGGCCCCGCAATATGAGATGGCGTCTCAATTTTTGCGACTTAACCCGCCTTTAAACCGCCGTATCTACTCTTCACCCCGGACGCCATCGAATGGCGTGCATCGGCTCTGAAGCACAGAACGTTCGCAGACTTCGAATGGTTGCATCGAGGACATCAAGCGCAGCGCATGGCGAACCGCAAAGACAGCCGCATCGAACCCAGTTTCGAGGGAGCGCCACGGGATAGGTCCTCCGGCGGACTTTCGGTGAGCGAGGAGGATCGCGTCGTGCCGAGCAATCGCAAAGCCTCCGCCAAGCGCAAGCCCGTCAAATCGAAGTCGTCGCGGGGCAGGCGCGGCAGAAGCCGGCGCGGGCTGTTCGGCGGTATCGGCCGCTTGTTCTACTGGTGCTTCGTGCTGGCCATCTGGGGCGGCATCGCGGTGGCCGGCACGGTCATCTATTACGGCGCCAAGATGCCCGCGGCCACCACCTGGTCGATCCCGGACCGGGCGCCCAACATCAAGATCGTCTCGGCCGACAACCAGCTGCTGGCCAATCGCGGCATGAGCGGCGGCGAGGCCGTCGGCCTGCATGAGATGTCACCCTATATCCCCGAGGCGGTCATCGCCATCGAGGACCGGCGCTTCTATTCGCATTTCGGTGTCGATCCGATCGGCCTGTCGCGGGCGATGGTTACCAACCTTCTTGGCGGCCACTTCTCGCAGGGCGGTTCGACCCTGACGCAGCAATTGGCCAAGAACCTGTTCCTGACGCCCGACCGCACGCTTGAGCGCAAGGTGCAGGAGGTGCTGCTGGCGCTGTGGCTGGAGCATAAGCACACCAAGGACCAGATCCTCGAAATGTACCTGAATAGGGTCTATTTCGGCTCCGGCGCCTACGGTGTCGAGGCGGCCTCGCGCCGCTATTTCGGCAAGAGCGCGCGCGACGTTACCCTATCGGAGGCGGCGCTGCTGGCGGGCCTGTTGAAGGCGCCGTCGCGGCTGTCACCGGCGCGCGACCCCAAGGCCGCCGAGCAGCGCTCGCAGTTGGTGCTCGCCGCCATGCGCGACGAGGGCAAGATCAGCGCCAAGGAACTGGCGTCGGCGATGAGCGCGCCGGCAACGCGCGCGCCCTCCTACTGGACCGGCTCGGAGAATTATGTCGCCGACACCATCATGGAAGAGCTGCCCGACCTGATCGGCGACGTGCGTGGCGATATCGTCATCGACTCCACCGTCGACCTGAACCTGCAGAAGCTTGCCGAACAATCGATCCGCAGGCTGATCGACGACAGCGGCAAGAAGCTCAATGTCACCCAGGGCGCGTTGGTGTCGATCGACGATTCCGGCGCGGTGCGCGCCATGGTCGGCGGCTACGATTATTCGACCAGCCAGTTCGACCGCGCCTCGGAAGCGCGCCGCCAGCCGGGGTCGGCGTTCAAGCCGTTTGTCTACATGGCGGCGCTGGAGGCCGGCCGCACGCCGGACAGCATCCGCAACGACGCGCCGATCAAGATCGGCAACTGGACGCCCGACAATTATGGCGGCAAGTATTTCGGCAAGGTGACGCTGGCCACCGCGCTGGCCAAATCGCTGAACTCGGTGGCGGCCCAGTTGACCATGGAAGTCGGGCCCAACGCGGTCGTCGAGGCGGCTCACCGCATGGGCATCCAGTCCGACCTGCAGGCGAACACTTCGATCGCGCTCGGCACCTCGGAGGTGACGCCGCTGGAGCTGACCTCAGCCTATGTGCCGTTTGCCAATGGCGGCTACAAGCCGGACATCCATTTCATCCGCCGCATCACGACGGCCGACGGCAAGGTGCTCTACGACAGCAGCGGCGGTAGCGTGCCACGTGTCGTCAAGCCCGAGATCGTCGGCATGATGAATTCGATGATGACCGGTACGGTGGAAATCGGCACGGCCAGGAAAGCGGCCTTCGCCTGGCCCTCGGCCGGCAAGACTGGCACCAGCCAGAATTCGCGCGACGCCTGGTTCGTCGGC
This sequence comes from Mesorhizobium sp., assembly GCF_041661565.1. GTDB lineage: Bacteria > Pseudomonadota > Alphaproteobacteria > Rhizobiales > Rhizobiaceae > Mesorhizobium. Next base: position 10,531 of record NZ_JBAZUD010000143.1, read on the forward strand.
TATACCGCCAATCTCACCACCGGCGTCTGGTTCGGCAATGATGACGGGACGGCGATGAAGAAGGTCACCGGCGGGGCGCTGCCGGCGCAGGCCTGGCACGAGTTCATGGTCGCAGCCCATGAGGGCGTGCCGGTGCGGCCGCTGCCCGGAACCTGGAAATCCACCCCGGCCGACACGGTCGTGCCCGACGAGATCCCGTCGGCCAGCAACAACCAGCCGGCGCCGGTCCCGCCGGTATCCGTCGGCCAGCAAGCACCCGTGGTGCCGCGGGCAGCTCCCGTGGCCCAGGCACCGCTGCCGGCCCGCAACGTGGTGCGTCCGGCGCAGACCGTCGATGCCGATGGCCTCGACATGCCGGCCGACGACGGCGCCACCGGCTCGATCAAGCATCCGGTGCCGCCGGGCAATGTCGGCGGTCCGCTGAAGAGGAAGCAGACCTCGATCCTCGATATCCTTGGCGGGGGGTGAGCGGCAACTCGCCTCTCGCCTCGGCGACACGGTTCGGCTACATCTCCCGACATGGCTGAAAACGACACCAGAAAAACTATCGTGCTGACCGGCGCCAGCCGCGGCATCGGCCATGCCACCGTGAAACGGTTTTCGCGCGAGGGCTGGCGCGTCATCACCTGTTCGCGACAGTCCTTTGCCGACGACTGCCCGTGGCCGGCCGGCCCGGAAGACCACATCAAGGTCGATCTCGCCGATCAGGAGGATGTCGGCATTGCGGTTTCGGAAATCCGGCACCGGCTGGAAGCGCATGGCGGGCAGTTGCACGCGCTGGTCAATAATGCCGGTATTTCGCCGAAGCTCAAGGACGGCAACAGCCGCATGGACTCGATCGACACGCCGATGCATGTCTGGCGCGACGTGTTCCAGGTCAACTTCTTCGCGCCGATCATGCTGGCGCGCGGGCTGTTCAAGGAATTGGCGGCGGCCAAGGGCTCGATCGTCAACGTCACCTCCATCGCCGGTACGCGCGTGCACCCTTTCGCCGGCACCGCCTACGCGACCTCGAAGGCCGCGCTCGGCTCGCTGACGCGCGAGATGGCGCATGATTTCGGCCCGCACGGCATCCGCGTCAACGCCATTGCGCCGGGCGAGATCGACACGGCGATCCTGTCGCCGGGAACGGAGAAGATCGTCGAGACGATCCCGCTGCGGCGGCTCGGCACCACGGCGGAGGTCGCCGACATCATCTTCTTCCTGTGCTCGCAGCAGGCATCCTACGTGACCGGCTCGGAAATCCACATCAATGGCGGCCAGCACGTGTGAGTTGGGGCCAAGGCCTGCTCATCCGGGGATTGTAAGAACAGCCTTGCCGCTGAAGCTGCGCTGACGCAATGCGTCCAAGGCTTCGGCGATGTCCGTCCACGGCAAGGTGAAGGCCACGCGCGTTTCCAGCCTGCCAGCCGAAACCAGGGTTAGCAGCGCGGCAATGTCGGCGCCAATGGCCGAGCCGGACGTGTAGTAAGCGAACGTCTGCAGCCGCGCTCCCTCGTGGCCGGGGACGAACTGGCGGAACCCGATGGGCGTGAGTTCACCGCTGCTCGAGCCGAACATGACGATCGTGCCGCCAGACGCCACACGCTCGATCGCGTGTGCGAGGCTTGGGCCGCCGACGGATTCGGTGATCAGCGAGAAACGACCCTCGGCCAGTTCGATCGACCCGACGACCTGCCCGGCTCCAAGGCCGCGCAGGTCGTCTGCATGACGGGCGGCTGCGATCGCGGTCACCGAGGCGCCCTGATCCCGGGCGATCTGGATCTGGAAACGCCCGACCGCACCGCTTGCGCCGGTGATCAGGATCCGCTGGCCGGCCAGATCACCGCCATGGCGCAAGGTCCTCAGCGCAGTCGTGCCCGCCACGGGCAGCGTGGCGGCGGAGACAAAGCCGACCGCTTCCGGCAGGACCGCGAGACGGTCGGTCGGAACGGCGACACGTTCGGCCCAGCCGCCCTCGTCGACCAAGGCCACAACCGGCGTGCCCATTGCTGGCCCTGAGCCATCGGCAGCCGCCCTTTCGACCACCCCGACGATGTCCTGGCCGGGTACCCAGCCGTTCGGACGAATGGCGAGCAGGCGCAGTTCGCCGCGGTTCAGCGAGGTTGCGCGGACGGCGACCAGAGCTTCGTTCGTAAGAGGCTGTGGCTCATCCGCTTCGGTGAGTTTCAGTCTTGCGGTATCATTCGAAGAGATGGCGAGAGCGAGCATTGGGTA
>NZ_JBAZUD010000144.1:0-12095 GCF_041661565.1 Mesorhizobium sp.
AAAATCGTTAATTTACAGCCTTCGCCCCTTCGGCCGTCGCCGCGAGCACGGCTTCGATCTCGCCGGTGACGGTATCGATGTCAGCCATGCCGTCGACGGCCTTGAGTTTGCCCTTGGCGTAGTAGTAACCGATCAGCGGAGCGGTCTTCTTGTAATACTCGCGCAGACGGTCTTCGAACACCGCAGGATTATCGTCCTTGCGCACCGGCTGGCCGGCAGCCTTGGCGTCATCAGCCCGCTTTACGATGCGCCCGACCAAAGCCCGATCGTCCACGACAAGCTCGATGACGATATCGAGGCTCATGCCACGTTGCGCAAGCATCGCATCGACAGCATCTGCCTGCACCAGGGTGCGCGGGTATCCGTCGAGGATGAAACCCTTGGCGCAATCAGCCTGATCGATGCGCTCGGCAACGATGGCGTTGACGATCGCGTCCGACACCAGCTCACCGGCATCCATCACCGCCTTGGCGCGCTTGCCGACCTCGGTACCGGCCTGGACGGCAGCCCGCAGCATGTCCCCCGTCGAGAGCTGTGGTATGCCGTGTTTCTCTACCAGTCTTTGTGCTTGTGTCCCCTTGCCCGCCCCTGGCGGCCCAAGCAATATCAACCTCATCTGGCTTTCTTCCCCCCGCGCAGCTTCGACTTCTTGATCAGGCCTTCATACTGATGCGCGATCAGGTGCCCCTGGATCTGCGCGACGGTATCAAGCGTGACACTGACCACGATCAGAAGCGATGTGCCACCGAGGTAGAACGGTACGCCAGTCGCCGAGATCAGGAACTCCGGCAGCAGGCACACCAGCACCAGATAGATGGCGCCGACGACAGTGATGCGAGTGAGAACGTAATCGATGTAATCGGCGGTGCGCTCGCCCGGACGATAGCCCGGGATGAAGCCCGAATGCTTCTTGAGCTGGTCGGCGGTGTCCTTCGGATTGAAGACAATCGCGGTGTAGAAGAAGGCGAAGAACACGATCATCGCAGCGTAGAAGGCCATGTAGAGCGGTTGGCCGTGGCCAAGCGAGGCCAGGACGGTACTTGCCCAGGCCGGCAGATTGGTGGTCTGCGAAAAGCCCGCGACAGTCGCCGGCAGCAGCAGCAGCGACGAGGCGAAGATCGGCGGGATGACGCCTGATGTGTTGAGCTTGAGCGGCAGGTGCGAAGTATCGCCCTGGAACATGCGATTGCCGACCTGGCGCTTCGGATACTGGATCAGCAGGCGGCGCTGAGCGCGCTCGAAGAACACGATGAGTGCGATGACGACAACGGCCAGGACAATGATCGCGAGAATCAGGCCGGTCGACAGCGCGCCTGTACGGCCGAGCTCCAGAGTTCCGGAGATGGCGTGCGGCAGGCCGGCGACAATGCCGGAGAAGATGATCAGCGAAATGCCGTTGCCGATGCCGCGCGCGGTGATCTGCTCGCCGAGCCACATCAGGAACATGGTGCCGCCAACCAGCGTCACGACCGTCGAGATGCGGAAGAACATGCCGGGATCGCTGACGATGCCGTTGCCGCCCTCGAGGCCCACCGAAATACCATAAGCCTGGACCAGCGCCAGCAGCACGGTACCGTAGCGCGTGTATTGGTTGATGACCTTGCGGCCCTGCTCGCCTTCCTTCTTCAGCGCTTCCAGCGACGGGATGACCGAGGTCATCAGCTGCATGATGATGGAAGCAGAAATGTAGGGCATGATGCCGAGCGCGAAGATCGCCATGCGCTGCACGGCGCCGCCGGCGAACATGTTGAACATGCCGAGCACGCCCTTGCTCTGCGAGGAAAAGGCCTGCGCAAAGGCGTCTGGATTGATGCCGGGGAGCGGAATGTAGGTACCGAGGCGATAGACGAGCAGCGCGCCGATGGTGAACCAGATGCGTTTCTTCAGATCCTCCGCCTTGGCGAAGGCCGAGAAATTCAGATTCGAGGCTAATTGTTCAGCAGCCGAAGCCATGCCTGATTCTCCGCTTGGTAACGCTTGATGGCCCGTGAGGTCAGGCGCGTCTCACCCAAGCTCACGAGATAAGCCCCGGGCCCTAAACATGCAAGCGGCCGCGTTGACGCGGCCACCTGATTGAGCGGATCAAAGCGCGATCATCGGCAGAAGCGGAAACCGCCCTTGCCGACCGCGCTTCAGATCGCCGTTACTCGGCAGCCGCCTTCTTCTCCGGCAGCTTGACAGAACCGCCGGCCTTTTCGATCTTCTCGATGGCCGCCTTGGAGGCGCCGGCAACGTCAAACGCGAGCTTTGCCTTGATCTCACCGTCGGACAGGATCCGCACGCCGTCCTTGACGCGGCGGATGACGCCGGCGGCAACAAGCGATTCTGCCGTCACGGTGGCCTTGGCGTCGAGCTTCTCGGCGTCGATGGCAACCTGGATGCGAGCCAGCGACACGACCGTGAAGCTCTTGGCGAAGATGTTGTTGAAGCCGCGCTTGGGCAGGCGCCGATAGAGCGGCATCTGGCCACCCTCGAAGCCGTTGATGGCGACGCCTGAGCGCGCTTTCTGACCCTTGACGCCGCGACCAGCGGTCTTGCCGGAGCCGGAACCGATGCCGCGGCCGAGACGCTTCTTGGAATGCGTCGCGCCGTCCTTGTCACGCAGATCGTTGAGTTTCATCTGGGTTCTCCTGCGCTTTCGCTCAGCCCTCGTCCACGACGCGGACGAGATGCTGGACGGCGGCGATCATGCCGCGCACGGAGGGCGTATCCTCGAGCGTGCGCTGCTTGTGCATCTTGTTGAGGCCGAGGCCGACCAGCGTCGCGCGCTGTTCCTTCGGACGGCGGATCGGCGAGCCGATCTGCTCAACGGTGACGGTCTTTGTAGCTTTCTTGGCCATGGTCAAAATCCCTGGTCAGATCGACTATTCTTCAGCCGCGACGGCGGTGCCGCGGCGGGCCTGAAGGGTCGAATACTTGATGCCGCGGGCGGCAGCCACATCCTTGGGATGCATCTGGCTCTTCAGCGCGTCGAAGGTGGCGCGAACCATGTTGTAAGGGTTCGACGACCCCATCGACTTGGCGACCACGTCATGCATGCCGAGCGTCTCGAAGACGGCGCGCATCGGGCCGCCGGCGATGATGCCAGTACCCTGCTTGGCGGCGCGCAGCAGGACGCGACCCGCACCCCAGCGTCCTTCGACGTCGTGATGCAGCGTACGGCCCGAGCGCAGCGGCACAAAGATCATGTCGCGCTTGGCCGATTCGGTTGCCTTGCGGATAGCCTCGGGCACTTCGCGCGCCTTGCCGTGACCAAAGCCGACACGGCCCTTCTGATCACCGACGACGACGAGTGCCGCAAAACCGAAGCGACGGCCGCCCTTGACGACCTTGGCGACGCGGTTGATGTGGACGAGCTTGTCCACCATCCCGTCATCGCGTTCTTCACGATCGCGGCCGCGGCCACCATCCCTACGTTCCTGTGCCATATCCTGTTCCTTGTTTTTTTCCGGAAGCACGGTTGCTGATAAGATCCGGGCACCTCTGTGGGTTACCGGGGGCGAAAGTTCCTGGAATTAGAAGCTCAAGCCACTTTCACGGGCGGCATCGGCGAGCGCCTTGACGCGGCCGTGATAGATATAGGCGCCGCGGTCGAAGACGACTTCCTTGACGCCGGCCTTGGTGGCGCGCTCGGCGATCAGCTTGCCGATCGCGGCAGCTGCCGCGGTGTCAGCGCCGGTCTTGAGCGAACCCTTCAGGTCCTTCTCGAGCGTCGAGGCCGCAGCTATGGTGTGGCCCTTGGCATCGTCGATGACCTGAACATAGATGTTCTTCGACGTGCGGTGCACGGACAGGCGCGGCCGCTCGCCGGCGACCTTCTTGATCTGGCGGCGAACGCGCTGCGCACGGCGCTGCGTGGATTCCTTGGTACCCATGATGTCTTCCTTGCCTTCAAAAAACAGGGGCCGCCTTGTGCGGTAGGCGAAAGCGCCTCCCGCGACCGCTCCCCGCGGCGTTACACTTGCTTGGCGTGGTCGTCCCCGAAAAGTGCGTAACCTCTCGGGGCAATGACCACTATTTCTTCTTGCCTTCCTTGCGGACGATCTTCTCGCCAGCGTAGCGGACGCCCTTGCCCTTGTAGGGCTCAGGACCGCGATATTCGCGAATCTCGGCCGCAACCTGGCCGACCTGCTGCTTGTCGATGCCGGCAACGGTGATTTCCGTCGGCTTGGGGACAGTGATCGTGATGCCGGCCGGCGTCTCGTATACGACATCATGGCTGAAGCCAAGCGCCAGCTGCAGGTTCTTGCCCTGGAGCGCGGCGCGATAGCCGACGCCGGTGATTTCGAGCTTCTTCTCGAAGCCGTCCTTGACGCCCTGCAGGATGTTGACGATCTGCGTGCGCGACATGCCCCATTTGGAGCGTGCGGTCTTGGTCTGGTCGCGAGGTTGGACAGCGATCTCGCCGTCTTCCATCTTGACCAGGACTTCTTCGTTCACCACGAACTTCAACTCACCCTTGGGGCCCTTCGCCGTCACGGTCTGGCCGTTGACGGTCGCGGTCACGCCCTGCGGCAGCGAAACGGGTTTCTTTCCAATACGAGACATTTTGTTGTCCTCGTCACTTCTCTTGTTTCAGGTCTCTGTCTTCGGAACGATCCGAAGACCGGATTCCAGTTTGCGGAGCTGCCGGATCAGAAGATCTGGCAGAGGATCTCGCCGCCGACGTTCTGTTCACGCGCTTCATGGTCGGCCATCACGCCCTTCGGTGTCGAAAGGATGGCGATGCCGAGGCCGTTGGCGACATGCGGGATCGACTTGGCCGAAACATAGACGCGACGGCCCGGCTTCGAAACGCGGGCGATTTCGCGCACGACCGGCGCACCGTCGAAATACTTCAGCTCGATCTCGATTTCGGACTTGCCGTTGTCGAAGTCGGTCTGGCTGTAGTCACGGATATAGCCTTCAGCCTTCAGCACGTCGAGGACGCGGGTGCGCAGACGCGAGGCCGGCGTCGAAACGCTCGACTTCTTGCGGCCGTAGGCGTTGCGGATGCGGGTCAGCATATCGCCGAGAGGATCGCTCAATGACATTGTATGTCCTCCTTACCAGCTCGACTTGACCAGGCCCGGAATCTGGCCGTTGTTGCCAAGATCCCGAAGCGCGATGCGCGATACTTTGAGCTTGCGATAATAGGCGCGCGGACGGCCGGTGACTTCGCAGCGGTTGCGGATGCGGATCTTGGCCGAATTGCGCGGCATGGCGGCAAGCTTGAGCTGAGCGCGGAAGCGCTCCTCCATCGGCTTGGACTGATCCATGATGATCGCCTTGAGGGCGGCACGCTTGGGACCGTACTGGTCGGCAAGCTTGCGGCGCCTGTTGTTCTTCTCGACTGAGCTGGTCTTTGCCATTTCAGATTTTTCCTTTTCTCGCTGCCGTTACTGGCGGAAGGGGAAGTTGAAGGCCTTGAGCAATGCCCTGGCTTCGTCGTCCGTCTTCGCAGTCGTACAAACGATGACGTCCATGCCCCAGATCTGATCAACCTTGTCGTAGTTGATCTCCGGGAACACGATGTGTTCCTTGATGCCCATGGCGTAGTTGCCACGGCCATCGAAGCTCTTCGGATTCAGTCCGCGGAAGTCGCGGACGCGCGGCAGCGCGATGTTCACGAGACGGTCGAGGAACTCGTACATGCGTTCCTTGCGCAGCGTGACCTTGGCGCCGATCGGCATCTTCTCGCGGACCTTGAAGCCGGCGATCGAGTTGCGGGCGCGGGTGACGACGGCCTTCTGGCCAGCGATCATCGCCAGGTCCTCGGCCGCGATCGAAGGCTTCTTCGAATCCCCGGTCGCTTCGCCAACACCCATGTTGAGCACGATCTTGTCGATGCGCGGAACCTGCATCTCATTCTCGTAGCCAAACTGTTCCTGCAGCGCCTTGCGGATGGTCTCGTTGTAGACCTGCTTGAGGCGCGGCGTGTTCTGGGCCTTGGACTGCTTGCTTTCAGCCTTGGGCTTCGTGGTTTGAGCCTTAGCCATTGATGACTTCTCCCGAGCGCTTGGCGACGCGCACCTTCTTGCCGTCCTTCTGGAAGATGAAACCGACGCGGGTCGGCTTGCCATCCTTGGGGTCGGCCAGCGCGATGTTCGACAGCTGGATCGGCGCTTCCTTGGTGATGATCCCGCCCTCTTGGGACTGGGACTGCTTCTGGTGACGACGGATCAGGTTGACGCCGCGCACAAGCGCGGTGTCGTCCTTCGGCTGAACCGAGAGGACTTCGCCCGAACGGCCCTTGTCCTTGCCGGCCAGCACGACGACCTTGTCGCCTTTTCTAATCTTCTGCATTGGTCCGGCTCCTTACAGCACTTCAGGCGCGAGCGAGATGATCTTCATGTGGTTCTTGGCGCGAAGTTCGCGCGGAACCGGTCCGAAGATACGCGTGCCGATCGGCTCTTTCTTGTTGTCGACGAGAACAGCCGCGTTCTTGTCGAAACGGATCACGCTGCCGTCCGGGCGGCGGATGTCCTTGGCCGTGCGAACCACGACCGCCTTCATCACATCGCCCTTCTTCACGCGGCCGCGCGGAATGGCTTCCTTGATCGACACCACGATGATGTCGCCCACGGAAGCGTATTTCCGCTTCGAGCCGCCCAGCACCTTGATGCACATGACACGACGCGCGCCGGAATTATCCGCGACGTCGAGGTTTGTTTGCATCTGAATCATGACTGGCCGCCTTCTTCTCTTCTTAACGGGACAGGCTCAAAGCCCCTCCCCGGTCTGTCCAAAATTCGCTTGTTCACGCCCGGTGGTCAGGCCTGGTCCGAAGACACGACGATCCAGCGCTTGTCCTTGGAAATCGGCTTCGATTCCTGGATGAACACCTGATCGCCAACCTTGTGGGCGTTGTTCTCGTCGTGCGCCTTGTACTTCTTGGTCATGCGCACGGTCTTCTTCATCACGGGATGCGTGAAGCGCCGTTCGACCTTGACGACAACCGTCTTCTCGTTCTTGTCGCTGACGACGGTGCCCTGCAGAATGCGCTTTGGCATGGTTTTCGTCCTTAAGCCTTCTTAGCCGCGGACTTTTCCGCGGCGATGGTCTTGATACGCGCAATGTCCTTACGGACCTGTCTCACGCGCGCGGTCTTCTCGAGCTGGCCGGTAGCCTTCTGGAAGCGCAGGTTGAACTGCTCCTTCTTCAGGCTGGCCAGGTCGTCGGTCAGCTGGTCCTGGGTCTTGGTCCGGATGTCTTCGGCTTTCATGATCAGCCCGTCCTTATTCTGCGATGCGCTGCACGAAGCGCGTCTTGACCGAGAGCTTGGCCGCGCCGAGACGCAGTGCCTCACGGGCGGTTTCCTCGTTGACGCCGTCGATCTCGAACATGATCCGGCCCGGCTTGACGCGCGCCGCCCAATAATCGACCGCGCCCTTGCCCTTGCCCATGCGGACTTCGGTCGGCTTCGAGGTGACCGGCACGTCCGGGAAAATACGGATCCAGACGCGGCCGGCGCGCTTCATTTCGCGAGTGATCGCGCGGCGGGCCGCCTCGATCTCACGCGCGGTGACGCGGTTCGGCTCAAGCGCCTTCAGCCCGAAACCACCGAAATCCAGGTTGGTGCCGCCCTTTGCGGTACCATGGATACGGCCCTTGAACTGCTTGCGGAACTTTGTGCGCTTTGGCTGCAGCATCGTTCTAACTCCAAATTCCTAAATGTCTCAGGCGTTTTCGCGACGACGACCGCGTTCGCGATCACCACCACCGCCATGCGCGGCATCACCCTCGGTCGCGCGACGCTCCGAAGCCATCGGGTCGTGTTCCAGGATCTCGCCCTTGAACACCCACACCTTGACGCCACAGATACCGTAAGCCGTATGGGCTTCGGCGGTACCGTAGTCGACATCGGCACGCAGTGTATGCAGCGGCACGCGGCCTTCACGATACCATTCCATGCGCGCGATCTCGGCGCCGCCGAGGCGGCCGGCGCAGTTGATGCGGATGCCTTCGGCACCGAGGCGCATCGCCGACTGGACGGCGCGCTTCATGGCGCGACGGAAGGCGATACGACGCTCAAGCTGCTGGGCGATCGACTGCGCGACCAGGGTCGCGTCGATTTCCGGCTTGCGCACTTCAACGATGTTGAGGTGCGTCTCGGACTTCGTCATCTCCATGAGCTTCTTGCGAAGCTTCTCGATGTCGGCGCCCTTCTTGCCGATGATCAGGCCCGGGCGCGCGGCATGGATGGTGACGCGGCACTTCTTGTGCGGGCGCTCGATGACGACCTTCGAGATCGCGGCCTGCTTGAGTTCCTTCTCAAGATACTTGCGGATCTTGATGTCCTCATGCAGCAGCTTGCCGTACTCGCCGGTGTTCGCGAACCAGCGCGAATCCCAGGTGCGGTTGATGCCGAGGCGCAAACCGATCGGATTGACTTTCTGGCCCATTATGCGGCCTCCCCTTTTTCTTCGACTTCACGAACGACGATCGTGAGGTGCGAGAACGGCTTCTCGATACGGCTGGCGCGACCACGGCCACGAGCATGGAACCGCTTCATGACGATCGACTTGCCGACATAGGCTTCCGCCACGATCAGTGCGTCGACGTCGAGGTCGTGGTTGTTTTCCGCGTTGGCGATCGCCGATTCCAGCGTCTTCTTGACCGTGCCGGAAATCCGCTTGGCCGAGAATTCGAGATCGGAAAGCGCTGTCGCGACCTTCTTGCCGCGGATGAGCGCGGCAACCAGGTTCAGCTTCTGCGGGCTGATACGGATCGTGCGCAACACGGCGCGCGCTTCGTTGTCAGCAAGCCTTCGCGGAGCTTTGGCCTTGCCCATGATTATTTCCTCTTCGCCTTCTTATCCGCGCCGTGACCGTAATAGGTCCGGGTCGGAGCGAATTCACCGAACTTGTGACCGACCATGTCCTCGTTGACAGAGACGGGAACATGCTTCTGGCCGTTGTAGACACCGAAGGTGAAGCCGACGAACTGCGGCAGGATGGTGGAGCGACGGCTCCACATCTTGATCACCTCATTGCGACCACCTTCACGAACCTTGTCCACCTTCTTGAGAAGGTAGCCGTCGATGAAGGGGCCTTTCCAAATAGAACGAGTCACTTGGCGTTACCTCTTCTTAGCTCTTGCGCTGATGGCGCGAGCGCAGGATGAACTTGTCGGTCGCCTTGTTGGACCGCGTCTTCTTGCCCTTGGTCGGCTTGCCCCAAGGCGAAACCGGATGGCGGCCACCCGAGGTGCGGCCTTCGCCGCCGCCGTGCGGATGGTCGACCGGGTTCATGGTCACGCCGCGATTGTGCGGACGCTTGCCGCGCCAAACGGTGCGACCGGCCTTGCCGTCATTGATGTTGCCATGGTCCGGGTTGGACACGGCACCGACGGTGGCCATGCAGGAACCGTGAACGACACGCTGTTCGCCCGAGTTGAGGCGCAGGATCGCCATGCCTTGGTCGCGGCCGACCAACTGGCCGTAGCCGCCGGCCGAACGTGCAACCTGGGCGCCCTTGCCCGGCTTCAGCTCAATGTTGTGGACGATGGTGCCGACCGGCATCGAAGCCAGAGGCATCGCATTGCCCGGCTTCACGTCGACCGATTCACCGGAGACGATCTTGTCGCCGGGGGCCAGACGTTGCGGAGCGATGATGTAGGACAACTCGCCATCGTCATACTTGATCAGCGCGATGAAGGCGGTGCGGTTCGGATCGTATTCAATACGCTCGACCGTGCCGACGACGTCGAACTTGCGGCGCTTGAAGTCGATGATGCGGTACGAACGCTTGTGACCGCCGCCGATGAAGCGGGCGGTGATGCGACCGTGGTTGTTGCGGCCGCCCGACTTGGTCAGGCCCTCGGTCAAGCCCTTGACAGGCTTGCCCTTGTAGAGGCCCGAGCGGTCAACGATGACCAGCTGGCGGGTGCTCGGCGTTACCGGGTTGAATTTTTTCAGTGCCATTGTTCTGTCCTCGCGGCCTTGCTCAGAGACCTGTCGCGACGTCGATCGACTGGCCATCGGCCAGCGTCACAATCGCCTTCTTGACATCGCCCTGCCGGCCAACCGTGCCACGGAAGCGCTTGGTCTTGCCCTTGCGGATAAGCGTGTTCACGGCCATCACCTTGACGCCGAACAGCGCCTCGACGGCAGCCTTGATCTCCGGCTTCGACGCCTTCTTGGCGACGTTGAAGACGACCTGGTTAAGTTCGGAGGCCATGGTCGACTTTTCGGTGATCGCCGGCGAGACGATCACGTCGTAATGACGAAGGTCGGTCATTTAAAGCGCTCCTCGAGAGCCTCGACGGCGGCCTTCGAAAGGACCAGCGTGCCGCGGCGCAGAATGTCGTAGACGTTGATGCCCTGGATGGGCAGGACGTCGATGTTCGGGATGTTCGTGGCTGCCAGCTTGAAGTTCTTGTCCAGCTCGGCGCCACCGATCAGCAGCGCGTTGGTCAGGCCAAGCGTCGCGAAGTTCGCGATCAGTGCCTTCGTCTTCGCCTCGGTCAGCTTCAACTCATCGATGATGATGATCGACGCGCTCTTGGCCTTGGCCGAGAGAGCATGCTTGAGGCCGAGGGCGCGAACCTTCTTCGGCAGCTCGTGTTCATGGCTGCGAACGACCGGGCCGTGAGCCTTGCCGCCGCCGCGGAACTGCGGAGCGCGTGCCGAATGGTGACGGGCGCGGCCCGTACCCTTCTGCTTGTACATCTTGGCGCCAGTACGCGCGATTTCGGCGCGGCCCTTGGCCTTGTGCGTGCCCTGCTGCTTCTTGGCAAGCTGCCAGCGCACGACGCGCTGCAGGATGTCCTCGCGCGGGTCCAGGCCGAAAATCCCGTCCGAAAGTTCCACTTTGCCGGCGTCTTTGCCGCCAAGCGTTGTGATCTTGAGATCCATTATTCCGCTCCCTCTGTGGCCGGAGCCTCGTTCTTGGCGACAGCGCGGATCGCGGCGGGCTTCGGCGCATTGGCCGGCAGTGCCACCTTGGCCGCGTCGCGGACCAGGATCCATGCGCCCTTCGATCCGGGAACCGCACCGCGGATCAGGATCAGGCCGCGATCGGCGTCGGTCGATACGATCTCGACATTCTGCGTCGTGACGCGAGTGTCGCCCATGTGGCCAGCCATATGCTTGCCCTTGAACACCTTGCCCGGGTCCTGACGCTGGCCGGTCGAACCGTGCGTGCGGTGCGATACCGAGTTACCGTGCGTCGCGCGGCCACCACCCATGTGGTGGCGCTTGATGACGCCCTGGAAACCCTTGCCGATCGTCGTGCCCGTCACATCGACCTTCTGGCCGGCGACGAAATGGTCAACGGTGATCTCGGCGCCGACATCGATCATGTTGTCGGCGCTGACGCGGAACTCGGCGACCTTCGCCTTCGGCTCGACGGAAGCGGTCGCGAAATGGCCGCGCATCGCCTTCGACGTGTTCTTCACCTTGGCAAGGCCAACGCCGAGCTGAACGGCGGTGTAGCCATTCTTCTCCTGCGTGCGCTGGGCCACGACCTGGCAGTTCTCCATCTGGAGAACGGTGACGGGAACATGTTCCCCGGCATCGTTGTAGATGCGGGTCATTCCCACCTTCTTTGCAATCACACCTGAACGCATCGGTTCAATTCCTTTAGAGTTCCGGGCCAGGGGCACCGCCCCTTACCGCGCTCTCATTCCCTTAGAGCTTGATCTCGACGTCGACGCCGGCGGCCAGATCGAGCTTCATCAAAGCATCGACCGTCTGCGGGGTCGGATCGACGATGTCGAGCAGACGCTTGTGCGTGCGCATCTCGAACTGCTCGCGGCTCTTCTTGTCGACGTGAGGCGACCGGTTGACCGTAAACTTCTCGATCCGCGTCGGCAGCGGAATGGGGCCGCGGACGTTGGCACCGGTGCGCTTGGCCGTCGACACGATTTCCTTCGTCGAGGCGTCGAGCACGCGGTGATCAAACGCCTTCAGGCGGATGCGGATATTCTGTCCGTTCATGCGTCACTTCCTTGTTCTGGCGCGGCGCGGGCAAATCCTGCGCCCGCGACAGATCGGTTTAAGTCCAAATTACTCTTTGATGGTGACGACGATGCCGGCACCGACGGTGCGGCCGCCTTCACGGATGGCGAAGCGCAGCTTCTCTTCCATGGCGATCGGCACGATCAGCTCGACA
>NZ_JBAZUD010000145.1:0-12032 GCF_041661565.1 Mesorhizobium sp.
AAATCCTTGCCGTAGGCTTTGGCCAGTTCCTCATTGGCGCTGGAGAGCGCGGCTTCGTCGATGTCGGCCAGCACCACGCAGGCCCCCTCGCGCAGAAGGCGGTTGGCCGTCGCGCGGCCGATGCCACCGGCCCCGCCGGTGACCAGGGCGATCTGGCCGGCGAGCGACTTCGGCTTGGGCATGCGCTGCAGTTTCAAATCCTCGAGCAGCCAGTATTCGATGTCGAAGGCTTCCTGCGCGGGCAGGCCGACATAGGACGAAACGGTCGAGGCGCCGCGCATGACATTGATGGCGTTAACGTAGAATTCGCCCGAGATGCGCGCCGTCGCCTTGTCGCCGGCGAAGGTGAACATGCCGACGCCGGGCATCAGATAGACCACGGCATTGGGATCTCGCATGGCGGGCGAATCCGGGTGCTTGCAACTGTCGTAGTAGGCCTGGTAGCCGGCGCGGTAAGCCGCGATGTCGTCGGCGAGGCGGGCCATGACGGCATCGACGTCGGGCTTTGCGGGGTCGAATTCGATCACCAACGGCCGGATCTTGGTGCGCAGGAAATGGTCCGGGCATGAGGTGCCGAGTGCGGCCAGCGAGCGCAGATCCCTGGAGTTGACAAATTCGAGCACGGCGAGCTGGTCGTCGAAATGGCCTGTTTTGTGGCTCTTTTCCGAGATCAGGCCGCGGATTTTCGGCATCAGCCTTGCCGCGATGGCACGGCGCGCGGCGGCGTCGAGCGACTTGACCGCTTCGCCGCCGAAGATGGCGAGACCCTCGGAGCGGCGTTCGAACCAGTCGATCGCCTGGTTGATCACCGAGATCGTCGTCTCGTAGCACTCCTTTGGCGTGTCGCCCCAGGTGAACAGGCCGTGGCTTTCGAGGATGACGCCCTTGGCGGCAGGATTTTCCAGGCAGAATTTTTCCAGCCAAAGGCCCAATTCGAAGCCAGGGCGTTTCCAGGGCAGCCAGCCGATCGCGTCGCCAAAGATTTCCTTGGTCAAGGCCTTGGAATCCTTGGCGGCGGCGACGGCGATGATGGCGTCGGGATGCATGTGGTCGACATGCGGCTTCGGCACGTAGGCATGCAGGGGCGTGTCGATCGAGGCAGCGCGCGGATTGAGGTTGAAGGTGCAGTGCGGCAGGAAGCCGACCATTTCATCCTCGTGCTCGACGCCGCGATAAAGGCCCTTGAGAGCGCGCAATTTGTCTATGTAGAGGGTGGCGAAGCCGTCGAGTTTGATCGAGGCGCTGTCGCCGCCGGAGCCCTTGACCCAGAGCACTTCGACGCTCTCACCGGTGAGCGGGTCCGTCTGCCAGATCTTGGACGACGTATTGCCGCCGCCATAGTTGGTGACGCGCTTGTCGGAACCGAGCGTGTTCGAGCGATAGACCAGAAGCTCAGGCTCGCTCATCCCCACGGCTTTCGCGTCATCCCAGAGATTTGCGAGCCGCGAGCCGGAGCGCTTGTCGAGCATGGATATCCTCCCTGGGACGCCAAAAAAGGCGCGGTCCATTTTTCCGCAAATGTCTACGCAAGCCGGATGCTTGTCAATCATAAACGATCAACATCGATCATATTGCACTGCACAATGGAATTATATGATTGGAAATGATTGACACTGCTGTTTTTGGATGCCTAGATGCCAGGCAGGGAGGAACCATGCACGAGAAAGAGCGCCACAGGATCATTCTGTCCGCCGTCCAGGAAAAGCCCGTAGTGACGGTGCAGGAGATGGTCGACCTGACGCAGTCATCCGAGGCGACGATCCGGCGCGACATCGCGGCCCTGCATGTGCAAAAGCGACTGCGCCGGGTGCGCGGCGGCGCCGAGGCGATCTCGCCGCCGCAATTCATCGGCCTGGCCGGCCGGCCCTTTTCCGTCAACGAAACGCTCAACGCTTCGCAGAAACGCGCGATCGCCCGGGAGGCGGTCGACTTATGCGCGGACGGCGAGCCGATCATCATCAATGGCGGCACGACGACGTTCCAGATGGTGCATTTCCTGACCGGCCGCCGCATGCCGATCTTCACCAATTCCTTCCCCATCGCCGAGCACCTGCTCAAGCACTCCAAGAACACCGTGATGCTGTCGGGCGGCACGATCTACCGCGAGCAGAACATCATCCTGTCGCCCTTCGACAATGACGTGACGCGCAACTTCTATGCGCGACGCATGTTCATGGGCGCGCAGGGACTCGGCCCGCTCGGCCTGATGGAAGGCGACCCGCTTTTGATCCAGGCGGAACAGAAACTGATCGACCAGGCCGACGAGCTCGTGGTGCTGGTCGATTCCTCGAAATTCCGCAAACGCTCGAGCCTGATCCTGTGTGGCCTAACGCGCATCGCCAAGGTCATCACCGATGACGGGATCGAGGATCGCGAGGCCAAGATGTTGGAGACCGCCGGCGTGACGCTGATCGTCGCCCGCAAGTCGGCAAGCAACAAGGAAGAATCTTCACTGCTGGCCTGAGACACCTCACGCCCGCGGCGGCGATGGAATGCAACACTCAAGGGAGGAATACGATGAGCTTTTTGAAGAAATTGATGGTGACCGCGGCCTTCTCGGCCGCCATGTTCGTGAATGCCGCCTATGCCGCCGAACACGTCAAGATCGCGCTGGTGGTGAAGTCGCTCGGCAACGGCTTCTTCGATGCCGCCAACAAGGGCGCCGAAGAGGCGGCCAAGGAACTGGGCGATGTCGACATCATCTATACCGGCCCGACCAAGGCAACCGCCGAAGCGCAGATCGAGGTGGTCAATTCGCTGATCGCGCAGAAGGTCAACGCCATCGCCATTTCGGCCAATGACGCCGACGCCCTGGTGCCAGTGCTGAAGAAGGCGATGAAGCGCGGCATCACCGTCATCTCGTGGGATTCGGGCGTCGCCAAGGAAGGCCGCGAGCTGCACCTCAACCCCTCCGACACCGGCCTGATCGGCGAGACGATCATCAAGCTTGCCGCCGATTATTTGCCGGAAGGCGGCGACGTCGCCATCCTGTCGGCTTCCTCGACCGCAACCAACCAGAACGCCTGGATCGACGCGGCCAAGAAAATCCTGCCGGAGAAGTTCCCCAAGATCAAACTCGTCGCCACCGTCTATGGCGACGACGATTCGGCCAAGAGCACGGACGAGGCCAAGGGCCTGTTGAAGTCCTACCCGAACCTGAAGGCGATCATCGCGCCGACCACCGTCGGCGTCGTCGCCGCCGCCCAGGTCGTCACCGACGAGAAGCTGATCGGCAAGGTCAACGTCACCGGCCTCGCCCTGCCGTCCGAGTTCAAGAAGTTCATCGACAACGGCGCCAGCCAGGCGGTCGCGCTGTGGAACCCGATCGACCTCGGCTACTCCGCCGTCTACCTCGCCCATGACCTGGCGGTGAAGAAGGAAAAGGCCAAGCCCGGCGCCACGCTGTCGATCGGCCGCGTCGGCAAGGTCACGCTCGACGACACCAACTCGGCCGCGATGGCTCCGCCCTTCCAGTTCGACAAAACCAACATCGAGAAGTTCTCCAAGATCTATTGATCCAGTGCGCTTGCACCCTCCCCGTTCCGGGGAGGGTCGCGAGGCGGTGTGGGAAGACAAACCGGCGAGACGGGATGGGGGTGGCGACATCTCCATATGCCAGGACCTTGATATGCGCGTAGACCCCCTCGCTCAAACTGCCTGCCCTCTCCAAGAGGAGGAGGCCGCCCCGCGCCTGGCGCTGGCGGGGATCGCGAAGAGCTTTCCGGGCGTGCGCGCGCTGCACGACGTCAGCCTGTCGCTTTATCCGGGACAGGTGACGGCGCTGATTGGCGAAAACGGCGCCGGCAAGTCGACGCTGGTCAAGATCATGACCGGCATCTACCAGCCCGACACGGGCACGATCAGCATTGATGGCCAGGTTGTAACCCTGCCCAGCGCGCACGCCGCCTTCGGCCATGGCGTCACCGCCATTCATCAGGAAACCGTGCTGTTCGACGATTTGACGGTCGCCGAAAACATCTTTCTCGGCCACGCGCCGCGCACCCGCCTCGGCCTGATCGACTGGCGCACGATGCGCAAGGATGCACGCGAGGTGCTCGACACCATGCATGCCGGCCATATCGACGCCGACGCGCGGCTGAAGGATCTCGGCATCGCCAACAAGCATCTGGTCGCCGTCGCGCGCGCCATGTCGATCGACGCCCGGATCGTCATCATGGACGAACCGACCGCCGCGCTCTCGATGAAGGAGATCGAGGAGCTTTTCCTGCTCATCGAGTTCCTCAAGGAAGAGGGCAAGGCGATCCTGTTCATCAGCCACAAGTTCGACGAGATCTACCGCATCGCCGACCGCTACACAGTGTTCCGCGACGGAGAGATGGTCGGCAAAGGCCTGATCAAGGATGCCGGCCAGAGCCAGATCGTTCGCATGATGGTCGGCCGCTCGGTCGACCACATCTTTCCGCAGCGCAAGGCCGAGATCGGCGCGCCCGTTCTCACTGTCTCCGGCCTGTCACACCCGACCGAATTCAGGGATATCGGCTTCGAGCTGAACAAGGGCGAAATCCTCGGCTTCTACGGTCTCGTTGGCGCCGGACGCAGCGAGGTGATGCAGGCGATATCAGGCATCACGCGCATCTCGGGCGGCACGATCACGCTGGAAGGCAAGGCGATCGCGCCGAAATCTGCGGCGGATTCGATCGATGCCGGTATCGTCTACGTGCCTGAAGAACGTGGCAAGCAAGGCGTGGTGATCGGCCTTCCGATCTTCCAGAATGTCTCTCTGCCTTCGCTTAAGCGTACGTCCAAGTCAGGCCTGTTGCGGCTGGCGGAGGAGTTTTCGCTCGCCCGTTCCTACACCGAGCGGCTTGATCTCAGGGCCTCTTCGCTCAGCCAGGATGTCGGCACGCTGTCGGGCGGCAACCAGCAGAAAATCGTCATCGCCAAATGGCTGGCGACGGCGCCGAAGGTCATCATCCTGGACGAACCGACCAAGGGCATCGATATCGGCTCCAAGGCCGCCGTGCATGGCTTCATGGCCGAACTGGTGGCGCAAGGCCTGTCCGTGATCATGGTATCGTCAGAGCTGCCCGAAATCCTCGGCATGTCCGACCGGGTTATCGTCATGCGCGAAGGCCTCGTCGCCGCCGTTTACGAAAACAAGGACCTCGACGCCGAAACGCTGGTCAGGACCGCGGCGGGGATTGCGGCATGAAAGCCTTTCTCAAATACCGCGAGATCTGGCTGCTGGCGGCCATCGTCGTGCTGATCGGCCTGATCTCGACGCGCTTTCCAGCCTTTGCCGATCCGGGCAATCTGCGCCAGGTGTTCAACGACACCTCGATCCTGATGATCCTGGCGCTGGGCCAGACGGTGGTGATCCTGACGCGGTCGATCGACCTGTCGATGGCGTCCAATCTCTGCTTCACCGGCATGGTGGTGGCGATGCTGAACGCCGCGCATCCCGCGATCCCGATCCCGCTGCTGATCGTCATCGCGCTCGCTGTCGGGCTGGTGCTCGGCGCCATCAACGGCCTCCTGGTGTGGCGGCTCAACATCCCCTCCATCGTGGTGACCTTGGGCACGCTGACCATCTATCGCGGCGCCACCTTCGTCCTGTCCGGCGGCGCCTGGGTCAATGCCGACAAGATGAGCCCGGACTTCATCGGCTTCCAGCGCGCGGCCCTGCTCGGCATTCCGGTGCTGTCGTGGATCGCCATCCTGGTCATCGCGCTGTTCTTCGTGCTGATGACGCGCACCGCGCTCGGCCGCTCGATCTATGCCATCGGCGTCAATCCGACGGCGTCGGTCTATGCCGGCATCGATGTCGGCCGGACGAAATTCATCGTGTTCTGCATCTCCGGCATGGTCGGCGGCCTTGCCGGTTACCTCTGGATCTCGCGCTACGTGATCGCCTCGGTCGAGGTTGCCAATGGCTATGAACTCAACATCATCGCCGCCTGCGTCATCGGCGGCATCTCGATCGCCGGCGGCATCGGCTCTGTTGGCGGCGCGGTCCTCGGCGCACTGTTCCTTGGCATCATCTCCAATGCCTTGCCGGTCATCAACATCTCGCCCTTCTGGCAGATGGCGATCTCGGGCAGCGCCATCATCCTCGCCGTCGTGCTCAATGCGCGTGGCGAACGCCAGCAAGGCCGCATCATCCTGAGAAAAGCAGAAGCGGCATGACCGACATCCCTGCCCCTCGTCATATTCCCGACCGGCTCGACAAGCCGCTCTCGTCAGCGATCTTTTCCTGGGAAGCGCTGCTGGTCGTGGTGGCCGTCGCCATCTTCGTCGTCAACAGCTTCGCCTCGCCCTATTTCCTCGATCCCTATTCGCTGTCTGATCTGACCTTCAATTTCACCGAAAAGGGCCTGATCGCCTTCGCAATGGCATTGCTGATTATCTCCGGCGAGATCGACCTGTCGGTCGCCGCCATCATCGCGCTCGCCTCGACGCTGATGGGGATGGCGGTCCAGGCCGGCGCCGATACGCCGGTTCTGGTGCTGATCGGCATCCTTGTCGGTCTCGGCTGCGGCGCCTTCAACGGGCTGCTGGTGACAAGGCTCGGCCTGCCGTCGATCGTCGTCACCATCGGCACGATGAGCCTGTTTCGCGGCATCGCCTTCATCATCCTCGGCGACCAGGCTTACAAGGGCTATCCCGAAAGCTTCGCGTTCTTCGGCCAGGGCTATGTCTGGTGGGTGGTGTCGTTCGAATTGGTGCTCTTCCTCATTGCGGCCGTCGTCTACTGGTTCCTGTTGCACCGCACCAGTTTCGGCCGTCGTATCTTTGCCATCGGCAACAATCCGGTCGCGGCGCAGTTTTCGGGCGTGCGCGTCGGCCGCATCAAGTTCGTCCTGTTTTGCCTGACCGGGCTGATGTCGGGCATCGCCTCGGTGCTGATCACCTCGCGCCTCGGCTCGACCCGCCCATCGATCGCGCAGGGCTATGAACTGGAAGTGATCACCATGGTGGTGTTGGGCGGCGTCAGCATCCTTGGCGGGGCCGGCAGCATTGTAGGCGTTGTGCTTGCCGCCTTGATCATGGGATTGGTGACCTTCGGGCTCGGCCTGCTCAACGTGCCCGGCATCGTCATGTCGATCTTCATCGGCCTGCTGCTGATCATCGTCATCGCCTTGCCGATCGTTTGGCGGCGGCTGCGAGGGGGACGCTGATGCTCCGGAGGAGGGCGACCGGGATAGCCCGCCGCTGGGCAGGACGGCTTGAATGACATGAGCGCGATCCGCCATGTCGCTGTCATCGATATCGGCAAGACCAACGCCAAGGTGGCGCTGGTCGATCTTGTCACATTGAGCGAGGTGGCGCTGCGCCGTATGGCGAATGCGCCGCTGCTGCGGGCGCCCTACCCGCATCATGATGTCGAGGCGCTGTGGGCGTTCATCCTCGACAGCCTCGCCGGCCTCAGCCGTGAACAACGCATCGATGCCATCTCGATCACCACCCATGGCGCGACGGGCGCGCTGGTCGACGCTTCGGGCGAGTTGGTGCTGCCGATACTCGACTACGAATTCGACGGACCCGACGGGCTGGCGGCGGAGTATGACGCGATCCGTCCGCCCTTCGACCAGACCGGGACGCCGCGCCTGCCTCTTGGCCTCAATCTCGGCGCACAGTTCTACTGGCAGCAGAAGCGGTTCCCGGCTGAGTTCGCCAAGGCCACCACGATGCTGATGTACCCGCAGTATTGGGCCTTGCGCCTGACTGGGGTCGCCGCCAACGAGGTGACTTCGCTTGGCTGCCACACCGATCTGTGGAACCTATGGACAGCGGATTTTTCGTCGCTGGTCGATCAGCTGGATTGGCGCGGCCTGATGGCGCCAGTGCGGCCGGCGGGAGAGCGACTTGGGCCGATCCTGCCGGCACTTGCCGCGCGAACCGGCCTCGATCCGCAAGTGCCGGTATTCTGCGGCCTACACGATTCCAACGCCTCGCTGCTGCCGCATCTGCTCGCCGACACGCCGCCCTTCTCGGTGGTCTCGACCGGCACCTGGGTGGTGCCGATGGCGGTCGGCGGCAGACAGGTCGTGCTGGATGCGGCGCGCGATACGCTGGTCAATGTCAATGCGCTGGGCGATCCCGTTCCCTCTGCCCGCTTCATGGGCGGCCGCGAATTTTCCCTGCTGACGGAAGGGCTGCCAGGGAGTTGGACCGAGGAGGATGCCGGCGTCGTGCTGGCGCGAAGGACGTTGCTGTTGCCTTCGACCCAGCAAGGCTCGGGGCCGTTCCCGCACCACGCCGCGACATGGCTCAGCGCCGAAGGCATCGACACCGGCCAGCGTTTTGCCGCCATCTCGTTCTATCTAGCGCTGATGACGGCGACCTGCCTCGAGCTGATCGGCGCCGACGGCCCGACCACGGTCGAGGGGCCCTTTGCCCGCAATCGCCTGTTCGTCGGCATGCTGGCCGCGGCGACGGCCCGCAGCGTCATCGCCTCGGAGGCCGCCACCGGCACAAGCATTGGCGCAGCCCTGCTGGCATCGGATCAGGTAACGGCGCACGGCAAGGGCGAAAGAATAGAGCCGCCGACCGACCCGGCCTGGGCGAACTATGTCAGCGCCTGGCGCGCGGCGGTCGAAGCACGGGATTGATCATAGGATCCGCTTGCCGAAGGCCGACATGACGAAGTTCACAGTGTCGGTGCCGATCCTGGGCTCCAGATCCTTGGTCAGGCCGGAGACATCCATCGACAGCAGACCGCCGGACAGCGCGATCGCCTCCATCGCCTGGTGCGTTTCGCGCACCGTCAGTCCGCCGGACCCCGCCCCCCAACCGGCGAATTCGGTTGCGGTCGGCGAGTAGCTGACATGGAAGCCTTGGGTCCCGGAGGTGGCGACGCGGATCGCCTCATGCATCAGGTCGCGCATGCCCATGGCGTCGACGTCGGTCATGGTGAAGGCCGAGACACGCGAGTCCTTCAGCACCCTCACCTCCGCAGGATCGGCATGACGCAGACCGACGATGACGACATTCTCCGGCGACAGCTGCGGCTGCAGAGCCCCGGCCTTGTGATCGAGGCCGAGCGTCCGCGCCAGCACCGAGGCTTCCGGCAGATCGATGCCATCCTCGTCTTCCGGCATCAGGGCGGCGATGGAATCGATCCATATCAGGCCGAAGGAATGCGTCGCCCGCGCCATCGCCGTCAGCGCCTTGTGTGCGACGCGACGGTCGGCGCCGACGGTCAACCGGATCAATCCCGAGGGCGGCCTTTCCATGTCCGCGAGTTCGACGACATCGAAATTCATCGCCTCCAGCCGCGCGCCGGTCCCTTCCCGCGCAAGAATGCCGGCGGCCTCGCGGTCGGCCGCGATCGACACCATCCTGCGGCCGGAAAAGTCGGCGACGTCGTGCATCGGCGCCTTCTCGACATATTCCGAGGTCATCGCCAGCAGCATGGCACCATAGCTCATGCGGAAGGCGACGCGGTCGCCGACGGCCGGCGGCGGATCGGCGTCCTGCACATCCAGCATCAAATGGTCGCTGGAGGCGCCGAGCACCCTTATCCCCTTGGCGATCGGCGTCAGACCCTCGACCAGTACGTCCTCGCGGCCGATATTGGCGATGGCGCGCAGCCTGTCGCCATCGTCGGAGAAGACCGGCTGGTTGCCGAAGGCGTCGTAGCCGGATTGTCCGATCGGCCGTGACGGCTTGAGCTTGACCTCGATGATGTCGCTGGTCAGCCGGCAGGCATCGGGTTCGAGCTCGGCCCATGGCACATCGCGGAAGGTCTCGATGCCGCCTTGCAGGATCGCCTCGCCGACGCGCAGATTGTTGATGCCAGCCGGGAGTTTGCCTTCGAGCAGCAGCGGCAGTGACGACGAGGCGCCCCCGGAAATCCAGTCGAGGCTGTTGCCGGACAGTCGCTCGGCCTTGTAGGCGTGCGCGACCAGTTGCCCGAGATTTTCCTCGGTCGGCATGATGGCGCCGAAGCAGCCGAGATTGGTGCCGATGCCGGCGATGCGCACGCCCTTGAATTCGAGGATTCGCTCGACCGTCGGGATCAGGTCGTTCGGCCAGATGCCTTCGCGCAGATCGCCGAGATCGATCATCAGCATGATGTCATGCACGCGGCCCATGCGCTCGGCGATGCGCGCGATCTCGCGGATGGTGGCGAGTTCCGACTGCAGGCTGATGTCGACGGTGCGTACCACCTCCTCGACGCGCGCCATAGGCGGGCTGCGCAAGAGCATGATGCGCGCGTTGATACCGCTGTCACGCAGCCGGCGGATGTTTTCGAAGCGGGACTCGGCGATGCCGGCAACGCCGCCACGCAACATGGCCCGCGCCACCTGCGGCATGCCGCAGGTGCCCTTGGTGACGCCGAACACCTTGATGCCCGAAAGCGCGCAGCGGTCGACGATGGTGCGGGCGTTGCGCTCGATGCGGCCAAGGTCGATGGCGACTTGCGGTCCCGACATCCCTCAGTTCCTGTAAACCAGCCCCTGCGGATCGATCTCGGGCTTGCGACCGGCGACAAGGTCGGCGAGGAATTTTCCCGAACCGCAGGCCATCGTCCAGCCGACGTGGCCATGTCCGGTGTCGAGATAGAGGTTCTTGTAACGCGCCTGGCCGATGACCGGCACCGAGTTCGGCATCATCGGCCTAAGCCCAGCCCAGAATTCCGCCTTCTTCTCGTCGAAGGCACCAGGGAAAAGGTCCTTGCCGGTGCTGATGATCGTTTGGAAATCAGCGGGCTTGAAGCTGCGGTCGAAACCGGTGAATTCGGCCGTCGAGGACATCCGCAGGCGGTTGCCCAATCTGGAATAGCCAATCAGCCTATCCTCGTCGGCGCCGCCCATGGTCGGTCCCATGCTTTCGTCCTCCAAAGGGATCGTCGCGGTATAACCCTTCACGGGGTAGACAGGCAGGTCGATGCCGTAGCGGCGGCCGAGCAGGCCGCTTTCCGGGCCCATCGAGATCACCACCGCATCGGCGGCCACGGGACCCCCGGACGTCATCACCGCGCGCACATGATCGCCCTCGATATCGAGGCCCTCGACGGTGGTCCCGAACAGGAATTTGACGCCAAGTTTCTCGGCCGCATAAGCGGCCAGCCTGTCGACAAACAACTTGGAATCACCGGTCTGGTCGATCGGCGAATAGACTCCACCGGCGATCTTTTCCTTCACGCCTGCGAGGCCCGGCTCAAGCTCGACCAGCCTGTCGCGGCCAACGATCTCGATCGGCAGGCCATGTTCGGCCAAATAGCGATAATTGTCGGTGCCGGTGTCGAGACTGTGCTGCGATCGGAAGAAATAGAGGATGCCCTTCTTGCGCTCGTCATAGTGGACGCCGGTTTCGGCCGAGATGGCATTGATGCACTCGCGCGAATAGAGCGCCAGGCGCAGCTTGACCTGGCTGTTGGCGCGCAGCCGCGCCACCGTGCACTGGCGCAGGAAACGCAGGCTCCAGGCGAGGAAATAGGGGTCGAAGTGCAGCCGCACCTTGATGCCGAGATCATGGTTGTAGAGCGCGCGCAGAAATGTCTTCAGAGCCGCCGGCGAGGCCCAGGCCGTGGCATCGCCCGGTGACACCAGGCCGGCATTCGACTGGCTGGTGCCACGCGCCGGCGCAGGATGGCGCTCGACCACGGTGACCTCGTGGCCATCGGCCGCCAGATAATAGGCGGCCGCCGTCCCGACAACGCCGGCTCCGAGCACCACTATCTTCATGCCATCCCCCAAAAGCTCTTCGCGGCGCGGCGCCTCCACGCCCGACCGCGAGTGCCTTCCATAGCGCTTCGCCGAGCGCCTTGCGACCCCTTGGGAAGAACTTGGCTCAGCCGCGTGCCGAGTTCTTGCTGGTCAGGATACGCTCCCAGGCCAGCGCATCGGCAACGATCTGGTCGAGATCGTCCCGTTGCGGCGTCCAGCCAAGTTCCGCCCGGGCAAGGTCCGAATTGGCGACCACCGCGGCGGCGTCACCCGGGCGGCGATCGCCCATCCTGACCTCGAAAGCGTGGCCGAAAGCGCGCCGGACGCTGTCGATGACCTCGAGCACCGAATAGCCATGGCTGTAGCCGCAATTGGCGACGAGGCTCGTGCCCCCGG
>NZ_JBAZUD010000146.1:0-12001 GCF_041661565.1 Mesorhizobium sp.
GAATGGATATGCTTGGTTTTTGTGCATGCTTGACACGGGCAAATTGGCGTCGCCATTCTACGTCGGCGACGTGAAAATCCGCAATCGCGTATTCCTCGCGCCGATGTCGGGGATTACCGACCTGCCGTTCCGGCAGCGGGCGCATGCGCATGGCGCCGGCCTGGTCGTCTCCGAAATGGTGGCGAGCGGCGAACTCGCAAAGGGCAGGGCGGGCTTTGACCTGCGCATACGTCATTCCGGCCTGCCCGTCCATATGGTGCAGCTCGCCGGCCGCGAAGCATCGCACATGGCCGAAGCCGCGCGCATCGCGGCGGGCGAGGGCGCGGATATCATCGACATCAACATGGGCTGCCCGGCCAAGAAGGTCACCGGCGGTTATGCGGGCTCTGCCCTGATGCTGGATCTGGACCATGCGCTGTCGCTGATCGAGGCCGTGGTCGGCGCCGTCGAGGTCCCGGTGACGGTCAAGATGCGGCTCGGCTGGGACGAAGGCGCCCTCAACGCGCCGATGCTGGCGCGCCGCGCCGAACAGGCCGGCGTGAGAATGGTCACCGTGCATGGCCGGACGCGTTGCCAGTTCTATCAGGGCAAGGCCGACTGGCGCGCCATCGCCCGGGTCAAGGAGGCGGTGTCCATACCGGTCGTTGCCAATGGCGACGTCTGCTCGCCGACGGAGGCCGCCGCCATGCTCGATCAATCCGGCGCCGATGCCGTGATGATCGGCCGCGCGCATTATGGCGCTCCCTGGGTCGCTGGGGCCATCGCGGCGGCGGTTTCGGGCGAGCAGGCCGCGAATGTTCCAACGACGTCCGAGGCGCTGGCCGACTACGTCATTGCCCACTACGAGGACATGCTGGCGCTCTATGGCGTCGAAAGCGGCCTACGCCAGGCGCGCAAGCATCTTGGCTGGTATCTCGACCGTCACGCTGTCGACGCCACTGCAGACCGCCGGAAAGCCATCCTCACCACAGTCGATCCCGCCCGGGTCATTGCCTTGCTGCGCGACGTGTTTTCGCGCGATCGGCCATCGCTGGACCTGCGGAGCGCCGCATGAGCGCCGCCGCCGGCCAGGGAGCCCAGATGGCTGACGCCGCCCAGATCGTGCTCAACACCATACGCCGCCCGGTGATCATGATCAGCGAGGAAGGGTTCATCACCTTCGCCAACGCCGATGCTGAGGACTTCTTTCGCTCCAGCGCGACGATGCTGGCGCGCAACACGCTGTCGAAACTCATTCCCTTCGGCAGCCCGCTGCTGACCCTCGTCGACCAGGTGCGCGAGCGCCGGGCTCCGGTCAACGAATATCGCGTCGACGTGTCTTCGCCGCGCCTCGGCATCGAAAAGGTCGTCGATCTCTATGTCGCGCCGGTGACGGAATTTCCGGGCTCCGTGGTGGTGATGTTCCAGGAACGGTCGATGGCCGACAAGATCGACCGGCAGATGACGCATCGGGGGGCGGCGCGCTCGGTGACCGGTCTGGCGGCTATGCTCGCCCACGAGATCAAGAACCCGCTCTCGGGCATCCGTGGCGCGGCACAATTGCTTGAACTCTCCGCGTCCGACGAAGACCGCGCGCTGACGCGGCTGATCACCGACGAGACGGACCGCATCGTGTCGCTGGTCGACCGCATGGAAGTGTTTTCCGACGAGCGGCCGATCGATCGCTACCCCGTCAACATCCATGTCGTGCTCGACCACGTAAAGGCGATCGCCAGGAACGGTTTTGCCAAGAGAATCAAGATCCTGGAGGATTATGATCCTTCATTGCCTCCAGTGTTCGCCAACCGCGACCAGCTGATCCAGGTTTTCCTCAACCTGGTCAAGAACGCCGCCGAAGCGATCGGCAGCGATCCGCAGGGCGAAATCGTGCTGTCGACCGCTTTCCGCCCGGGCATCCGCGTTTCCGTGCCGGGCACGCAGGACCGCGTGTCGCTGCCGCTGGAATTCTGCGTTCGCGACAACGGCTCGGGCGTTTCCGAGGATATCCTGCCGATCCTGTTCGACCCCTTCATCACCACCAAGCCGAACGGTTCGGGGTTGGGGCTGGCGCTGGTCGCCAAGATCGTCGGCGAGCATGGCGGCATCATCGAATGCGAATCGACGCCGCGCGGGACCACCTTTCGAATCCTGATGCCGGCCTGGAAAGAAACACCATTCGCACTCGACGACGACGGTGAAGGAGACCGCAAATGACGGTTCGCGGCAATATTCTCGTCGCCGACGACGATGCGGCGATCCGCACGGTTCTCAACCAGGCGCTCTCGCGCGTCGGCCACGAGGTGCGCGTCACCTCCAACGCCTCGACATTGTGGCGCTGGGTGGCGGCCGGCGAGGGCGATCTGGTCATCACCGACGTGGTGATGCCGGACGAGAACGCCTTCGACATGCTGCCGCGCATCAAGAAGGCGAGGCCGGAACTGCCGGTAATCGTCATGAGCGCCCAGAACACGTTCATGACCGCGATTCGCGCATCGGAGACCGGCGCCTACGAATATCTGCCGAAGCCGTTCGACCTGACCGAACTGCTCAACTTCGTCAACCGCGCGCTGTCGGAGCCGCGGCGCCCGAAGATCGACCCGCGGCCGGAAGAACAGCCGGACGCGATGCCGCTGGTGGGTCGCTCGGCGGCCATGCAGGACATCTACCGCATGCTGGCGCGCATGATGCAGACCGACCTGACGGTGATGATCTCGGGTGAATCCGGCACCGGCAAGGAACTGGTGGCGCGCGCCCTGCACGAATATGGCCGCCGTCGTGGCGGTCCTTTCGTCGCCATCAATATGGCGGCGATCCCCCGCGACCTGATCGAATCGGAGCTTTTCGGTCACGAGAAGGGCGCCTTCACCGGGGCGCAGAACCGCTCCACCGGCCGCTTCGAGCAGGCCGAGGGCGGCACGCTGTTCCTCGATGAGATCGGTGACATGCCGATGGAGGCGCAGACGCGGCTGTTGCGCGTCCTGCAGCAGGGCGAATACACGACGGTCGGCGGACGGACCCCGATCAAGACCGACGTGCGCATCGTCGCCGCCACCAACAAGGATTTGCGCACGCTGATCAACCAGGGGCTTTTCCGTGAGGACCTCTTCTATCGTCTGAACGTCGTGCCGCTCAGGCTGCCGGCGCTGCGCGAGCGGTCCGAGGATGTGCCCGACCTCGTCCGCCACTTCTTCAAGCTCGGCGAAATGGAAGGCCTGCAGACCAAGCGCATCTCGTCCGGCGGGATCGAGTTGATGAAGCGCTACCCGTGGCCGGGCAATGTGCGCGAGTTGGAAAACCTCGTTCGCAGGCTGGCCGCGCTTTATTCGCAAGACGAGATTTCGGCCGAGATCATCGAGGCCGAGCTCAAGACCGGCGAACGCCCGGTCGTGCCGGGTGGCGGCAACCTCATTCCCGACGACCTCTCCATCGGCCAGGCGGTCGAACATTTCCTGCAACGCTACTTCGCTTCGTTTGCCGGCGAATTGCCGCCAGCAGGCCTTTACCAGCGCATCCTGTCCGAGGTCGAATACCCACTTGTGCTCGCCTCGATGACCGCAACCCGGGGCAACCAGATCAAGGCCGCGGAACTGCTGGGCCTGAATCGCAACACGCTGCGCAAGAAGATTCGCGAGCTCGGCGTCAACGTCTACAAATCATCGCGCCAGTCCTGAGCCGGCCTCTTTTCAGGGGACTAGACGGCGAAAGATTTCCCTGCGGGTCACACTTGTTGCATAATCGCCACAATGCGTTGCATACATCCGACGCAATCAATGGCTCTAGACGGCGACATGGCTTCGCAGGCATCGACACGCAACGAACCGCTCTTCAGCGAACCCGCCACGCGCGACGGGCGCCGGCTGCTTGCGCTGCCAGGCGTGATCGCGGTCGCCGGCGCGCTGGTGACGGCGGCAATCTCGTTCACCATCCTGGTCGGCGCCACACCGATCACGCCGAACGAATCGACGACGCTGGCGCTTATCGCCCTCAACGCCGCCTTTGTCCTGTTCCTCATCGCGCTTGTCGGACGCGAGGTCCACCGCATCCTGATGGCGAGGCGGCACGGCAAGGCGGCCTCGCGGCTGCATGTGCGCATCGTCGCCATGTTCGCGCTGGTGGCCGCCATCCCCGCCATCATGGTGGCCATCATCGCGTCCATCACGCTCGACATCGGCCTCGACCGCTGGTTCGAGATCCGTACCAAGACGATCGTCAATTCATCGCTGTCGATCGCCGACGCCTATGTCCAGGAAAACGCCCGCAACCTGCAAGGCACCACCCTGTCGATGGCCTACGATCTCGATGCATCGCGAACTCTCTACGGGCTCGATCGCACCGGCTTTCTCGACCTGATGAACAAGGAAGCCGTCGGCCGGTCGCTGGCTCACGCCGCGCTGATCAAGCCCGACGGGTCGTTCGTGATGAGCGCCAAGACGGATACGAATTTCGCCATGCCGGAGCCGCCGGAGGGTGCGGTATCCAGCGCGGCCGACGGCAAGCCGGTTCTCATCGAGCCGAAGACGCGCAACATCATGGGCGCCATTGTCAAGCTGCGTGAGATCGAAGGCCTCTACCTCTACACCATCCGCCTCGTCGACCCGGAGGTGATCAAGGCACGGCAGATCGTCAGGTCCAACACCGACGAATATCGGGGCCTCGAAGACAATCGCCGCACCTCGCAGGTGGCCTTCGCGCTGCCCTATCTGTCGCTGACGCTCATCATCATCCTGTCGGCGATCTGGACCGGTATCGCTGTCGCCGACCGCCTGGTTCGCCCCATCCGCCAGTTGATCGGCGCCGCCGACGAGGTCGCCACCGGCAATCTCGACGTGGCGGTTCCCGTCAGGCCCTCGGACGGCGATGTCGCCTCGCTCGGCGATACGTTCAACAAGATGCTGCTGGAACTGAAATCGCAGCGCAACGAGATCCTTTCGGCCAAGGACCTGATCGACGAGCGGCGGCGCTTTTCGGAAGCCGTGCTCGCCGGCGTCACCGCCGGCGTCATCGGCGTCGATCCCTACGGCATCGTCACCATCGTCAACCGGTCGGCCGAATCGATGCTCGCCATATCCGCCAGCGCGGCGCTTGGAGAGAACCTCTCCGCCGTGCTGCCACATGTCGGCCGGGTCTTCGAGATCGGCCGCAAGTCCGGCAAGCCTGTCTACCGCGAGCAGGTGACCTTCTATCGCGCCGGCGCCGAGCGGACCTTCAACGTGCAGATCACCATCGAGGCCGGCGACAGCGGCTCCGAGGAAAAATCCTATGTCGTGACGATCGACGACATCACCGACCTGGTCCAGGCCCAGCGCTCGTCGGCCTGGGCCGACGTGGCGCGGCGCATCGCCCACGAGATCAAGAATCCGCTGACGCCGATCCAGCTGTCGGCCGAGCGCATCAGGCGCCGCTTCGGCAAGGTCATCACCGAGGATCGCGAGATTTTCGATCAGTGCACGGACACCATCATCCGGCAGGTCGAGGATATCGGTCGCATGGTCGACGAATTCTCGGCCTTTGCACGCATGCCCAAGCCCGAGATGAAAGCCATAGACCTTCGCGAATCGCTGCGCGAGGCGTCCTTCCTGGTCGAAGTCAGCCGCGCCGATATCGCTTTCGAACGCATGTTCGGTAGCGAGCCGCTCAAGGGCACCTTCGACAGCCGCCTGATGGCGCAGGCTTTCGGCAATGTGATCAAGAACGCCGCCGAGGCTATCGATGGGCTGGAACAGAAGGACGGTTCGCACGGCATAATCCGGATTCAAGCGGGGCGTCAGAATGGGGCCATCCGAATCGACGTCATCGATAATGGCAAAGGCCTGCCGCGCGAGAATCGCCAACGGTTGCTCGAGCCCTATATGACCACGCGCGAGAAGGGCACCGGGCTCGGCCTCGCTATCGTCAAGAAGATCGTGGAAGACCATGGCGGCAGGCTGGAACTCCATGACGCGCCGGCCGATTTCCACAATGGGCGCGGCGCGATGATCAGCATCATCCTGCCGCCCGCCGCCACCGTCGCTCCGCGCGGCGAAAGCAGGGCCGAGAACGAACGAGAAACTGAAAAGGTCGGTAATGGCGTCTGATATTCTCATCGTCGATGACGAGGAAGACATCCGTGAACTCGTCGCGGGCATCCTGAGCGACGAAGGTCACGAAACCCGCACGGCGTTCGATGCCGACAGCGCTCTGGCGGCGATAGCCGACCGGGCGCCGCGGCTGATCTTCCTCGACATCTGGCTGCAGGGTTCGCGCCTCGACGGGCTGGCCTTGCTGGACGAGATCAAGACCATGCACCCGACCTTGCCGGTGGTCATGATCTCCGGCCACGGCAACATCGAAACGGCGGTCTCCGCCATCCGTCGCGGCGCCTACGACTTCATCGAGAAGCCGTTCAAGGCCGACAGGCTGATCCTGATCGCCGAACGTGCGCTCGAGACCTCTAAGCTGCGGCGTGAGGTTTCCGACCTCAAGCAGCGCAGCGGCGAGACTTTCGATCTGATCGGTATGTCGTCGGCGATGAGCCAGCTGCGCCAGACCATCGAGCGCGTCGCGCCAACCAACAGCCGCGTCATGATCATCGGTCCTTCCGGTTCGGGCAAGGAACTGGCCGCCCGCGCCATCCACACGCTGTCGGCACGCAAGACGGCGCCATTCGTGACGCTGAGCGCCGCCAACATCACGCCCGAACGCATGGAAGTCGAGTTGTTCGGTACCGAGTCCAACGGTGTCGAGCGCAAGGTCGGCGCGCTCGAAGAGGCCCATCGCGGCATCCTCTACATCGACGAAGTGGCCGACATGCCGCGCGAGACGCAAAACAAGATCCTGCGCGTGCTGGTCGAGCAGCAGTTCGAGCGGGTAGGGGGCACCAAGCGGGTCAAGGTCGATGTCCGCATCATCTCCTCGACCTCGCAGAATCTCGAGGCGATGATCGCCGACGGGCGTTTCCGCGAGGACCTCTACCACCGCCTCGCCGTGGTTCCGGTGATGGTGCCGGGACTGGCCGAGCGGCGCGAGGATATTCCCTATCTCGTCGACAATTTCATGAAGCAGATCGCCCGCCAAGCCGGGATCAAGCCGCGCCGAATCGGCGACGACGCGCTGGCCGTGCTGCAGGCGCACAACTGGCCGGGCAATGTCCGCCAGCTGCGCAACAATGTCGAGCGGCTGATGATCCTGGCGCGCGGCGACGATGTCGACGCGCCGATCACCGCCGATCTGTTGCCGGCCGAGATCGGCGACGTCATGCCGCGAACGCCCAACCAGTCGGACCAGCACATCATGGCGCTGCCGCTGCGCGAGGCGCGCGAACAGTTCGAGAAGGACTATCTCATCGCCCAGATCAACCGGTTCGGCGGCAATATCTCGAAGACCGCCGAATTCATCGGAATGGAGCGCTCCGCCTTGCACCGCAAGCTGAAGTCACTGGGGGTCTGACCCGCGTGACGGCCAACCAGCGCGCTTGTGCCAACCATTTGGCGGTTACGGCGACCGCGGAATCGCATAAGAAAGCCCAGTGGTTTTCCAGGGGTCGCCAATGCCGCGCATAGCCTATGTCAACGGGCGCTACGTCGCCCATGCGGACGCTTCCGTGCACATCGAGGACAGGGGATACCAGTTCGCCGACGGCGTCTACGAGGTCTGCGAGGTGGCGCGGGGCTTCATCGTCGACATGCCGCGCCACCTCGCGCGCTTGAACCGCTCGCTGTCCGAATTGTCGATCTCCTGGCCGGTCACGCGCGGTGTTTTGCCGTTCATCCTGCGCGAGGTGGTCAACCGCAACCGTGTCGTCAACGGCCTGGTCTATGTCCAGGTCACGCGCGGCGTCGCCAGCCGCGATTTCGTCTTCCCGTCGGCGGATACCAGGCCGTCCCTGGTCGTCACCGCCAAGAAAGCCGATCCGACGGCAGGGGCCAAGCGCGCCGAAACCGGCATCGCCGTCATCACCGTGCCGGAGAACCGGTGGGACAGGGTCGACATCAAGACCGTGGGGCTGCTGCCCAATGTGCTGGCCAAGCAGAAGGCGAGGGAAGCAGGCGCGCAGGAGGCTTGGTTCGTCGACACAGACGGCAACGTCAAGGAAGGCGGCTCGTCGAATGCCTGGATCGTCACACGCGATGGGGTGCTCGTAACCAGGCCGGCCGAGCACGGCATCCTGCGCGGCATCACCCGCACCACCATGTTCGAAGTGGCCGCCAAGCTCGGGCTCAAAATCGAAGAGCGCGGCTTTTCGGTTGCCGAGGCCAAGTCGGCGCGCGAGGCGTTCATCAGTTCCGCCACGACCATCGCCATGCCGGTCGTGACCATCGACGGTGATGCGGTGGCTAATGGACATCCCGGTTCGGTAACACTTTCGTTGCGACAGGCATTTTTTGACGTTGCGGAAAAAAGTCCAGCCTGATAACCGCACAGGTGGAATGAACATCAATATATCTCGTTCTGCTTGTCGTTACTGACGACAAGATGGTGTTTGCGAGCTTGACATGTGCCGGACAATTTGGCGCATTGGTTTGCAAACCGAAGGGGATCGGCGAAAGCAAGAACAATGGCGGAACGATCGCAAAACCTTCAGGACCTGTTCCTGAATTCAGTTCGCAAGAGCAAGAACCCACTCACCATCTTCCTGATCAACGGCGTGAAGCTGACCGGCGTGGTCACTTCCTTCGACAACTTCTGTGTCCTGCTGCGCCGTGACGGCCACTCCCAGCTCGTCTACAAGCACGCCATTTCCACGATCATGCCGAGCCAGCCGGTTCAGATGTTCGATGGCGAGGAAAGCCAGGGCGCCTGATTGGCACGTGAGAAAGACGCGGACGGTACGGTCCGCGGCAAACCAACCCATCATCCCGGGACGGAAGCCAAGGGTCCGACCCGGGCTGTCGTCATCGTGCCCGTGCTTACCCGCCAGCCGCGCGGCGACGACGAGACCAACCGCCCGCGGCTGACGCGATCCGCTGACGCCCGCCGCGACGAGGCCGTCGGCCTCGCCCGCGCCATCAACCTTGATCCGATCCATACGGCGGTGGTGACCGTCAACGACCCGCGCCCGGCGACCCTGCTCGGTAGCGGCAAGGTCGAGGAGTTCGCCGAAATCGTCAGGGAAGGCCATGCGGAGCTGGTCATCGTCGACCATCCGCTAACGCCAGTGCAGCAGCGCAATCTGGAAAAGCAGCTGAACGCCAAGGTGCTGGATCGCACCGGGCTGATCCTGGAGATATTTGGAGAGCGCGCCCGCACCAAGGAAGGCACGCTGCAGGTCGAGCTTGCCCACCTCAACTACCAGAAGGGCCGTCTGGTCCGTAGCTGGACCCATCTGGAACGCCAGCGTGGCGGTGCCGGCTTCCTGGGTGGTCCTGGCGAAACCCAGATCGAATCCGACCGTCGGCAGCTGCAAGAAAAGATCATCAAGCTCAAGCACGAGCTGGAAACCGTGCGCCGCACCCGCGACCTGCACCGCGCCAAGCGCAAGAAGGTGCCGTTCCCGGTGGTCGCCATCGTGGGTTACACCAATGCGGGCAAATCGACGCTTTTCAACCGGCTGACCGGAGCCGACGTGCTGGCACAGGACATGCTTTTCGCCACGCTCGATCCGACGCTGCGCCGCGTGCGCCTGCCGCACGGCACCCCTATCATCCTCTCGGATACGGTCGGCTTCATCTCGGACCTGCCCACGCACCTGATCGCGGCCTTCCGAGCGACGCTGGAAGAGGTGGTCGAGGCAGATCTGGTCATCCACCTGCGCGATATTTCCGATCCCGACACGGCCGCCCAGGCCGACGATGTCGAGCGCATCCTGGCCGACCTCGGCGTCGACGCTGGTGACCCCAAGCGGGTCATCGAAGTTTGGAACAAGATCGACCGGCTCGACGAAGGTAACAGGACCCGCCTGCTCGCCGATGGCGCCGATGCCAGCAAGGCGCCGCCTGTTGCCGTGTCGGCGGTGACAGGCGAGGGGATCGATGCGCTGAAGGCGATCATCGAGACGCGCATGGCGGGCGAGTTGGAAGACCTGACGGTGACCATCGAGCCGGCTCAGTTTGGCGTTGTCGACTGGCTCTACCGCAACGGCGACGTGGTCTCGCGTACTGACAATGACGATGGCGGTACCACCATCTCACTCAAGGCCACGGCAAGCGCGCGCGAAGAGATCGAAAGCAGATTGCGTCGCAAAAGTCAGGGGTAGCACCGGCAGCTTGGCACGCGCTACTTCGCGGTCTTTGCTTCCTGCCAGAGCGCTTCCATCTCGGCCAAACTTGCTTTTTCCAACGAGTTACCCGCTTTTTCCAAAGCCTGCTCGACGTAGTGGAAACGCGTGCGGAATTTTTCGTTGGTGCCACTCAACGCTGCTTCGGAATCGACCTTGAGGTGTCGCCCGAGATTGACGACGGCAAACAGCATGTCGCCGAACTCGTCCTTGATCGAGGCGGTGTCGCCCTTGGCCAGCGCCTCGCGCAATTCGCCGATCTCCTCCTCGATCTTGTCGAGGATGGGTGCGGCCTCGCTCCAGTCGAAACCGACGCGCGCGGCCTTCTCCTGAAGCTTCAGCGCTCGCGTCAGCGCGGGCAGGGCGACCGGTACGCTGTCCAGAAAGCCCTTGCCATTGTCTTCGGGGTCAAGCCCGCGCGCCAGGCGGGCGCTGCGCTTTTCAGCCTTCTCCTGCGCCTTGATCGTTTCCCACATGCCCTTGGCCATGCCGGCGCTGCGCGCCTTCTCGTCACCGAACACATGGGGGTGGCGACGGATCATCTTTGTCGTGATCGCCTGGACCACGTCGGGGAAGGCGAATGCGCCGGCTTCCTCGGCAATTTGCGCGTGGTAGACGACCTGCAGCAGCAGATCGCCCAGTTCGTCGCGCAGATCGTCGAGGTCACCGCGGGCGATGGCATCGGCCACCTCATAGGCTTCCTCGATCGTGTAGGGCGCTATGGTCGAGAAATCCTGTTCGATGTCCCAGGGACAGCCGGTCTGGGGCGCCCGCAGCGCCGCCATGATCTCGATCAGGCGCGAAATGTCTTTCGATGGCGTCATAAAGTGATGCTATCCCGCTGGTGGCCACGCAGCCAATGCTGTCGACCAGCGTCGGTATCTTGTCCACAGCTGCGCGACCAGCCTTGTCAGTCGAGCACGGAGACGATCGCCTTGGCGAGTTCATCCATGCGGTCCTCGGGCAGGCCCGCCACGTTGATGCGGCTGTCGCCGACCATGTAGACGCCGTGCTCGGCGCGCAGCCGCTCGACCTGTGCTTCCGTCAGACCCAGGCGCGAGAACATGCCGCGATGGCTGGCGACGAAGTCGAAGCGGTCGGAGTTGGACCGCCGGCGCAATGCCTCGGCGAACTGGACACGCAGCCTCAGCATGCGCAAGCGCATCTCCTCAAGTTCGGCTTCCCAGTCGGCGCGCAATGCGTCGTCTTCCAGCACGATGCGAACGGCGGCAGCACCATGGTCCGGCGGCATCGAATACATGGCACGCGCCGCCGAAAGCATCTGGCTCATCGCGACGTCGGCCTGGGCGCCATCCCTGGCCAGGATGATCGCTGAGCCGACGCGGTCGCGGTAGACGGCGAAGTTCTTCGAGCAACTGGAGGCGACGACCATTTCAGGGACCTTCGCGGCCAGAAGCCGCAGGCCGAGGGCGTCCGCCTCGAGGCCATCGCCGAAGCCCTGATAGGCAATGTCGACGAACGGCAGCAGGCCGCGCTCGACGACCAGATCGGTAACCGCCTGCCACTGCGCCGCGTCCAGATTGGCTCCGGTCGGGTTGTGGCAGCAGCCGTGCAGCATCACCACGTCGCCGCTGGTGGCCGTCCGCAGCGCCGCCAGCAGGTCGTCGAAACGGACGGCACCCGAAGCGGCATCGAAATAGGGATATTCGCGGATTTGCAGGCCAGCGGCACGCATCACCGGCATGTGGTTCGGCCATGTCGGATCCGACAGCCAAACCGTGGCGTCCGAACGCGTGCGCTTGAGGAGTTCGGCGACCAGGCGCAGCGCGCCGGAGCCGCCAGGCGCCTGCGCGGCGCGGATGCGCGTCA
>NZ_JBAZUD010000147.1:0-11789 GCF_041661565.1 Mesorhizobium sp.
TCAGCAGTTCGAAGCTGCAGGAGCTGGTGATCACCGATTCCATCCAGCCGACGCAAGGCGTGCTCGACGCACCCAACATCCGCGTCATCTCGATCGGCGATCTGATGGGCGAAGCCATCTCGCGCACGGCCACCGAGGAATCGGTGTCGAGCCTGTTCGACTAGACTCCGGACGGCAGCAATCTGGTTCCGCTTTCGGCCGCTGGCCGACGCGGGCTTTCGCCGCTGTCGCGCGCGCCGCGCATATAGCCGCGCGGTGAAGTTCCCAGCATGCGCTTGAACATGGTGATGAAGGCCGGCACGCTGTCATAGCCGAGGTCGAGCGCAACCCGTGTGATCGGTTCGCCGTCTGCCAGCCTGGGCAAGGCCGCGAACAGGCAGGCCTGCTGGCGCCAGGTCGACAGCGACAGGCCGGTTTGGCGATGGAAGGCGCGGGTGAAGGAACGGCGGCTCATGCCGGCGGCATCAGCCCATTCGTCGATCGTCGCGCGCGGCGAAGGCGCGGCGACGAAGCGCCGGCACAGCGCGGCAAGCCTCTGGTCGGACGGGAACGGCAGGCCGAGCGGCCGTTCCGGCAAGGTCGGGATTTCATGCAGCAGGAGATTCATGATCAGCCCGCCTCGCCCCTGC
This sequence comes from Mesorhizobium sp., assembly GCF_041661565.1. Lineage (GTDB taxonomy): Bacteria > Pseudomonadota > Alphaproteobacteria > Rhizobiales > Rhizobiaceae > Mesorhizobium. The sequence goes on from NZ_JBAZUD010000147.1 coordinate 630, forward strand.
AATTCGCCGCCCTGCGGCAGCTTTTCGGATTCCACGATCAGGCTGTGCATCAGGTCGGTGACGCCGACCACACGCAGCCCTTCAGGCAGGCCGGGAATCGCCTGCGGCATGACATAGACCGAACGCATCGAGACATCGCCCAGCATTTCGACCGAATGCTCGGTGCCGGCCGGGATCCACATCGCGTGATCGGGCGGCACCATCCAGCGCCCGTGCCGCGTCGTCACCAGCACGACACCGACCAGCGCGTGCAGCAACTGGCTGCGGCTGTGGCGATGTCGCGGAACGTGGTAGCCGTCCGGATATTCGGTCGGCAAGGCCACCGCCGGTCCGGCCACCTGTTCCAGCCACTGCCAGCGACGCTCGTGCATCTGCTCGAGATCGCCGTTGCCGGCGTGAAAGATTTCCCTGCCATGCGGCATCGTGTATGGCCCACTTGCGAAACTATTGGACCAAACCACGAAAGAAGTCGCCCGGCAAGCAGCCTATAAGGCAGCCGTCACTTTGGGCGACGCGCAAGCCCCGCCAAGGTGCCCCGCGGGTTGCCCGCCAGGAAGACGACGGAGCCTGCCTTGACCGATACGACAGCCACCAGCATCGCACCGCCCGCGATCGCCAGCCATGCTTCAGCCCAGGCGACGGCCTTCACCGTCATCCTGGCGGTGAGCTTTTGCCACTGCATCAACGACATCATGCAGTCTCTGCTATCGGCCATCTACCCGCTGCTGAAAGAGAATTACGGCCTTGATTTCTGGCAGATCGGCCTGCTGACCTTCACCTTCCAGGTGACGGCATCGCTGCTGCAGCCGGTCATCGGCATGATCACCGACAAGAAGCCGATGCCCTATTCCCTGCCCTATGGCATGGCGTCGTCCCTGATCGGCCTGATCGTGCTGGCCTATGCCGGGCACTATGCGCTGCTGCTGATCGGCGCCTCGCTGATCGGCATCGGCTCGGCGATCTTCCATCCGGAATCCTCGCGCATCGCCCGCTTTGCGTCCGGCGGCCGGTTCGGGCTGGCGCAGTCGCTGTTCCAGGTCGGCGGCAATTTCGGCCAGTCCATGGGGCCGCTGCTGGCCGCCTTCATCGTCGTGCCGTTCGGCCAGACGAGCATCTCCTGGTTCGCCGTCGGCTCGCTGATCGGCATCGTCGTCTTGTGGCGGGTCGGCGGCTGGTACAGCCGGCTGCGCGCCGCGCAGGCCAACCACAAGGCGGCAAGTTTCGTCTCGCCCTTCCCGCGGCGCAAGGTGATGAATGCCCTGATCGTGCTGACCCTCCTGGTGCTGAGCAAGAACGCCTACATCGCCAGCCTCGCCAGCTACTACACCTTCTATTCGATCCATAAGTTCGGCGTTTCGGTCCAGATGTCGCAGATCATGCTGTTCCTGTTCCTCGGCGCCTCGGCGCTCGGCATCCTGCTCGGCGGTCCGTTCGGCGACCGCTACGGACAGAAGGCAATGATCTGGTTCTCGATCGTCGGCGTGCTGCCCTTCACGCTGGCGCTGCCCTACGCCAACATGGAATGGACGATGGTGCTGACGGTGCTGATCGGGCTGATCCTGTCATCGGCCTTCTCCAACATCGTCGTCTTCGCCCAGGAACTGGTGCCGGGCCGCGTCGGCATGATCGCCGGCATCTTCTTCGGCTTCGCCTTCGGCATGGGCGGCATCGCCGCCGCCGTGCTCGGCGTCGTCGCCGACATGAAGGGCATCGATTTCGTCTTCCAGATCTGCTCGTACCTCCCGTTCCTGGGCCTGCTGACGGTGTTCCTGCCGAACATGAAGGAAGCCCGGAAGGCTCCGGCAGCCGCCTAGATTCGGCTGCCCCAGTCCTGATACAAAAAACGCACCCGCCAGCCGACGGGTGCGTCTTTAGCTGCCGTTCCCGGCAATTTACGCCTTGAAGAAGGCCAGCAGGTCGGCGTTGATGACATCGGCATGGGTTGTGGCCATGCCATGCGGGAAACCCTTGTAGACCTTCAGCTCGCCCCTCTTGAGCAGCTTGATCGACAGCAGCGCCGAGTCGGCGATCGGCACGATCTGGTCGTCGTCGCCATGCATGACCAGCACCGGCACGTCGATTGCCTTCAGGTCTTCGGTGAAGTCGGTCTCCGAGAAGGCCTTGATGCAATCATAGTGCGCCTTGGTGCCGCCCATCATGCCCTGGCGCCACCAATTGTCGACGACGCCCTGCGAGACCTCGGCGCCCGGACGGTTGAAGCCGTAGAACGGACCCGACGGCACATCGCGGAAGAACTGCGCGCGGTTGGCAGCCTGGGCGGAGCGGAAGCCGTCGAACACTTCCAGCGGCAGGCCGCCGGGATTGGCCGGCGTCTTGAGCATGATCGGCGGCACCGCGCCGATCAGCACCGCCTTGGCGACACGGCCGCCTGCGCCATACTTCGCGACATAGCGGGCAACTTCGCCGCCGCCGGTCGAATGGCCGACATGGATGGCATCCCTGAGATCCAGATGAGCGGCGAGTTCCGCCACGTCGGCAGCATAGGTGTCCATCTCGTTGCCGATATCTGTCTGGGTCGAACGGCCGTGGCCGCGCCGGTCATGGGCGATGACACGGTAGCCCTGCGCCAGGAAGAACAGCATCTGGGCATCCCAGTCGTCGCTGCTCAACGGCCAACCATGATGGAAGACGATGGGCTGACCGGTTCCCCAGTCCTTGTAGTAGATCTCGGTTCCGTCCTTGGTGGTGATGGTGCCGCTGCCGGAGGCGGGCTTGGATCGCGAAGTCTGGTTCATCTCAGTCTCCATTAATTTGTTGATCGCGATAAACAATATCGCGATACTCATAAAACTAGCGTGGATCGACCGCCCTGTCCATGGAAATATGTATCGCGATAACTATTTTTGGTGGTACACACGCGATGCTCAGTCGGCAAAAGGAATGCGCCTTGCCTCTCCCGTTGGACAACCAGATCTGCTTCACACTCTACGCCACCAGCATGGCGATCAACCGCGCCTACAAGCCGATGCTGGACGAGATGGGCGTCACCTATCCGCAATATCTCGTGCTCAATGCCCTGGCGGAGACCGACGGCCTCTCGGTCGGCGGCATCGCGCACAGGCTCGCCCTGGAATCGAGCACGGTGACGCCCCTGGTAAAGCGCATGGAGCAGGCCGGGCTGGTCACCCGCCAGCGCAGCCAGGTCGACGAGCGCCAGGTACAGGTCGACCTGACCAGGGCCGGTCGCGCCCTGCTTGAGCAATGCAACTGCCTCAACGAGGCGCTGATCGAACGCTCCGGCATGACGCTGGCCGAGCTCGACAGGCTGAACCGGCAGATCCAGGGCCTGCGCGATGCGCTGACCGGGGATCGGGCGTAGCGGACCTGTCCGGACATGCGCATGCCCCTTCCCGCCACAGCTTGCACCGCCAGCCGCCTTCCGCTATAGAGCCGCCACCCGCGTAGACACCCTTGGAGGCAACGCGGCGGAAGGCCGCCTCACCCGGCGGCTTTCGACGTTTACGGTCCAGGCAATTTGCCCGCCGCGAACGCTCCAGAACAAACCGAAAGGAAATGCCATGAGCCACGACACTTACGAGCTCAAGGCCGAAGCGCGCGAACAGGTCGGTAAGGGGTCCGCCCGTGCAGTTCGTCGCAACGGTAAAGTGCCTGCAGTAATCTACGGTGACAAGCAGCCTCCCCTGGCTATCTCGCTCACCTACAAGGACATCTACTACAAGATCCATGGCGGCGGGTTCCTGACCACGATCGCCACGATCGATGTCGACGGCAAGAAGATCCAGGTCCTGCCGAAGGACTTCCAGCTCGACCCGGTCAAGGATTTCCCTGTCCATGTCGACTTTCTGCGCATCGGCAAGGACACCGAGGTCAATGTCAACGTGCCTGTCCACTTCATCAACGAGGACAAGTCGCCTGGCATCAAGCGCGGCGGCGTGCTCAACATCGTGCGTCACGAAGTCGAGTTCCACTGCCCGGCCAATGCGATCCCGGAATTCATCACCATCGATCTCACCGGCACCAATATCGGCGACTCGATCCACATTTCGGCGGTCAAGCTGCCGGCCGGCGTGAAGCCCGTCATCTCCGACCGCGACTTCACCGTCGCAACCATTGCCGGTTCGTCGGCGATGAAGCCGGAGACCGAAGAGACGGTTGAAGCGGCTGCACCCGAAGCGGCTCCCGCCGCAGAAGAGAAGTAATTTCATTCCGCCTGGAGCTGGCGATGCTGCTGTTTGCAGGACTCGGCAATCCGGGCGTGAAGTATGCCAGCAACCGGCACAATGTCGGCTTCATGGCGGCGGACGCAATCGCCCGCCGCCATTCCTTTTCGCCCTGGTCGAAGAAATTCCAGGGCCTGATCGCCGAGGGCACTCTTGCCGGCGAAAAGCTTGTCCTGATCAAGCCGCAGACCTTCATGAACAATTCCGGCCAGTCGGTCGGCGAAGCGCTGCGCTTCTACAAGCTCGACCCGTCCGCGCTCACCGTCTTCTATGACGAGATAGACCTCGCGGAAGGCAAGCTGCGCATCAAGACCGGCGGCGGCGCCGGCGGCCACAACGGCATCCGCTCGATCGACGGCCATGTCGGCAACGCCTATCGCCGCGTGCGCATCGGCGTCGGCCATCCCGGTGTCAGGGAAATGGTCCAGCACCATGTGCTGGGCGACTTCGACAAGGTCGACCGCGAATGGCTCGACCCTCTGCTCGAAGCCATTGCAGACAACGCCGCCATGATCGTCAAGGGCGACGAGTCCGGCTTCATGAACAAGGCCACCCTCGCCGTCCAGGGCAAGGCCGGCGCGGAGCCGGAAAAGCCGTCACAAAAGCAGCAGGCTGCGAAGCAGCAGAGCCACATCCGCCAGGCCCGTCCGCAGCAAGCGCCCGCCAAACTGCCGGACTCCGGTCCGATGGCCGCCATGCTGAAGAAGCTGTTCGGCGGCAAGGACTGAGCAGGATCGGCGCCCCGGGGCTTGACGTTGATCACCCCTATCGCCCATAGCCCTGATCAAATCTCGATTTCCCGATAGGACCAGACACAATGGGTTTCAAATGCGGCATCGTTGGCTTGCCCAACGTCGGCAAGTCGACGCTCTTCAACGCGTTGACCAGGACGGCGGCGGCGCAGGCCGCCAACTATCCGTTCTGCACCATCGAACCGAATACCGGCGAGGTGGCGGTGCCGGACCCGCGCCTGCAGAAGATCGCGGCGATCGGCAAGTCGAAGGAGATCATTCCGACCCGCATCTCCTTCGTCGACATTGCCGGCCTGGTGCGCGGCGCCTCGAAGGGCGAAGGCCTGGGCAACCAGTTCCTTGCCAACATCCGCGAGGTTGACGCCATTGTGCATGTGCTGCGCTGTTTCGAGGACGACGACATCACCCATGTCGAAGGCCGCATCGATCCCGTCGCCGATGCCGAGACGGTCGAGACCGAGCTGATGCTGGCCGACCTCGACAGCCTGGAGCGCCGCATCGTGCAGATCCGCAAGCGCGCCGCCAGCAAGGACAAGGAAGCGACCACCGTACTGCCGATGATGGAGGCGGCCCTTGAACTGCTGCAGGCCGGCAAGCCGACCCGCGTCCTGCTCAACGGCATCTCGGCGGAGGATCTGGGCATTCTCCAGGGGCTGAACCTGCTGACCTCCCATCCGGTGCTCTATGTCTGCAACGTCGCCGAGGCCGACGCCGCGACCGGCAACGAGCACACCAGGGCGGTGGAAAAGATGGCCGCCGCGCAAGGCGCCCGCACCGTCGTCATCTCGGCCGCGATCGAGGCCGAGGTCGCGCAGCTCAGCGACGAGGAGGAGATGGAATTCCTGTCCTCGCTCGGCCTCGACGAGCCCGGCCTCAACAAGGTCATCCGCGCCGGCTACGAGCTGTTGCACCTCATCACCTACTTTACCGTGGGGCCGAAGGAGACGCGCGCCTGGACCGTGCACAAGGGCGACAAGGCACCGCAGGCGGCCGGCGTCATCCACACCGACTTCGAGCGCGGCTTCATCCGCGCGCAGACCATCGCCTACAACGACTTTGTCACGCTGGGCGGCGAAGTGGCGGCCAAGGAAGCCGGCAAGGCGCGCGACGAGGGCAAGGAATATGTCGTCCAGGACGGCGATATCATGCTGTTCAAGTTCAACACCTGAGGCTTCGCTCCGCCGGCGCTGGTCCTGACCCGGCGGCACCGCGGCACCCCCTTTGGCGGGCCGGGTGGCCTGCCTTGACCTTGTCGCATCACAGGTCTAATCGGCTCCTGCGACCGGAGCTTTCATCGAGAGTGCCCGGCCCGTGCCATCCGAAACACCGCGTCAATCCGAACGCACCTTCGGCCCCAGCAAGGGAGACCCGACGATGATCAAGGCCTTCGTCGTCGAAAATGAGCGCCTGCGCGCCGTCGACGATCTCCTGGCGAACAGCGACAGCATCGTCTGGGCCGACCTGCTCAATCCGACGAAGGAAGAGGAAGAGACGATCGAGACCTGGCTCGGCGTCGCTGTCCCGACGCGCGAGGAGATGGAGGAGATCGAGATCTCGAGCCGCCTCTATGTCGAGGACGGCGCCTACTTCATGACCGCCACCCTGCCTGCCCAGACCGATGTCGACGATCCCCTGATGTCGCCGGTCACCTTCGTGCTCGCCGGCGCCAGGCTGATCACCGTGCGCTACCATGAACCGAAAGCGTTCAAGACATTTCCGCAGCGCGCCGAGAAGGTGGCCACGGGCTGCACCAGCGGCGACACCATCCTCATCGGCCTGCTGGAGGCGATCGTCGACCGTCTCGCCGACATCCTCGAACGCGCCGGGCGCGACATCGAGGCGATTTCGCGCGACATCTTCGAGGCGCGCTCGACCAAGGTGTCCAAGCGCAACCGCGACTTCCAGGAATTGCTGAAGGCGATCGGACGCAAGGAGGATGTCGCCTCGTCGGTGCGCGACAGCCTGATCTCCCTGCAGCGCCTCGCCGGCTTCTTTGCCCACGCCTCGACCCGCACCAAGATGAGCAAGGACACCAAGGCCCGCATCAAGACGCTGTCGCGCGACGTGCTGTCGCTCGCCGACCACGCCACGTTCCTGTCGCAGAAGATCTCGTTCCTGCTCGACGCCACGCTGGGCATGATCTCGATCGAGCAGAACGCCATCATCAAGATCTTCTCCGTCGCCGCCGTCATCTTCCTTCCGCCGACGCTGGTCGCCTCGATCTACGGCATGAATTTCGACGTTATCCCGGAATTGAAATGGGAGTTCGGCTACCCCTTCGCCATTGCCATGATGGTGCTGTCGGCCATCCTGCCCTACTTGTATTTCCGCCGCCGTGGCTGGCTCTGAAGGACGCGCCGGAAGCCATGCCGGGCAGCCTGGCGCTACAGAAATCTCTTGACCAAAGAGCCCGGGGCCTGCATCCGGGATGCCCGATCCTCGGGATCGGGATTGCCGAGCCGGATGTCAGACCATGACCGCAAAAACCTGGGCCTATGAGGAGTTCGTCGAGGGCGCATCGATCGACCTCGGCACCAAGCTGGTGTCGGCGGACGAAATCGTCGAATTCGCCAGCGAGTTCGACCCGCAGCCGATGCATCTCGACGAGGAGGCCGGCAAGGCCAGCATTCTCGGCGGACTGTCGGCCTCGGGCTGGCACACCTGCGCCATGTTCATGCGCATGCTGTGCGATGCCTTCCTGCTGGACTCGACCTGCCAGGGCGCCCCCGGCGTCGACCTGGTCAAATGGAAGAAACCCGTGCTGGCCGGCGACACGCTTGCCGGCAGCGTCGTCGTCCTTGCCAGCCGCCTGTCGAGGTCGAAGCCGCAGCTGGGCTTGGTGACCTTGCGCGGCGAGCTCGTCAACCAGCGCGGCGAAAGCGTCTTCGAACTCGAGAACTCGATCATGTTCCTCACCCGCGACGCCGCGGAGCGCGCGGCATGACGTTGGACGAGTTCTTCGCCATCGGCACCACCGTCACGCTCGGCTCGTACACATTCGAGGCCGAGGCGATCAAGGCCTTCGCCCGCAAATACGATCCGCAAATCTTCCATATCGATGAGGAGGCGGCCAGGAAAAGCGTGCTGGGCGGGCTTTGCGCCTCCGGCTGGCACACCGCCGCCACCTGGATGAAACTCAATCTCGAAACCCGCATGGGCGCTGTGTGGAGCGGGCCGGGACCAGCGCCGGAATTCGGCCCCTCGCCAGGGTTCAAGAACCTGAAATGGCTGAAGCCGGTCTATGCCGGGCAAACCATCACCTTCACCCGCACCGCCCTGTCCCACCGCCCGATCGCCTCACGCCCCGGCTGGCGGCTGCTGACGCTGCGCTCCGAAGCGTTCGATTCGAGCGGCGACAAGGTGCTGGAATTCGAAAGCGCGGTGCTGGTCAAGGTCGAGTAGCGCCCCCCCTCCCTTCTCCCCTTGTGGGAAGAAGGTGGATCGGCGCGCAGCGCCGAGACGGTTGAGGGGTGTTCCAGCGGAGTGAGACGTTGGCGTTCCCTGGAACACCCCTCATCCGTCCGAGCTTCGCTCGGCCACCTTCTCCCGCAAGGGGAGAAGGGAAAAACCACTCAATGACCTTCGAAGCCAATCAGCGTCCGCACCGGCACGCCAAGCGCCTCGAGCTTGGCGCGCCCGCCGAGGTCCGGCAGATCGATGACAAAGCAGGCCGCGAGGATGTCGGCGCCGATCTGGCGCAGCAGCTTGACCGCCGCCTCGGCGGTGCCGCCGGTGGCGATCAGATCGTCGACCAGGATGACCTTTTCGCCCGGCAACACGCCATCCTTGTGCATTTCCATCTCATCCAGTCCGTATTCCAGGCTGTAGGCGACGCGCACCGTTTCATATGGCAGCTTGCCCTTCTTGCGGATCGGCACGAACCCGGCCGAAAGCTGGTGCGCCACGGCGCCGCCAAGGATGAAGCCGCGAGCCTCGATGCCAGCGATCTTGTCGATCTTCTGGCCGGCATAGGGATGCACCAGTTCGTCGATGGAACGGCGGAAGGCGCTTGCATTGCCGAGCAGCGTGGTGATGTCGCGAAACAGGATGCCGGGCCTGGGGTAGTCGGGAATGGTGCGGATCGAGGCCAGCAGCGTCTCTTCGAGCGAAGGTTTCATGATTGCCTACCTGAAACGGAGATTCGTGCGCGACAATTGTTCGACCGAGCTGCAGCCCATCAGCTTCATGCCGCGTTCGATCTCGACCCGCATCTGTTCGAGCGCCCGCTCGACGCCCGGCTGGCCCGCCGCCGCCAGCGGAAACAGATAGTAGCGCCCGACGCCGACGGCCTTGGCCCCCAGCGACAGCGCCTTGAGCACATGCGTGCCGCGTTGTACGCCGCCATCCATGATCACGTCGATCTTGTCGCCGACCGCGTCGACGATCTCGGCGAGCTGGTCGAAGGCCGCCCGCGAACCATCCAGTTGCCGGCCGCCATGATTGGACAGCACGATGCCGCTGCAGCCGATGTCGACGGCGCGTCTGGCATCCTCCACCGACATGATGCCCTTGAGGCAGAACGGACCCGACCACAGCTTGACCATGTCGGCGACATCGTCCCAGGTCATCGACGGGTCGAGCATCTCGGTGAAGTAGCGGCTGATCGACATCGTGCCGCCGCCCATGTCGACATGTTCGTCCAGTTGCGGCAGCCTGAACCCTTCGTGGGTGAAATAGTTCAGGGCCCAGGCCGGCTTGAGCGCGAACTGCGCCATTCCAGCCAGATTGAGCTTGAAGGGGATGGCGAACCCGGTGCGCTTGTCGCGCTCGCGGTTTCCGCCCGTGATGCTGTCCACCGTCAGCATCATCACCTCGACGCCAACCTGCTTTGCGCGCTGCATCATCGCCCGGTTGAGGCCGCGGTCCCTGTGGAAGTAGAACTGATAGACTTGCGGGCCGCTGCTGATCTTGCGCGCCTCCTCGAGGCTGACGGTGCCCAGCGAGGAGACGCCGAACATGGTCCCGAACTTGGCGGCGGCCTTGGCCACGGCGCGCTCGCCCTGATGGTGGAACAGGCGCTGCAAGGCGGTCGGCGAGCAATAGAACGGCATTGCCAGCTTCTGGCCCATCACCGTCACCGACATGTCGATATCGCTCACCCCGCGCAGCACGTTGGGGACGAGGTCGCAGGTCTCGAAGCTTTCGCTGTTGCGGCGATAGGTGACTTCATCATCCGCCGCGCCGTCGATGTAGTTGAAGATCGGCCCCGGCAGACGCCTCTGCGCCATGCGGCGGAAATCATGAAAATTGTGACAGTCGCTCAGCCGCATGATCGATTTCCAATGCCATGTCGGGGACGCCCTGTTGTCACCGTCCCGCGTGCAATACCAATCGCATGGCACCCTGCCAACGGACTTGTTCGACAGCCGGCGCCCGTGTTGGCGCAGATTTCAGGAAACGACGCAAAAAGGGCGCCTTTCGGCGCCCCCGCATTCGCTGCGTGCGCGGCTTAGTGCGCCACGCCTTCCCACACCTTGCGCTTGGTGAGGTAAAGCAGTGCGCCGAACAGCAGCAGGAACACCAGCACGCGGAAGCCGGTCTTCTTGCGCGCTTCCATGTGCGGCTCGGCCGCCCATGTCAGGAAAGCGGAAACGTCGCGGGCGTATTGGTCGACGGTCTGTGGCGCGCCGTCATCATAGGTCACCTGCCCGTCCGACAGCGGCTTGGGCATCTTCAGCGACACGCCCGACATGAAGTATGGGTTGTAGTGGGTGCCTTCCGGGATAACCATGCCCGCCGGCGGCGTCTCGTCATAGCCGGTCAGCAGCGAGTGGATGTAGTCGGGACCGCCCGCGTCGTACTGCGTGAAGATATCGAAGACGAATTGCGGAAAGCCGCGCTCGACGCCGCGCGCCTTGGCCAACAGCGACATGTCGGGCGGCGCGGCGCCGCCATTTGACGCCGCGGCGGCTTCCTCATTGGCGAATGGCGCCGGAAAATAGTCCGACGGCTTGCCGGGACGGTCGAACATGTCGCCGGCATCGTTGGGGCCGTCATGGATGGTGTACTCGGCCGCCAGCGTCTTGAGCTGCGCATCGGAATAGCCGAGGTCCGAGAGGGTGCGGAACGCCACCATATTCATCGAATGGCAGGCCGAGCAGACTTCCTTGTAAACCTTCAGGCCGCGCTGCAGCTGTCCCTTGTCGTAGGTTCCGAACGGGCCGGTGAAGCTCCAGCTCGTTTCCTTCGGCTCCTTGATCGGGAAA
>NZ_JBAZUD010000148.1:0-11703 GCF_041661565.1 Mesorhizobium sp.
TCGGAACGCCGGACACTGCCTTGACTTCCCCCGTGGGCCTCCCTTATATCGCGGCTCGCTTGGCCTTCGGGCAACGAGCGGGCGATTAGCTCAGCGGGAGAGCACACCCTTCACACGGGTGGGGTCGCAGGTTCAATCCCTGCATCGCCCACCATCCAACCGCTCGACGTTGGATGAATTGGCTTCGTAAACTATCCAAAATCGCCCCTGACGCTTAGCGAGCGCGGATACCCACGTAACGCCGCCGAGCCAGGCATCCGTGTCACTGCATTGGAAACTCGAAAAATTTGAGATGCCGTGTCGGTTCCGCGCGCGGCCAACCGTCTTCAAACCGGAGCCACCCATTGGACAGGCATCTCAACAAATCAGGGAGTGACCGATGAGCAAGAAGATCTTTGTGAGCCTGCCCGTCACCGATGTGAAGGCATCCAGGGCCTTCTACGAATCGCTCGGCTTCAAGAACAACCCCGATTTCCCCGATGACACAGCTGCCTGGATGGTGTGGAGTGAGAACATTAACTTCATGCTGCTCAGCCAGGCCAAGTGGCGGACCTTTACGACCCGCCCCATCCCGCCATCCACGTCCAGCGAGGTCATGCTGGCCCTGTCACTGGACAGCCGCGACGCCGTGGACGCAATGGCAGCCGCGGCTGCCGCGAACGGCGGAACGGCCGACATCAATCCAATCGAAGATCACGGGTTCATGTATACCCGCGACCTCGCTGATCCCGATGGCCACGCCGTGGGCGCTATGTGGATGGATCCTGCCGCGATGGCTGCGGGCGACAGGGCGGACTGACAGAGCCTGGCGACGGGCGGCTTGATCTCGGCAGATATTTTCAGCCGTGCAGCCTTGCGGGCTCTGGTGGTCGAGGAAAGGCGACGGCTAGAATTGGGGGAGCGGCCAAGCAGATCAACGTCGCGCCGAGATCACCGCGGCGGTTCCGCTAGTCTGAGAACACCACGCTGACGCCGCGCTGCCGAAAATAGGCCTGCATCAGCTTACGGCCCGAGCGGTTGTTCTGCGCCAACTTGGTCGGATCGAAAATCGCCTGTTTCACACCTTCTCGGATCAGTGCCGCCTTGAGGGTCGCGATATGTGCGTCGATGTCGGCATTGTCCGCCCGCAGCGAAGCATAGATGCTCTCGGTCGCCTGGGCCACGGTCGGTTCGCTCACGGGGGATCGTCCTTTGGATTGATTGTGCGGCGGCTTAGCATAGATTCGCGGTTGCGCCGATACCGATAAGGCCGTCAATCAGCCGGCCGTGGACTTGCCAGGGTGCCGACCAATCCGCCGCCCCAAGGCAAAAACCCTATCGCCGCTCGGTCGACGTTTGCGGCGGCCGGATCGACTGCAACTTGCCGGACTGTCGGAATGGTCTGTTTGACCTTCGGCTCCGGGACGTCCTGCGCTGCCGGCCACGGAACCAACAGGCACGCTGGTGAGTTTCTTTCCGTCAAAACTTGAGGGAAATTCATGCATAGATTTCTGTTGGCGACCAGCGTCGCCGTTCTTTTCACTTGCGGGCCGGCCTTGGCCGCGGACGACAGTCCCTTGCCGCCGCCAAACGCCAAGAAACTGTCGGAGATTCTCGCCAAGGTCGAGCAACGCGACGGCTTTCGCTACGTGAAGGAGGTCGACTGGGACAAGGACGCCTACGTCGTCACCTACTATACGTCGGACAAGGCGAAGGTTGAGATCACCTACGATCCCGTGACCGCCGAACCAAAGTGAGGCTGGCGATCAATACCCGCTCCTGAGCTCTTTGGCTTGGTGGTACGCAGGCCGGCCTTATCACTTCAAGGTCGGAGTTCGGGATCGATGTCACCCGTCAAAGGGTCATGGTCGTTGCCAGTGTACGCCGGGGCCTGAGCCGCCTTCTCCGCAGCGCTCAAGGCCCTTGCGCCAATCCGCTTTTGCTGGCTGATTGCCGTGGTGTACCGAGCCGGGGGGCGTGGTGCAGGCCAAGCACGTGTCGAAGCGCATCCTGATGATGCTTGCCGCCTATCTGGTGGCGGTGTTGATCGGCCTGATCGCCGTGGTGGCAATCTATGCCGTGCTCAGTTCCTTGCCGGGCGCGCCCGCCTATTTCGACGTCATGGGCATCACGCCGATCGCGGCCCTCGTGGTGCCGCCGCTCGGCCTGTTCATCTATTTCCTGACGATTGTGGTGACCGGCGGCCAGACGCTCACCTTCGCGCTGATCGCCGAGTTTTTTTCATTGCGCAATGCGCTGCTGCACATGGTTTTCGGCGCCGGCGCCTCGGTCGGAGGCTTCGCCCTGATCTGGCCCAGTGCGCCGGAGGACATGGATCCCGAGCGCTGGGTCGACATCGGCATCGTCGCCGGCGCCGGCCTTGTCGCCGGGCTGGTTTATTGGCTGATTGCCGGACGGGACGCCGGTTTCCGACGCCCAGTCCCGGACCGCTGAAATCAGCTCGACGGCGAACGCACCGCCTCGGTGGCGTCCAATGCCTGCTTCAGTCTCGAATCGCGGTCGTAGACATCGTTGAAATACTCGACCTTGCCGGACATGTCGGGCCAGGCGGTGAAATAAGCGACGTAGACCGGAATCTTGCGCGTCACATCCTCGGACGAATGCCCGTGCTTCAGCTTCTCGGCGACATAGTCGACCGACGTGCCAAGCACCGCCGCCGCCATGCCGCGCGGATCCTGCAATCGCACGCAGCCATGGCTGAGAGCGCGCATGTCCTGCTTGAAGAACGACTTCTGCGGCGTGTCGTGCATGTAGATGGCATGCTTGTTGGGGAACAGGATCTTCAATTCACCCAGCGCGTTGGCCTCGCTTGGCTGCTGGCGCACGTTATAGGGGATGTTGGAGCCATAGGCGCCCCAGTTGACCGCCGACGAAGGAATACGCTTGCCCTTCGCATCGGTCACTTCGTAGCCGGCCCGGTCGAGATAGCCGGGATCACTGCGCAGCCTGGGCAGCATCTCGTTGACGATGATCGACTGCGGCACGCCCCAATAGGGATGGAAATCGACCTGTTTGATCTGATCGTAGAAGAACGCCGTCTGGTTGGTGGTCCGGCCGATGACGGCGCGCGTCTTCAGCTGTTCCTGGCCATTGTCGATGTAGCTGGCCGTAAAGGCCGGCTGGTTGATGAAGACACGCGGGCTGCCGAGATCTGAAGGCAGCCAGCGCAGTTCCTCCAGCGCCACTTGCACCTTCAGAAGCCTGTCGGCCTTGGACGTGCCGGCCAGCGCCGCGACAGTGCGCGGCCCGATGACGCCGTCGCCTTTCATGCCTTGCTTCTGCTGCACGGCCTTGATGACCGGAACCAGTTCCGGAACATAGACGTCGCTTGCAGCAAGCCTGGCCAGAACCTCGCCATAGGTGCCGCCCATCTCGTCGTCGAGGTTGCGCGCAATCAGTTTCAGCAGCTTTGGCAGTTCCGAACTGGTTTCGCCCGGCTTCAGCAGCAGCTTGGGGTCGACGACGATTTCGTTCTCGGCGCTGGCCTGCAAGGATTCCAGTTCGACACGCAGCGCCTGATATTCCGGATTCTGCGGATGACGCGATTCGAGGTAGGTGCGCACTTCCTGGGTATGCGCCAGCGTTTTCAGCACACCAACCAGGTCGAGAGGCTTGGCGGGCAAATCATAGTAGCCGGTCATGCGATTGGGCTCGACACGGCCGTTCTGGGCGTCATGGGCGTAGCGAAGCACGCGCGCCGAGAGCGCCATCTCGAACCGAACGAGTTCTTTCAGCTGGGCGTTGGCGTCGGCGGGTGATGCGCTGGTGGTCGGCACCTCGACCGTATAATCTGCTGGCGTGAGGCCATAGCTGGCGGCCTCGCCAAGCACCCGCACCGCATCCTGCGCGCGATTGTTGGGGCCGGATCCGGTCACCCAGATGAAATCCGGATTGGCCGAGTAGTAGGCGATCAGCGCCTTGGCGACATCGGGCTCGGCATAGAGTTCGTAATCGCCGAGCCCTGCAATGGCGTCCCGAAAGGCGGCACCCGTGGCCGAGGGAACAAACGCGGCGTCCTGCGGCGTCGCCGGTTGGGACGCAGCTGTCAGGGCCGAGAAATCGATGCGGACCAGGCGGTCGGCCTTGTAGGTGTAGTAGGACGGGCTGCTGATTTTCACCCCGCCTGCGGCGGGGGCTTTGGGCTTGTATTTAGGCGGCGGCGGAGGAAACTCGCCTTGCGGAGCACGCTTGACGCCGCCGCCGAAGAGCATTTCCAGCAGGCCTTGCGCACCGGCATGCGGCACGCCGAGTGCCAGTGTCGCCGTGATCGCCACAAGCGGAATCACGGTTGCCTTGTTTCGGAGAAATTTCATGGATCACCCGCTCCGGCTACAACCGGTTCCCGTTCCGCACCACTTGACCGTCTCGCTGTCCGCGTGGCGGATGTAAGGCGTGACTATACCGATTCATACCGATTTCGTTAAGCTTCCATAAATTTTGAGACGCTTGTTGCAGAACGGTTTCACAACATCGTGACGCTCGACGCCAAGCGCTTTCCACTCCTCCCGGCAAACCGGCGGAGAGCAAACACTGGCGCCCCGTGACCATCAATGCCGGGCCAGCGCGCCTGTTGGCCATGGCGGCGAGCGCATCTCGGAAGCCTCCCCCTGTCGACAAGGCGTGACAAACACCGCCCATTGTGCTGCAAATCCCGGCAGCCTGCCAAACGGGCGGCCGGGGAAGTCGGATGAAAAAAGGGTATCGCGAGCTGCTGGACGAGGCCAATGCCGAGATCGAGGTGGTGTCGCCCGAGGAGGCCGCCGGACTGCTCGACGATGAAGACACGGTCTTCGTCGACCTGCGGGATCCACGCGAGGTGGAACGCGACGGCCGGATCCCCGGCGCGAGGCATGTCACCCGCGGCATGCTGGAATTCTGGATCGATCCCGAAAGCCCATATCACAAGCCGTTTTTCGCCTCGGGGAAGAACTTCGTCTTCTTCTGCGCCGGTGGCTGGCGCTCGGCCCTGGCCACCAAGACGGCCCAGGACATGGGGCTTTCCCCGGTCAGGCACATCCTTGGCGGCTACACCGCCTGGAAGGCCGCCGGCCTGCCCGTCGAGCCGGGCGGGAAGAAGAAATAGGCCGAACGCAGCTCAATGCAGCAGCGCCGGCTCCTGATGCTCGGCGACGAAGCCGACGGCGCGCTCGACTACTCGCCTGTCGGCAAGGATGCGGCGGTGGCCAAGTCCATCGGCCCAGTAAAGCCGCACATGGCTGCCGGCGCTGGCATAGCGTGTCGCATGGTCGCGCGGCACTTCACGATCATCCTGCGCGTGGATGACCAAGGTCGGCACCGGCGCGTGGGCGAGCTGGCGATCGCCGGTAAATTCGCGCAAGGGCCGGCCCGAAAGGTGCTCGACGCGATCCGCCATCGCGACCTGTGTGCGTGGACCGACATTGAGCAGGCGGCTGAAGTCGGCGAAGATCGCCGGCAGGGAACTTGGCGCAGCGATCAGGACAAGGCTGTCGGCCATCAATGGTGGAATGTTCTTGACGGAACCGGCAATGGCGTTGGCGGCGACGGCGCCGCCGAAGGAATGGCCGACCACGGCGGCGAACGGACCGAACCATTCGCCGGCAACCCGTAGCGCATCCACGGCATTGACCATGTTCAACCGTCGGCCCTGCGACTGCCCGTGACCGGGCAGGTCGAGCGAAATCACCCTGTGGCCGGCCTCCCGATAGCCTTCGATCAAGGCGCGCATGTATTCAGTGCGCGAACGCCAGCCATGGACGACAAGCACAGTGCCGGCTCCCGCCCTGCCCGGCTCCGGCCGGAACTCGTGGACCATGACACAGCCGGTGGCCGTCTTCAGCCGGTGATGGCGTGCATCGGTCATGAACTCCGCCGCGCGGCCTATGGCGCGGCGTTCGCCTTCGGTCAGGGTCCTGGTGCTTGGCGTGCGGCAGAACAATTCGAACGCCGCGCGACCGGAGAGACGCGGAGCGATCCGTTCAGCGGCACCGAACAGACCCCGGATGACCTTCAGTCCGAATGATGCCATAGTCGGAATCCATCCATACGTTCAAGCATGAACATAATAGTTCAAACATGAACAATAAACAAGAGCTACCCTGGGACAACCCGCGTTTTCGCAACTGGGTCGCGGTGGCGCGCGCCTGCCATGTGCTGGAGCGTACGCTGGCGGTGAAGCTCGGGCCGCTCGACCTGAAGCCGGCTCAGCTCGACGTGCTGATGAATCTTTACCGCCACCCCGGCATGTCGCAGCATGATCTTGCTCGCAAGCTGCTTGTCGGTCGCTCCAACATCACCATGCTGCTGCCGCAACTGGAGACGCGCGGACTGCTGCGCCGGGAGGGCGACGCCAAGGACAAGCGAATCTTGCGGCTGGCGCTGACCGAAGCCGGCGAAGCGCTGCTGATGCAGGCGTTGAAGGTGCATATGGCGCTGATCGAGAAAGCGATGAGCCAGTCGACACCGGAACAATGCGACCTGATCGGCGATCAGATGCGCAAGATCTATGAGGTGCTGAAGGATGCCTGACCACGCCTTCAGCTTCGATCAGGGCGACGGGTGCGCCGTTCAGCGGTCCCGGCTCAGGCCTTTTTCGGCGAGCTCGGCAAGATAGGCATTCCAGCGCCCGTCCTTTTCGTGACCGAGCGTATGCAGGTAGGTCCAGGTGAAGATGCCGGTGTCGTGGAAATCATCGAAGGTGATTCGCACGGCATAATTGCCGACCGGCTCGATCTTCAGGATGGCCACATTGCGCTTGCCCGGAACCGTCACGCGTTGTTCGGGCGAATGGCCCTGCACTTCGGCCGAGGGCGAAGCGACCCGCAGCAGCTCCGCTGGTAGATCGAATGGCTGATGGCCCGGAAAGGTGACCGAGAGCAGTCGTCGATCCTTGGACACCCTGAGTTCGCTGGGCGCGGTCATGCTGCACGTTTTCCTTCCAATCCGCCCTTCCCTAAGCCGCTTCGCCGGATGGGAAAAGGCCCGATGAAAGAGGCCGACATGCGATGTCGGCCCAGGACTTTCACCAAAGACCAAGAAGCGGTATCTTGAATGGCTGGCCGCTTCGTATCACATAGCAATATATAACGAAGCCGTTCGCGGCCACGGGAAAAGCTTAAGCATGGACATGATCGACCCCTTCGGTCGTACGATCAGCTATCTCAGAGTGTCGGTTACCGACCGCTGCGATTTCCGCTGTACCTATTGCATGGCGGAGGACATGGCCTTCCTGCCGAAGAAAGACCTGTTGTCGCTGGAAGAGCTCGACCGGCTCTGCACCGTCTTCATCGAAAAGGGCGTCAAGAGGTTGCGTCTTACCGGCGGCGAACCGCTGGTGCGCAAGAACATCATGCATCTGGTGCGCCAGCTGTCGCGGCATCTGAAAAGCGGCGCGCTGGAAGAGCTCACGCTGACCACCAATGGGTCGCAGCTGTCGCGTTTTGCCGCCGAGCTCGCCGATTGCGGGGTGCGTCGCATCAACGTCTCGCTCGACACGCTCGATGCCGACAAGTTCCACAAGATCACCCGCTGGGGCCATCTCGACAAGGTCATGCAGGGCATCGATGCCGCGCAGGCGGCGGGGATGAAGGTCAAGCTCAACGCAGTGGCGCTGAAGGATTTCAACGACGCCGAACTGCCCGAGATGATGCGCTGGGCACATGGCCGCGGCATGGACCTGACGGTCATCGAAACCATGCCGATGGGTGAGATCGACGCCGACCGCACCGACCAGTACCTGCCGCTGTCGCTGCTGCGTGCTTCACTGGAGCGCCAGTTCACGCTGACCGACATTGCGTTCAAGACCGGCGGCCCGGCCCGCTATGTCCATGTCGCGGAAACCGGTGGGCGGCTGGGGTTCATCACGCCAATGACGCATAATTTCTGCGAGAGCTGCAACCGCGTCCGGCTGACCTGCACCGGCACCCTCTATATGTGCCTCGGCCAGGAGGATGCGGCCGACCTGCGCTCGCCCTTGCGCGCTTCCGAGGGCAACGAACTTGTCGCCATCGCAATAGACGAAGCCATCGGCCGCAAGCCGAAAGGCCATGATTTCATCATTGACCGCCGCACCAGCCGGCCCTCCGTTTCCCGGCATATGAGCGTGACAGGCGGCTGAAGTTTTCGCCGGATCCGTGCGAGGATTGCCTCAGCAACATGACTTCGAGGCGGGACACGCAGCGGCGTTTTTCACTTCTTGCGTTTGTAGCAACAATAGCAGCGACCAGCGCGGCGGCAGCCCCGTTCACCTATGTCAACGAGCGCTTCGGGACAGTCTGCACTTTCCCGGATGGAGTTATCCACACAGTAAGGGTCGATTACCCTGCTTCGTTAAAATCGAAATACGATTCGCTGGTGGGCGCCATCACGCGCAGTCTCAAGGGGCCGTTAGTTTCTCGACTGATCACAGGCATTTCAGCCACACAGCCATTAATTCCAGCAGCCTCATGTCCACTTGATTTACCGGTGGCATTTTCTCCCCTAGCCTTCCGCGCAGCGGTTTTCGCTCCTTGGGGGATACATTCATGCGCACACTTCTTCTCTCCTTCGCATTTCTTGGCCTTGCCGTCCTTCCCGCGGCAGCGCAGTCGATTGGCGGTACCTACGCCGTTGCCGGCACCAATTTCGACGGTTCCTCCTATGATGGCGAAGCCACCATCACGCTGACCAGCGAGACCACCTGCACGATCCATTGGGAGACCGGCGGCTCGTCCTCGGACGGCATCTGCATGCGCAATGATGACGCTTTCTCCGCCGGCTATGTCATGGACAAGGATATCGGCCTGGTCGTCTACAAGGTGAAGGAGGACGGTTCGCTGCATGGCCTGTGGACGATCGCCGGCAAGGAAGGCAACGGCACCGAGGTGCTGACGCCAAAGAAGTAGGACGAGAAACTATCAGGGCCAGTCGCGAGGCGGCTTGTCCCGGCTTGCCATCACATTCGGACCACGACGCTAAGCGGCGTGGTCCAGCCCTTTCACATTGCTGACTCGTGGCTGGCTGCTACAGGCTTTGCACAAAGCAGAGTGGTGGTAGCCTTGGCTCTCTCTTCCAATGTTCGCAGCGCGTTGTTCATGTTGATCGCCATGGCCGGCTTCACATTCAACGACGTGATCACGAAATTATCGTCGGAATCGATGAACATGGCGCAGGTCATGCTGGTCCGCGGCGTCTTCGCATCGCTGTTTGTCGGCCTTCTTGCCTGGCGCAGCGGCGCGCTGGCACGGTCGAAGTCCATGTTGCAGCCATTTGTGGCGATACGCGTGATCGGCGAGGCAGGCGGAACGGTGACCTTCCTGATCGCCCTTGCCCACCTTCCGATCGCCAACGTCTCGTCCGTTCTGCAGGCATTGCCGCTGGCGGTGACGATGGGCGCGGCCCTTGTGTTCAAGGAAGAAGTCGGCTGGCGGCGCTGGCTGGCCATCGCGGTCGGATTTACCGGCGTTCTCATCATCGTACGCCCCGGTTTCGAAGGGTTCAGCGTGTTTTCGCTCGCGGCTCTGGCCTCCGTCGCCTGCTGTACGGTGCGCGACCTCGCCACCAAACGGATCCCCGCCGCCATCCCGTCCCTGCTGGTTTCTACGGCAACGGCGATCGCCATGACGGTGGTCGGCGCCATATTGCTGCGGCCAATGGGCGGCTGGACGCCGCTCACGGGACAAGGCACGGGCCTGCTGGCGCTCGCCGCCGTTCTCGTGCTCATCGGCTACCAGTTCATCATCATGGCAATGCGTGAAGGCGACATCTCCTTCATCGCGCCGTTCCGCTATACCTCCCTGCTGTGGTCGATCGTGCTTGGCCTCGTCATCTTCGGCGACGTTCCCGACCTTGCCATGATCACCGGCGCCACGATCATCATCGGTTCCGGGCTTTACGCGCTCTATCGCGAACGCGTCGTTGGCCGGCGCAGGATCGTCGCCGAAAGCACTGGACCCTCCATGGCGCCGGACGGCATATAGAGCGCTTCGGATCCGCGGAGAACTGGCCGAAGGCCATGGAATGAACAGAGACGTTGCGGGGATTATCCTGGCCGGTGGCCGGTCGCGCCGGATGGGCGGCGGCGACAAAAGCCTGCTCGCGCTCGGCGGCGCACGCTTGCTGGACCATGTCATCAAGCGATTCGTTCCGCAGGTTGGACCACTGGCGCTCAGCGCCAACGGCGATCCAATTCGCTTCGCTGGGATCTCGCTCCCGGTGCTGCCCGACACGGTGACGGGTTTCGCCGGCCCGCTGGCCGGGATTCTGGCCGGCCTCGACTGGGCTACCGACCACACCCGGTGTCCGGCCGTGGTCACGGTCGCCGGCGACACGCCTTTCCTGCCTGAGAACCTGGTTGAAAGGCTTGTGGCGGCGACAGCAGGGGCTCCCGGCTCGATGGCCGTCGCCTCTTCGGGGGGAAGGCGGCACCCGACCTTCGCGCTCTGGCCGACGGACTGTCGCGACGAGTTGAGGCGCTTTTTGGTCGACGAGGACAACAGACGGGTTTCGGCCTTCATCGACCGGCGCGATTGCATCGAGGTGGACTTCCCTATCGAGGACCTTTCCGGACAGAGGCTCGATCCGTTTTTCAACATCAACCTGCCCGACGATCTTGCCGAGGCCGAACGTCTGTCGCGGAGCATGATCGCATGACCAGAAATGTCTTCGGCATCACCGGCTGGAAGAATTCCGGCAAGACGACCTTGACGGAAAAGTTGGTTGCCGAACTGGTCAGTCGCGGCTGGAATGTCTCGACGGTAAAACACGCCCATCATGATTTCGATATCGACAAACCGGGCGCCGACAGCTTTCGCCACCGGCAGGCCGGCGCCACGGAAGTCGCAATCGTGTCAGGCAAACGCTGGGCGCTGATGCATGAACTGCGCGGTGAGGAAGAGCCAACGCTGGACTCGATACTGTCGCGGCTCGCGCCTTGCGATCTGGTGCTTGTCGAAGGCTACAAGCGCGAGACCCATCGCAAGATTGAAACCCGTCGGCTGGACGCCAAGGATCGGACGCCGCTGTCGGCAAGTGATCCCAATATCGTCGCCGTCGCCACTGATTTCGGAGCCGGAGGCGATCCCCTGCCGGTGTTCGACCTCGACGATGTCAAGTCGATAGCCGACTTCATCGAGCACGCGACGGGGCTGGTTGCTTGAGAGGTAACGCAACGGCAGATTAGCCTCGCCTGTATTTATGGTTTTGCAGTTGCTTTTTTCTTGGAAAGAGTGGGAGTATCGCCCCCAGCGGGCGGTCAAAAGCACCGCCCCACAGAGCCGTTTCGGAACGACGGCCGGGACCACAAAGAGAGGACTATCATGCGTATTGCACTGCGTATCGCGCTCGCCGCTTCGGCCGCGCTGCTGACGCTCGGCGTCGCCCAGGCCCAGGAAAAGACCCTGCGGATCGGCACCGAAGGCGCCTACCCCCCTTTCAACAACCTCACCTCCGACGGCAAGCTCGTCGGCTTCGACATCGACATCGCGCAGGCGCTTTGCGACCAGATGAAGGTCAAGTGCACCTTCGTCGCCCAGGATTGGGACGGCATCATTCCGGCTCTCCAGGCCGGCAAGTTCGACGCCATCGTCGCTTCGATGTCGATCACGCCGGAACGCAAGGAGAAGGTCGACTTCTCGCACAAATACTACAATACGCCTTCGGCGCTGGCCGTGCCGAAAGACAGCACGCTGAAGGGCGTGACAAAGGAAGATCTTGCCGGCAAGACCATCGGCGTCGCCACCACGACCA
>NZ_JBAZUD010000149.1:0-11542 GCF_041661565.1 Mesorhizobium sp.
CAGCTTGGCGACAAGGGCGCGCGCGTCGGCCTCCGGCAGGCCGATCTCGAAACCGTCTTCGCCGGTATAGCCCGACCGGCTCATGAACCAATCTTTCCGGGGCTCGATGCCGTGCATGAACAGCAGCGATCCGGTCTCGATTCCCGCGCGGCCGAGAACAGCCCAGGCTTCGGGCCCCTGGATTGCCAGGAAGACGCGTTCGAGCGGCTCCACCACGACATCGAAAGCGCTGGCCAGCGTGCGCAGATGCTTTTCGTCGGCAACGGCGTTGCCGGCATTGGCGACGACCATGAAGCTGGTATCGCCGAGCCTGGTGACGATCAGGTCGTCCATGATGCCGGCTTCCTCATTGAGGAAGAAAGTCAGTTTGGACTGCGCGGTTTCGAGCGCTCCGGCGTCCAGGGGGCAGGCGCGGTTGAGCAGTGCAGCCGCTTGTGGTCCGCTGACCTTGAACAGTTTCATATGCGAGATGTCGAACAGGCCGGCATGTTCTCGGGCATGAAGATGTTCCTTCATGACCCCGGCGGGGTAGGTCAGCGGCATCGACCAGCCGGCAAAGGCGCCGAAGCGCGCGCCGGCGGCCACGTGAATATCTTCGAGGGGAAGGTGCTTGGTGTCGCCCGTCATGTCGTCTCCAGAGTCGCACGCAATCGGCCGCTGATGGCGACCAGTCCGTGCCCCTCTGTCTGAAGCCTGAGAGACTCGCGCAGCCGGAACTCTGTCAGCGGCGCTTACACCTTCGGCGCGGGGGCAAGCCCCGACTTTCCAGAGTGTCTTTCCCGTCTACGGTTCTTTTGCCTGAGAGATTTCGGGCGATTTCCCCTTCGGCGACAGCTCTCGCTGCTCTCTCCCGCAAACAGGTAGGACTCAAAACCTCAAGCCCTCGACGCGCCATCCATAGCCCCTCGGCGACACCTTGTCACCTCCCAGCGACATTTAAAGCGGTCGCGCTGAGAGGGGTTCTGCGATGTGGCTCTTCCCCTGGCTTTGATGCATGTCGGCATAATGGAGCATCATCCACTAGCACCATCGTCACGATGGTCGATGAGATCGCGCAGCGCTGTGCTGACCAGCCTGACCAGTTCAGACTGTCGCCCCACGCCTGTGCGGGCGTATGCCGCCTTCAGGTGATAGCGCACCGTATTCATCGAGATGCCGGTGCGGTCGGCATAGGCTTGCAGGTCCTCGTTGGCGGCGATGGCGGCCACCAGTTGCGCGGTGCCGTTCGGCAAGCCGAAGAGAGCACTGATTGTCAGCGCATCCGACCGGGCCTGGAGCAGCGGATCGTGGACCACGAACATGACGCCGCGCGGCCGCGATCGTGTGGCGTCGACGCCATGATCGAGCAAGAACGGGGCTACCATGATGGCGTAGGGCGGCCTGCCGGCGGCACGCGCCGCCCGCAGGATGCCGCCCGCGCCGCCGGAGCGGACGTCGCTCTCGAGTTCGGCCAACCTGGTGTTGGCCTCGCGGTTCAGGGCAAGGAGGCGGCCGCCGCGGCCGATCGACAGGCCATCATTGGCGTTGGCCATTGCGCGGGCCGCCGCATTGACGAACAGGCTGCGTCCATCCTCGTCGAGCGCCACGACCCCGGCTGCCAGACGGTCGCACATTTCGGACATCGCGCCTGCCGCGCCCTCGAGTTCAAGAAAGGCGCGCCGAAGCTGCAGCGCTCGCGCAAGATGGGGCATGAGCGCTTCGAGCCGGGTGATATCGTCGTCGTCGAAGGGTTTGCGGTCACGTGGCCGCTGCAGGCCGACCATGGCGAAACGTCCCTTTGTCGACGCGAGCGTGCCACCAAGGCATTCTTCCAGCCCCAGGGGCCGGAAGAACTCGTTGAAGAAGACACCGGGCCTGCGGGTCTCCTCCGGAAGCAGGCGATAGGTCGGGATGGCGGTGCCGGGCGGCACGGCCATGAATGCCCTTGGCGCCGGGTCCAGCGTGGCGAAATCCCGCTGGTAGCGTTCCAGGACCTCGCCCTTGAAAAGGCCGACGGAAGCCTGTGCCGACACTTCCGGGCGCGCCGCGTCGAAGTCGACCAGAACGGCGGTCGCGACATCGAACAGGCCGCCGAGAAGATTGAGCGAGGCATCGAATTCCGCCCTGTCCCGCACCCCAAGATAAAGGGCGTCGAGAAACCGCGCCTCGCGTTTCTGCACCAAGGTCAAGCCCGCCCCCGGCTTCCGGCAGCGGCGAGCCCCCATTATCGGCGCACGCGGCATGCCCGAAATAGAAATTCTGTTTGAAAACCCCGGAGCCATGGTCCCCGACTGGAGCCCGGTTGTCAAACGGTGACCGGAGGTTGGGTGGATGCCCAGGGGCAATCAAAAGGTCGGGTGCCTACCTGTTTGGGTAGGGCTGCTCATCCGTGAAACTGCTTTCCTGTCGGACGGGACGTCACACAGGGAGAACGACACATGACTGCTTTTCGTAAGATGCTTGCCCTCGCATTCGCCGCCGGCCTCGGCTCGACAACGCTGGCCTTGTCCGGCGGGATGACGGCGGAGAAACAAGCCGAAGCGCGCACAAAGGTCGAAACCGCTGTAGCGCTTGCCAACATAGCCAAGGCCAACAAGGACGGCGAGGCGATGCTCGTCGCCGCCAGGCTGCTGGCCCAATCCGGACCGGTGGCCGAGCAGGGCGCCAAGATGAAGGACGGCAAGCCGACACTCATGGACGCCGGCAAGATGGCCAAGGCGGCCAAGGAGATGGGCGCCGATGCCAAGAAGGCCGATGCCGTCGCCAGCATGGCCACGTCCAATGAAACGGCGCGCAGCGATGGCTACTGGTACTACAGCTGCGATTCTTACAACAATTGTCAGTGGATTTACGCCGGCTATTGAGCGGGGCCGGGGGGCTCAATCTCTTGTTTAGGCGTTGGATTCTTCAGAAACGCGCTCCGCGCTTTTCGGTCCGGCGCCCAGGCCAGGCGTAACAGATCGGCCCGTGGCCTCCCACGGGCCGATCGTCTTTTCGCAGAGTGGCCTTCAGATTCCGCCATACCAGTCGTAGCCATTGTCTTCCCAATAGCCGCCGCGGCCACCGCCGACATCGGCGAAGCCATCGACCAGTTCGATCTTGCGGATGTATTTCGGCATCTTGTAGCCGAGCTGACGTTCGACGCGGACGCGCAGCGGGGCGCCGTTCTCGACCGGCAGCGGCTTGCCATTCAGCCCGTAGGCAAGGATCGTCTGCGGGTGACGGGCATCGATCAGGTCGATCGTGCCATAGTATTTGACGTCGCCCGAGAGGCTGCGGTCGATCGTGTCGAGGCAATGGAACATGACATAACGCGCTGTCGGCTTCACCACCGCCTGGTCCAAGACCAGCGACAGCGGCGTGCCGGTCCATTTGGCGATGCAGCTCCAGCCTTCGACGCAGTCATGCCGGGTGATCTGGGTGCGGCTCGGCATGTTCATCAACTGCTCGCGGCTCAGCGACAGCGGCTTTTCGACAAGGCCTGAGACTTCGAGCCGCCAGTCGGCGAAATTGTTTGCAAGCAGCGCCTTGTAGTCATCGTCGTCTGGCGAGGTAACGCCGTTCGGCCGCTGTGGCTGGCGGATGTCGGCCTCGGTGAATTCGGGCGCCAGTTTGTCGCGTCCGGCAAGGAAGCGTTGCGCACGGTATGTCAGGCCATTGGCATTCTCGAGGAAACTTCGCAGGCCGCTGCCGATGCTCAACTGGCTGTCGAACGCATCGCAACCCGAAAGCATGATGCCGGAACCGCCGATGCCGGCCGCGGTCAGGAATTTCCGGCGATTGATCTGAAATTTCGCCATGTCAGGCACTCCTCTCGAGCGTCTTGTCGTCATCCTTAGCGGGAGGATCGGTGCGGTACCAGCCGGTGATGATCGAGCGCAGTTCGTTGATCGGGCCAGCGGCCAGGATCATCAGGATATGGACGAGAAAGAATGCGACCAGCAGCAGCATGACGGTGAAATGGATGGTGCGCGCCGTCTGCCGGCCGCCGAGCAGATCGTTGAGGAACGGCAGCACCGAATTCATGCTCGGCGACATGGCCAGGCCGGTGATGATCATCAGCGGCAGAAGTATGAACAGCACGCCGCCATAGGCCATCTTCTGCAGCGTATTGTATTCGCGTGTGTGATGGAATTTGAGCCTGGCGTGGTCGACGATGTCCTGTGGCAGCCGCTTGAGATCGTCGAGGCGAGGCGCGAGATCCCGCCGCAGATGGCCATTGATCAGGCTGGCAACCAGCCAGACGACCAAGGTGGTGGTCAGAATCCAGGCAAAGAAGAAATGAATGACGCGGGCGGTGCCGAGGTCATAGTAGGAGGGGATGGTCGCCCATGACGGGAAACCGCGCGCCGTCTCGTTACCGGCCGGGCCAGACCAGCCGAGCACACCCGTAGTGTCGAAGCGATGCCCGAAGATCTGGGTGTAACCGCGCGGACCGGCACTCGTGTTTTCGGCGCCGATCTCAAGGATGGTGTTGTTGTAGCCGAAGCCCGACTGCTTGCCGATGTAGAGCTGTGGACGGGCGTTGAAGATCTGCAGGCCTGACAGCAGCATGAAGAACAGCGAGATGGCCCACAGCCAGTGCGTGAGCCGCGTCCAGGCCGACTGACGGTAGATCAGATTGCGGCCATTGGGGGCGAAGGCCCCTGTCTCGGCCGCGGCTTGGCTTCTGGCAACCGATTCCATTGCTGTCTTTCTCCCGGCCTCGGGGCATGGCCCGCGCGCTCATTGTCCTCCTGATACGTCGCGATCCAAACCGATGTTTCATCCGATCACGGATTTATTACGGGCTGCCGAGGCTGACGGCGAGATTGACCGCGGCCGCCACGATGACCGTGTTGAAGAAGAAAGACAGGATTGAATGGACAAGCACGACACAGCGCATATGCGTCGTCGAGATGTTGGTGTCGGCGGTCTGCGCGGTCATGCCGATGACCGCGGAAAAGTAAAGGAAATCCCAGCCTTCGGGCCGTTTGTCACCGGGGAACAGCAGGCCGCCGACCGGAGCTTTCTTCTTTGTCTCGGTGTCGACCGTGTCGCCGTCCATCCAGTAGACATGGGCATAATGCAAGGCCGCCATGGCGTGGATGGTGAACCAGCCCAGCGGAATCGACAACAGGGAGAAACCGAGTCCGATCGGGTCGGCACTGTCCTTCTGGTTGATCAGCAGAAACAGCGAAACGACCGCAACGCTGACGACGACAAGCGTGACCGCGAAGATGACCAAGACCGGCTGGTCGGCGGCGCGTGCATTCTTGCTGAGGTAGGCGCCGGTCAATTTCGGCATCTGGGCGATGACAAGGATGTCGTAGACGGCAAAGAACGCGTTGGCGCCGATGGGATAGGCCAGCGAAGCATGCAGCAGCAGCGAAACGACAAACGCCGCAACGCCGAAGCAGGCCGACACAACGAACAGCATGTGACGCTGTATGGGTTTCTTCATTGGAGTTTCGGAAGCCATGGTTCGGTTCTAGCCCGGTGTGGCGGATTTGAGCGCCCGCCGCAAGATGCGGTCGAGTTCGCCGAGAAACCGTGAACGGTCCTGCGGCGCGAAGCTGGCATTGTAGCCTTTGCTTTCGCCGGTCTCGCGCAAATGCTGCTTCAAATCGCGCATCGCCACCGCCATGCCGATCGTCTCCGGCGTGAACGGACGGCCCGTTGGTCCAAGCACATGCGCGCCGAGCGCCACCGAACGGGCGGCAAGCGGAATGTCGGCGGTGATCACGATATCGTTGGATTTGGCGTTCTCGACGATCCAGTCGTCGGCGGCGTCGGCGCCCTTGGAGACGACGACATTGCGGATCATCGGGTCACGCGACGGCCGCAGGCCGCCATTGGAGACATAGGTGACGACGACGCTGTGGCGCTCGACGACCTTTTCGACCTCCGCCTTGACCGGGCAGGCATCGGCGTCGACGTAGATTTCAGGTGCTGGCATTGTCTCTCCGAACGGGCAGGGGCCGGACGCGTGTCCGGCCCCTGCTGGAAATCTGGTGGCAGTCAAGCCGGCAGGGCGCCGGACTTCTTTGCCGTCCAGGTGGCGACATAGTCCATCAGGCCAGGGCTGAGGCAGTCATAGGGCTCGAGCCCGATGCCCTTGAGCTGCGCCCGGATACCATCCATGCGCTTGGGGTCGACACCCGATTCGATAATCGATGACACGAAGGCGGCAAAGCCCGGAGGCGACCATCCGTCCTCCTCGAACCGCTCGGGATGGATGAAGGACAGGCCCTTGAAGGCGTGGTCGCGCTCGACCGGCCCGTGCATGTGGACGCCGCAGCCGGTGCAGGCATGACGCTGGATCAGGGCCGAGGGATCGACCACCTTGAGCTTGTCGCCGTTCTCGGTGACGGTGACATCGCTGGTCCCGGCCACGGCAACGACCGAGAATACAGCACCTTCCCGCTTCCAGCATTTCGTGCAGCCGCAGGCATGGTTGTGGGCGATCTGGCCCTTGACCTTCACCTTCACCGGCTGGCTGGTGCACGCGCAGACCAGAGTGCCGCCGGCAAAGCTGGCGCTCTCCTTGGGCAGGCCATTGTCGATTTTCGGATGCAGTTTTTCAGGCATTTCATTCCTCCCTGTTTTGTCATCTCGACTATGTCTCGATGACCACCTCATTTTCCATGAAATGCACCATCAGCAGACGGCGCACTTCGGTCAGGCTCCTCCTTAGAAACGCGCCGTGTACGAGGTAAGCGATCTCACCTTGCGCCCGATCGATCTCCTCCAGATTGATCGTGACGCGCTTTTCTTCGCGAAAGCTACGCCAAAGATCCTCGCCAAAGTTCCGTATTCGATGGATCGTCGACTTCTCAGGGTCGACGAAACGAATTCGAACTTCCTTCAATAGACAACCACGCTCCGGATCGACTTGCCCTCGTGCATGAGGTCGAAGCCCTTGTTGATGTCGTCGAGCTTCAGCGTATGGGTGATCATCGGGTCGATCTGGATCTTGCCGTCCATGTACCAGTCGACGATTTTCGGAACGTCGGTGCGGCCGCGCGCGCCGCCAAACGCGGTGCCCATCCAGGTGCGACCGGTAACCAGCTGGAACGGACGCGTCGAAATCTCCTGGCCGGCACCCGCGACGCCGATGACAACCGACTTGCCCCAGCCGCGATGCGAGGCTTCCAGCGCCTGCCGCATCACCTTTGTGTTGCCGGTGCAGTCGAACGTGTAGTCGGCGCCGCCGATCTGGTCGGCGCCGCGTTTGGTCATGTTGACGAGGTGTGGAACGACATCGCCGTCGATCTCCTTCGGATTGACGAAATGCGTCATGCCGAAGCGCTCGCCCCATTCCTTCTTGTCGTTGTTGACGTCAACGCCGATGATCATGTCGGCGCCGGCAAGCTTCAGGCCCTGGATGACGTTGAGGCCGATGCCGCCGAGGCCGAAGACGACCGCCGTGGCGCCGATCTCGACCTTGGCCGTGTTGATGACCGCGCCGATGCCGGTCGTCACACCGCAGCCGATATAGCAGATCTTGTCGAACGGGGCGGCCGGATTGACCTTGGCCACCGCGATCTCGGGCAAAACGGTGAAGTTCGAGAAGGTCGAGCAGCCCATGTAGTGGAAGATCTTGTCCTTGCCGATCGAGAAGCGCGACGAGCCATCGGGCATCAACCCCTGGCCCTGCGTGGCGCGGATGGCGGTGCAGAGATTGGTTTTCCGGGACAGGCAGGACGGGCACTGCCGGCATTCCGGCGTATAGAGCGGGATGACGTGGTCACCCTTCTTGACCGAGGTGACACCCTTGCCGACATCGACGACAATGCCCGCGCCCTCATGTCCGAGGATGGCCGGAAACAGGCCTTCCGGATCGGCTCCCGACAGGGTGAACTCGTCGGTGTGGCAGATGCCGGTCGCCTTGATCTCGACCAGCACCTCGCCATCACGCGGACCGTCGAGGTCGACCTCCATGATCTCGAGCGGTTTCCCGGCGGCGACGGCGACAGCGGCGCGTGTTTTCATCGGACAATTCCTCCAAATGCGATTTTTCCGCACGCTTTCAGGTTTTGCATTCCCGATCAACTGCTAGGTGGTTCCAGACGTGGGCCACCGAGGAAAATTCCATTCCCCGATCGGCAGGTTTCCATAACAAATCGATTGAATGACCTTGGGGAATCTCGCCGGCTTGACCGCGCCGGCACAGGCCATAAAAGGAACGGCCGACCCGAGGATGACATCCGCATGTTCACCAAGATTCTGATCGCCAATCGCGGCGAGATCGCCTGCCGCGTCATCAAGACGGCGCGCAAGATGGGGATTGCCACGGTCGCGGTCTATTCCGACGCCGATCGCGACGCCGTACATGTCGAGATGGCCGACGAGGCGGTGCATATCGGGCCTTCGCCCGCCGCGCAAAGCTATCTCGTGCCTGAAAGGATCATCGCCGCCTGCAAGACGACAGGCGCGCAGGCCGTGCATCCCGGCTACGGTTTCCTGTCGGAGCGGGCAGCCTTCTGCGAAGCGCTGGAAGCCGAGGGCATCGTCTTCATCGGTCCCAAACCAAAGGCCATCAAGGCCATGGGCGACAAGATCGAATCGAAGAAATTCGCCAATGCCGCCAAGGTGTCGACCGTGCCGGGCTGGCCCGGCGTGATCGAGAATGCCGACCATGCCGAAAAGATCGCCGGCGAGATCGGCTATCCCGTGATGATCAAGGCATCCGCCGGCGGCGGCGGCAAGGGCATGCGCATCGCCTGGAGCCAATCCGAAGTGCGCGACGGTTTCGACCGGGCCCGGTCGGAGGCCAAGAGTTCATTCGGCGATGACCGCTTGTTTATCGAGAAGTTCGTCGTCGATCCGCGCCATATCGAGATCCAGGTGCTGGCCGACTCTCATGGCAACGCGCTTTACCTCGGCGAGCGCGAATGCTCGATCCAGCGCCGCAACCAGAAAGTCGCGGAAGAGGCGCCATCGCCTTTTCTCGATGCCGACACCAGGAAGGCCATGGGCGAACAGTCCGTGGCGCTGGCCAGGGCCGTCGACTACCAGAGTGCCGGCACGGTCGAGTTCATCGTCGACAAGGACAAAAACTTCTATTTCCTTGAAATGAATACACGATTGCAGGTCGAGCATCCGGTGACGGAACTCGTGACCGGCATCGATCTGGTCGAGCAGATGATCCGCGTCGCCGCCGGCGAGGCACTGGACCTGAAGCAGAGCGACATCACGTTGAACGGCTGGGCGATCGAAAGCCGGCTCTATGCCGAGGATCCGTACCGCAATTTCCTGCCGTCGATCGGCCGGCTGACACGCTACCGGCCACCCGAGGAAGGACAATTTGGCGACGTCGTCATCCGCAACGACACCGGCGTCACCGAAGGCTCGGAGATTTCGATGTTCTACGATCCGATGCTCGCCAAGCTGTGCACCTGGGCCCCGACCAGGCTTCAGGCCATCGACGCGATGTCGGAGGCGCTCGACAGTTTCGTCGTCGACGGCATCGAGCACAACATTCCGTTCCTCGCCGCCCTGATGCAGCATCCGCGCTGGCGGGAAGGACGGATATCGACCAGCTTCATCGCCGAGGAATATCCGGACGGCTTCGCGCCGATCGTGCCGGACGCCGAGGAAAAGGCCGTCCTGGTGTCGATCGCGACCGCCGTGGAATTGTTGCGACGCGACCGGCTCGACCGGCTGGGTGGGCGCCTGGCGCCGCACTCCGGCGCCCTGAAACGCGATTGGGTGGTGAAGATCGGCGATGACTATGTGTCGGCGTCCATTGTCGAAGGCATGATTTCCATTCCGATGGAAATCGATCTGTCGATCGAGGGCGGCAAGGCGCTGACCGTTTCCTCCGATTGGCGGCCGGGCGACCTGATCTGGCAGGGGACGGTTGGCGGACGGGGGGTCGTAGCTCAGATCAGGCCGGTCGCCAACGGCCTTCGCATTGCTTGGAAAGGCATGTCGGTCACGGCGCGCACGATGCTGCCGCGCACCGCCGAGCTTGAACGGCTGATGCCGGAAAAGATCGCGCCGGACACCTCGAACCTGCTGCTCTGCCCGATGCCCGGCCTGGTCGTGTCGATCGCCGTCGCCGAGGGCCAGGAAGTCAAGGCAGGCGAGACGCTGGCCGTGGTCGAGGCGATGAAAATGGAAAACGTGCTGCGCGCCGAGCGCGACCTTGTCGTGTCGAAGCTCAACGCGAAGCCGGGCGACAGCCTGGCCGTGGACGCGGTGATCATGGAATTCGCCTGAGCGGATCGGAAGCCTGTGGTTGGCGGTCGTTTGTGCTGGACTGGCATCATCCGGTCCCGGACAATACATCTCCATCGACTCAAAGCCTTTTGCAGCGCGAGAAACCATGGCGGACGACAGACTTCCACGCGATCCCCTGAAGCGCGAAGCAGCGCTCGCGGCGGCTCGTCCGGAGACGCCGGCAAGGCCGTTTGTTCATCTGCGCGTGCATTCGGCCTATTCGCTGCTCGAGGGCGCCCTTCAGATCGGCAAGATCGTGGGCCATGCCGTCAAGGATGAAGCTCCGGCGATCG
The DNA here is from genome assembly GCF_041661565.1 of Mesorhizobium sp. Classification (GTDB taxonomy): domain Bacteria; phylum Pseudomonadota; class Alphaproteobacteria; order Rhizobiales; family Rhizobiaceae; genus Mesorhizobium. The sequence goes on from NZ_JBAZUD010000149.1 coordinate 10,479, forward strand.
CCGTCACCGACACCAACAATCTGTTCGGGGCGCTGGAATTCGCGCAGAAGGCGGTGAAGGAGGGCATCCAGCCGATCATCGGCTGCCAGACAGCGCTCGCCTTCAGCGGCGAGAACAGCGACGGCCAGCGCGATCGCAGGCGGCAAGGCCCGGAGATGCGGCCGGTCGTCCTGCTCGCCGCGACCGAGGCCGGCTATGCCAATCTGGTCAGGCTGGTCAGCCGCGTCTACCTTGAAACGCCGCCCGGCGAGGCCGTTCACCTGACCACCGACATGATGCGAGGCTATTGCGACGGGCTGATCTGCCTCAGCGGCGGACCGCGCGGCCCGATAGGCTTTGCCTTGAAGGAGGATCGCCGCGACCTCGCCGAGGCACGGCTGCTGACCCTCAAGACGATGTTCGGCGACCGGCTCTATGTCGAACTCGACCGCGTTTCGGGTTATGACCGGGTTATCGAGAAATCCTCGATAGATCTGGCCTATAGCCATGAACTGCCGCTGGTCGCCACCAACGAAGCATTCTTCTCGGCGCGTGACGATTATGACGCGCATGACGCGCTGATCGCCATCGCCGAAGGCTCGGTCGTCGCCGCCGACAATCGCCGCCGGCTCACGCCGGATAATTTCCTGCGCAGCCAGGCCGACATGGCCAGATTGTTCGCCGACCTGCCGGAAGCGATCGACAACACCGTCGAGATCGCGTTGCGCTGTTCCTATTATCCGAAGACCCGCAATCCGATCCTGCCGCGCTTCACCGGCGGCGATGTCGCCGACAATGATGCCGCCGTGCAGGCGGAAGCCGACGAATTGGCCAGGCAGGCGCATGAGGGGCTCGACGCGAGGCTGGCGGCGCATGGGCCGACAGCCGGCTATACGGTCGAGCAGTACCGCGAGCGGTTGAATTTCGAGCTCGGCATCATCACCAAGATGAAGTTTCCCGGCTATTTCCTGATCGTCGCCGACTTCATCAAATGGGCCAAGGCGCAAGGCATTCCGGTCGGGCCCGGCCGCGGCTCGGGCGCGGGCTCGCTGGTCGCCTATTCGACGACCATCACCGACATCGAT
>NZ_JBAZUD010000150.1:0-11466 GCF_041661565.1 Mesorhizobium sp.
GCAGAGAAGATCAAGCCGCTGCCGGTCGCCGAAATGGCCAAGCGCTACAAGTCGGGCAGTCTCGACCCGAAGTTCGGCTGATTTCAATCTCTCGGAACCGCTGGACTATTCCGGCGGTTCCTGTGCTTGCCCGCGAGATATGACTTATTGAAGCGTCCGCAATGGCGGCTGGCCGGCACGGTCACGCGCGATGCCGGCATCGGCATCCTCGAACGCGCGATCGAGCCCCGTCGCCACGACCGAGACCCGGAAGCGCCCCTCCATGCTCTTGTCGAAGATGGCACCGACGATGATGTCGGCGTCCTCGTAGACCTCTTCGCGGATCCGGGTGGCGGCCTCGTCGACCTCGAACAGGGTCATGTCCCTGCCGCCCGATATCGAGACCAGAACGCCCTTGGCGCCCTTCATCGACACTTCGTCCAGCAACGGATTGGCGATCGCGGCTTCGGCCGCCTTCATGGCCCGGCCCTCGCCGGATGCCTCGCCGGTGCCCATCATGGCGCGGCCCATGTCGCGCATGACCGATTTCACATCGGCGAAGTCGAGATTGATCAGGCCTTCCTTGACGATGAGGTCGGTGATGCAGCTGACGCCGGAATAAAGCACCCGGTCGGCGATGACGAAGGCATCGGCAAAGGTGGTCTTGGCGTCGGCGATGCGGAACAGGTTCTGGTTGGGGATGACGATCACCGTGTCGGCGCTTTCGCGCAGCCGTTCGATGCCCTCCTCGGCCATCTGCATGCGGCGCCTGCCCTCGAAGGTGAAAGGCTTGGTGACGACGCCCACCGTCAGGATGCCGGCCTTGCGCGCCGCCTGGGCGATGATCGGAGCCGCACCGGTTCCGGTGCCGCCGCCCATTCCCGCGGTGACGAAACACATATGCGTGCCGGCCAGGTGATCCATGATCTCGTCGAGCGATTCCTCGGCCGCGGCGCGGCCGATCTCGGGGAGCGATCCGGCGCCCAATCCTTCGGTGACGTGGGCGCCGAGTTGGATCAGCCGCGTTGCCTTGGACATGGTCAGCGCCTGGGCGTCCGTGTTGGCGGCGATGAACTCGGTCCCCTGGAGCTGCTCCGCGATCATGTTGTTGACCGCATTGCCGCCGCCGCCGCCGACGCCGATCACGGTGATCTTGGGCCTCATCTCGGAGATTTCGGGCTTCTTGAACTCGGCCATGCCTGTTTCTCCTTCGCCAATCGCGCGCGTTTCACTGCCCATCCGCAGGCTGCCGCCGCACATTGCGATCGAGCGGCATGACGCGAATCAGTCCGTTCGATAGCTACCCCAAAAAGCCAGAGTGCGGCCAGAGGTGCAAGGGCGCCCGAGGTCAAGATTTATGATGGCGACAGCAACGACCTGCACCCATCACACGCTTGCATTGGGCAAAGCCCTCAGGTCCAGGACCACCGTATCGGCAGTATTGCTTGCGGCGCTGTGATCGACGCGTCTATCTTCGGGCCGGGGCTCGCAGATGCGTAGGGAATCCGGCAAGCACATTTCCAGTTGACCGCCGAATCCGTCCGACACCTCATGGCGACGGCAGAATCGCTTATCGACAAGGAATGACCATGGAACCAATCTGGGCCGTCGGCCTGATGACCGGCACCGTGCTTGACGGCAATATCGATGTCGCGCTGATCAAGACCGACGGCGAGCGCATCGCCGATTTCGGCACCTATCGGCTGATGCCCTATCCGCCGTCGATCCGCTCGCTTCTGGAAGACACGCTGAAACAGGCAAGAGCCTGGAACTTCAATGGACCCGAGCCGGAAATCTTCCGCGCGGCCGAGGAAGCGCTGACGCGAGCCCAGTCGGCGGCGGTCAAGGATCTCGTCGAAGGCCATGGAATGACGATGGCCGATATCGGCGTCGTCGGCTTCCACGGCCAGACCGTGCTGCATCGCGCGCCACAGCCCGGCAGGATCGGCCAGACCCGGCAGCTCGGCGATGGCGAGCTCATGCATTCCATCCTGGGCACCAAGGTGGCCTACGACTTCCGCTCGGCCGATGTTCGCGCCGGCGGACAAGGCGCGCCATTGGCCGCAGCCTATCATACCGCGCTGATGCGCAACGTGGGTGCCGGCGGCGAAGTGGCCGTGCTCAATCTCGGCGGCGTCGGCAACATCACCTGGTGGGACGGCGCCGACAATGTCGTCGCCTTCGACACCGGCCCCGCCAACGCGCCGCTCAACGATTTCATCAAGGCCAGGGGCCTCGGCGAAATGGACCGCGACGGCGCGCTGGGCCGCGCGGGCACCGTCGACGAGGCGCGGCTGGCCAAGCTTCTGCAACATCCCTATCTGACCAAGCCTTATCCCAAGTCGCTCGACCGTTTCGACTTCGGCGCCGCGATGGCGGATGGCTTGAATGCCGAGGACGGCGCGGCCCTGCTGACCGCCTTCACCGCCGCCGCCGTCGGCAAGGCGCTCGACCTTCTGCCGACACGACCTAGGAAACTGGTGGTCAGCGGTGGCGGCCGCCACAACCCGACGATGATGGCAATGCTTGCCAGCCGCGCCGGGGTCGAAGTGGTGATGGCCGAAAGCCTCGGCTGGAGCGGCGACGCGGTGGAGGCCGAGTGTTTTGCCTTCCTCGGGGTTCGCGTGCTGCGCGGCCTGCCGATCAGTTTCCCGAGCACGACCGGCGCGCCGCGACCGATGCGTGGCGGAAAACTCGCTGGATAGAATCCGGTCGAAGAAACTCCGAAGGGAAGTCGCTGCGCACTAAGCGCTTCACGATTTCCCTGAAATGCCCTGATCAGCCGCCAACCAATGTCTTCCGCAGGAAAATGCGGTCGCGGCAGACGGGGAAATCGGCAAGCGTGCCGAAAGGCTGGTAGCCATGGCGCTGATAGGTCCTGGCGGCGACCGGATTGAAGGTGTCGATCCAGGCGTTGCGGCAGCCACGCGTCACGGCTTCATGCTCGGCGGCATCCAGCATCTTGCGGGCCATTCGCTGGCCGCGCAGCCTTTCATCCACCCACAGCCACTGCACATAGAGCCAGCCCCATGCGGTGTAGCCGGAAATGCCGGCGACGACCGCGCCGGCATCGTCACGCGCAAACACGGCAAGGGCCTTGCGGCCTGATGCGCCGACATCGCCGTCATTGAATGCCGTCAGGCGCTGACCGAGAAAGGCGAGCTCTTCCGGCATGGGATCGGCGGTCGTTTCAAGCGTTGTGTTCACGGCTTTCCGGCTGGTACGGGCGGGACGAGGTCGAAGACCCGCCCACGGTTGAGGATGTTTCCGGGGTCGAAGGTTGCCTTCAGCCGCCGCATCGTCGCGATCTCGGCGTCGCTGCGCACCAGATGCAGCCATGGCTTCTTGTCGAGGCCAATGCCGTGCTCGGCAGAAACACCGCCTCCGGCCGCCGCCACGCCGCGATAGACGATGTCGTAGGCCAGCGCCGGATCCACCGTGCGGACCTGATAATGCAGATTGCCGTCGCCGAGATGACCGAAGACATAGATGTCGGCGCCGGGATCAGCGGCGTGGATTGCAATGTCCGCTTCCCTCAGGAAGGCTCCCATGCGCGCCAGCGGGATGCTGATGTCGACCCCGACCAGACCTTTCATCGAAAACAGAACGCGATTGGCATCCTCGCGCACGTCCCACAGAGCCCGAAATTCGCGCGGCGACTGCGAGACGACGACGTCGTCGACAATGCCATCCTCGACCGCCCGCATCAGCACTTCGGCGAAGCGGTCGCCGTCACGCTCGGGTTCGCTGCCCTGGATCTCGGCCAGCACGTAGACCGGAGAGCCCGCAGGCAGCGGCGTCGGCATGGCCATGCTGGCAACCATGATATCGTAGAGCGGCGCGAAATTGACCTCATAGGCGGACAGAAGCGGGCCGAGCCTTTGCCGCAGCAGTCCCAACAGGGCGATCGCCGCGTCGAGCGAAGGGAGCGCGCAAAAGGCGTTGATCTCGGACGCCGGCTTCGGATGCAGCCGCAGCGCGGCGCGGGTAACGACGCCAAGCGTCCCTTCGGTGCCGATGAAGAGCTGGCTGAGATCGTAGCCGGAATTGTCCTTCGGCAGGCCTTTCAGCGATGTCAGCACGCTGCCATCGGCAAGCACGGCTTCGAGGCCCAAAACCTGCGCCCGGTACATGCCGTAGCGCAGGACGCGGATGCCGCCGGCATTGGTGGCGATATTGCCGCCGATCGTGGCCGAACCACGCGCCCCGATGTCGACGCCGAACATCAGCCCGGCGCCATCCGCCGCCTCCTGCACGGATTGCAGCGTGGCGCCGGCGTCGGCGACGATGCTGGCTTCCTGGCGATCCGGCGAGGCCAGGCCCGTCATCCGCTCCATCGACAGCACCACCTCACCGGGCTGGGCGCGCGCGGCGCCGGTCAGCCCGGTGCGCCCTCCCTGCACGACAAGAGGTTGGCCGAGACGGCCGCAGGCGATCAGCGCCGCCGCGACGCCCTCTGTGTCTCGCGGACGCAGAACCGCTTCGGAAAGCGCGCCCAGCTTGCCGTCGGGATCGTCGCGGTAGCGCTGGTCCACGTCGGGGCCGGCGAGTACACCGCCCACGCCCAGGCGGTCGCCGAGAGCCGCTAGAAGCTGTTGTGTTTCGGGTGACATCGACCAATCCTAGTCATGATCGCGCGCCGGTCAAACCCTCGTCGTGCTGCGCGACCGTCTGGACAAAAGGAAGACCGTCGGCCATGCCATGCCTGCGGTCACCCGGCCACGCGAAGCGTTGCGGACAGGACAGCGGCCGCCACGGAGATGTCCTGTTCGATGGACAGCCGAACGGCCGCGGCGTCGCCCTGATCCAGCGCCGCGACAATCCTGACATGCGCGTCATTGGACTGCGGAACGTAGGCATCGGCCTGCATGAGCAGCGTGAGATAGGGCCCCACCCGACCCCAGAGGTCGCGGACCATGTTGAGCAGGATCGGCGCGTCGGCATGCTGGTAGATGGCGAAGTGGAACGCTTCGTTCAGCTTGAGATAGGCCTTGGCGTCGCCTGCCTCGATGGCGTGCTGCATGCCGGAGAGCGTGGACTTTATCTCGGCCAGCCCGCTCTGCGTCATGCGCGATGTGGCCAGTTCGCCCGCCAGCCCTTCGACGGCGATGCGGATGCGTGTCAGTTCCTCGAAGGCAGGCGAGGTCAGCAGGGGCACGATGACCGAGCGGTTGTTCTGCATTTCGAGCAGCCGCTCGGCGACAAGCCTCTGCAGCGCCTCGCGGATCGGCGTCGTCGAAATGCCGAAGGTTTCGGCGAGCTTGCGGATCACCAGTGCCTGGCCAGGGCTGAAGCCGCCCGAAATCAACTCCTGCTTGAGCGCGCCATAGGCGCGGTCATTCAGGGTCTGGTGCTCGAGCTTCAGCATGCACGCGGCCCGTCACCAATGCGACAATGCGCGGTCGAGCGTCTCGGCCAGTTGCTCGGCATTGTCGCGGGCGAACGGCAGAGGCGGGCGGATCTTGAGCACATTGCCGCGCGGACCGCACGACGAGATCAGCACGCCGTCCTCGCGCATGGCTTCGACGATCGCCGACGTCTTGGTGGCGGCCAGGGCGTCATCGCCTTCGGCCGTCAGTTCGACGCCGAAATAGAGGCCATTGTGCCTGACATCGGCGACCATGCCGTGCCGGCCGCGCAGCGTGTCCAGGAGTTCGCCCGTATAGGCGCCGACACTGCGCGCATTCTCGATCAGCCCCTCGCCTTCGATGACATCGAGCACCGCCATGCCGACGGCCGCCGCGACCGGATTGCCGCCGAAAGTGTTGAAATAGCCCGTGTTCGAGCCGAACGAAGCGACAAGCGTCGGCCGCACCAGCACGGCGCCCATCGGATGGCCATCGCCGATCGGCTTGCCCATGGTGACGATATCCGGCTCAATGCCATAATTGGCGAAGCCCCACATGCCCTGGCCAAGCCGCCCGAAACCGGACTGGACCTCATCGGCGATGACGATGCCGCCGGCGTTTCTAACGTGATCCGCCGCCTCGCGCATGACAGCCGCATGGGGAAAGAAGATGCCGTCGCTGGAAAAGGCCGAGTCGAGAATCAGTGCGGCGGGCTGGATATTTTGTGCGCGCATGTCGGCAATGGCGGCGGCCACGTTGCTGGCGAAATCGCGCGCGGCGCGGCCATGGTCGCGGAACGTGTCAGGCGCCGCGACAGTGCGGTGATGCGCGGGCACACCTTTGGCGCCAACCGCGGCCGGCGACAGCTGCGCGGTGGCGATCGTCGCGCCGTGATAGGCGAAATCGGTGATGATCACACCTGTCCCGCCACTGGAGTACTGGGCGATGCGGATGGCAAGGTCGTTGGCCTCGCTGCCGGTGCAGGTGAACATGGCGTGGCCGAGATGGGATGGGACGGTGCCGAGCAGTCGTTCCGCGTAGTCGAGGATGATCTCGCTGAGATAGCGCGTGTGCGTGTTGAGCGTGGCGGCCTGCCCGGCCAGCGCCTCGACGACGCGCGGATGGCAGTGCCCGACCGAGGCGACGTTGTTGTAGGCGTCGAGGAATTTGCGACCCTGTGCATCGTAGAGCCAGACCCCGCTGCCGCGCACCAGATGGATCGGGTTCCGGTAGAAGGCGCGATAGGTCGGTCCGAGCAACCTGGCGCGGCGTTCGAGCAACGCGCTTTCCGACGCCGTGGCATCGGCATTTGCAGGATATGGCGAGGGCTGGGACACGAGCATCTACTCCGGATTGGAATGGTCGAGGAAATAGCGGCGGGCATCCGCGGGCGAGAGTGCATCCAGCCGTTCGAGCGAGGTCCAGACCTCGGTGATGAGGCGCAGGACATAGGCGCGCTTGGCCGGGAAGCGCTCGGCCTGCCAACTGGCGATGTTGGCTATGAGGGCAAGCCTGGCGCGGATCAGGTCGAAAAGAATGCCGATCTCTTCCGCCTCGAGTGGCTGCACCGACTGGTAGCCGGCGACGAAGCGCGCGGCCGGCGCCAGCGGGTGGCCTTCCGCCGGCCAGCGGTAGACGGCGCCGATGGCGAGGTCGCAGATCAGCGGCGAATGGATCATGTCCCCGAAATCGAGAATGCCGGTGACCAGCTCCGGCCGCGAAGCGTCCATCACCACATTGTAGGAATTCATGTCGTTGTGGACGATCTGGGCGCGCAGTTGCGGGATAATTGGTGCCGCGTGCTCTTCGAAGGAGTCGATCGCGCGTTCGACCAAGGCCCGATGGCCGGCATCGGCGATGTCGGCCGTCATCGGCCGCGTCTTGGCGACCTTGCGGATGTCCCAGAGCAGGTCGCTGCCGGCAGCGGGATGGAAGAAGCCGCGCAACGCCTTGCCGAGGCGGGCGAGAAAGATGCCGACATTGCGATCCTGTGCGACTGACGTCGGCGAGCGCGACAGCAACACGCCCGGAAGATAGGTGACCAGCCGGATGATGCGCGGCGCTGACCCGGCTACGCTGATCGCGAATTGCGCTTCGCCCCCCAGGCTCTTGCGCACCGAGGGCACCGGCAAGGTGGGGTCGACCAGCGCGATGTGATCGAGCGCCTTGTTCTGGAAATCGGTGAAGCCCGCCTCTTCCGCCGGATGCGAGATTTTCAGGACGAACTCGCCATCTTTTTCGGTTTTGATGTGGAAGTTGTGGTCGCGTTCGCCAGGCAATGGGCGCGCGGTGCCGGTGAGCCCGTAGTGCCTGCCCAGAATGGCGAGCGCGTCGACTTCGGACGCATCCGGCGCGTCCTCGGCGAGTGTCTCGCCGAAAATGTCGAGCGCGGCCGCGCTCATGCGCTGGCCCCGGGTTCGATGGGTTCGAGGCCGCACCAGTCGGCGATGAACAGCGCGATGGTCTGGGTGACCTTGCGCACCGAGTCCAGGTCGACGGCCTCGTCATAGCCATGCGGCATGCGGCAGATCGGACCGTAGACGATCGCCGGCGTGTCGGCATAGAGGCCGAAGAAACGCGCATCGGTGGTCGCGGAGGTGACATGCTCCTGCAGCGGTTCGCCCCAGACGGAGACATGGCTGCGCCGCAGCACGTCCTCCATTTCGTCGGCGTCCTCCAGCACATAGCCCTCGGCCATGAAGCCGTTATAGGTCATTGTCGGCGGGCGATTGGCCAGGAACGGGTCGGCGCGCGCCGCGTCGGCGATGCAGGCCTCCAACTCGGCCCGGGCGCTGTCGAGGCTCTGGCCGGGATAGGTCGCAACCCGCATCTCGAAGACACAGCGCGCCGGCACGCTCGACGTCCACTCGCCGCCTTCGATCTTGCCGAGATTGAAACGGATCGGGTGCGGATGGTCGCAGAAATGCGGATCATCGACCTTGCGCGCGTTCCAGACGATCTCCAGCCGCTTCAGCGCCTCGATGATGAGGAAGGCCTTTTCGATGGCGTTGGATCCGGCGGAGAAGGCGCCCGAGGCATGGCGCGGATCGCCGTCGACCTCGACCCTGAACCAGATCGGCCCGACCTGCGCCCGCATCAGCTTCGGCTCCAGCGGCTCGGGAATGAAGGCGGCGTCGGCACGGTAGCCGCGCTGCAGGCAGGCGAGCGCGCCATTGCCGGTGCACTCCTCCTCGACCACCGACTGCAGGAAGACGTTCGCGGCCGGTTGGTAGCCTAGGACGCGCAACGCGGCCAGCGCATAGAGGCAGGCGGACAGGCCGGCCTTCATGTCGCCCGCGCCGCGCCCGTGCATCCAGCCATCCTCGATCGCCGGGTCGTAGGGATCGCGAACCCAGCGGTCGACCGGTCCCGTCGGCACCACGTCGATATGGCCGTTGAGGATCAGCGAGCGGCCGGTCGCATTTCGCGGCGTGTGGGTGGCAACAACGTTGAAAGCATCATCATAGGAAACCGCCACAGGCGAAAACCCCGGCAGGTCGCGGATAGAATCGACATCGACCCGCCACATGTCGACGGTATAGCCGTGTGCCTCGTAGGCTGCCGCCATGAACGATTGCGCCGCATGTTCCTCGCCGCGCTGCGAAGGGAAGCGTACGAGATCGGCCAGGAAAGCGACCTGTCGCGCGAAGCCATCATCCACCGCGCTCAGTATGGCCTCGTCCGAGATCCGTTCAGGCATGATATTCACTTTCCCATGGATGGTGTATCATATCTCATATGCCATTTATGTGAAATGCAAAGTGGCGCGCACGCCCAGACGTCGGTCCACAGCCGCCGATTCAATGCCGCCACGGAGTTGGGAGTTGGCAACGGCCGCCGCAAGCCGGTACTGCTGTCCGGCCACAGTTGAAGAGGAAAGCGTTGATCGTCGACGACTCGATACCGGCCGAAATCACCGATCTCGCACCCGGCTACCGACGCCTGGCGGCGGGCAAGCTTGCCAACGCGGTGACATGGATGGAGGCCCGCGCGCCGCAACCCGGCCTCGCGCGGCCCTTGGCCATGACCCGGATCACCAGCCCCGATTGCGCTTCGTACCGGGCGATCTTCCTCGAAATCGGCGCGCCCTGGCTATGGGACCGCGTATCCGAAATGTCCGACGCCGATATCACCGAACATTTCGCCGATCCGCGGCAGCATCTTTACTACGGTCATGATGAAAGCGGCGCGCATCTTGGCATGGTCGAATTCTTCGTGGCCGACAACAACGACATCGAGATCACCTATTTCGGCCTGTTCCCGTCCCTGACCGGCCGTGGTTTCGGCAAGCGGCTCATGGCCGGCGCGCTCGACCTGGCGTGGCGTCTCGATCCGAACCGCGTCTGGCTTCATACGAGCAGCTTCGATCATCACAGCGTCATCGGTTTCTACAGCGCCTGCGGGTTCGTGCCTTTCGCCACCGGGTTCGAGATCGTTGACGATCCCCGTTTGAAGGGAACCCTGCCGCGCACCGTCGCGCCGCAGATTCCGCTCATCGAACCGGAATGGAGCGGAATTGACGCGCCGAGCAGCGTCAACGCAACCTCGTACTCTCGGGCAACGCCGCAGGCTGCGCGGAGATAGATGAAAACAGCCCCGCCACCCGCCACGCATGCATCGCCGCACCATCGGCGTTGGGTCCGCCGCGAGACCATCCTGTCGGCATTGACGCGGCATATCGATACGCGGATCGTGCTGTTCGCCGCGCCCGCCGGTTTCGGCAAATCGACGACGATGGCGCAATGGGCGACGGAAGTCGCACGCCACGCCCGGCTTACCGCGTGGCTATCCTGCGAGGCATCGGACAATGACGAGGGTGCCTTCCTTTCCCATATGGTTGGGGCCCTGCGCCATCTAATGCAGACGCCGGCGGAACTCGACCTGGCTTTCCAGTCGAGCCCGATCCCGCAGCTCGACGTGGTGCTGGCCGCACTGCTGGCTGGACTTGCGGGACGCGGCGACGGCATCACTCTGTTCTTCGACGACTATCACGCCATCGAAACGCCCGCGATAAAGCGGTTCATGGAGCGCCTGACGCGACAGGCGCCCTGCAATGTCGCGTTCGTCATCGGTTCACGCAGCCTGCCCGACCTGCCACTCGGCAAGCTCAGGGTGATTGGCGACGTCTTCGAGATCGGCCCGGACGATCTGCGCTTCGGTTCTTCGGAAGCCGAGGCGTTCTTCAACGAGAAGCTCGGCCTCAGCGTCAGCAGCGGTACGGTGGAGACCCTGTGCGCGCGCACCGAAGGCTGGGCCGCCGGGCTGCAACTGGCGTCGCTGTCGCTCAGCGCCGCGAATGCGCCCGAAACCGTGATCGGCAATTTCAGCGGCGCCAACCGCAATGTCGCCGACTTCCTGATGGGCGAAGTCTTCCTGGAACTGCCGCCCGCCATTTCGAGATTCCTGCTTTACAGCTCGGTCTTCGAACGGTTCAGCGCCGAGGCCTGCCGGGCGGTGATGCGCGCCGCGGACGCCGAAGCGGCGATCACCGAAATCGAGACGCGCAATCTCTTCCTGGTGCCCCTCGACGAGGAGCGGCGCTGGTTCCGCTATCATCACCTGTTCCGCGACTTCCTCAGCCGCGAAATGGAACGGCGTGAACCGGAGATGATCGCGCCGCTGCATCTGGCCGCCGCCGAATGGTTCGGCGAACGCAAGATGCTGACCGAGGCCATCGGACACGCGCTGGCCGCCGGCGACCAGGCCCGCGCGGCGGTGTTCGTCGAAAACAATGCGCTCGACCTCATCGCCCAGTGCCAGCTTCTCTATGTGCGGCAGTTGCTCGCACTGCTTCCGAGGAAGTTGATCGACCAGCGCATCCGGCTGCAGCTTGTCGTGCTCTGGCTGGCCGTTCACAGCAGCCAACCCGAGATAGCCAGGCAGACGCTGAGCAGCGCGCGCACGCTGATCGAAACCGGACCAGTGGACGGCAGCGATCCCGGCACCTTGGCCGGCACCACGATCGAGGCCGAGCTCGCTGTGCTCAGTTCCGCCGTGCACAGCACGCTGGAGCAGTTCGAGGAGGCCCGCGACACCGCGCTCGCCGCCTTGCGCGTCATCGCGCCCGATGCGTGGTTCATGGAGGGCGCGACCGCCAATGTCATCGGCTACAACCTCTATGCGCTGGGCGACCTCGATG
>NZ_JBAZUD010000151.1:0-11463 GCF_041661565.1 Mesorhizobium sp.
CCGAAGCCTGGGGTTTTTGGGCCGAACGCGGCGCCACCATCATCCAGACCGACGAGCCGAAAGCGGCAATCGACTGGCTGGCGGCGAACGGCTACCGCGTGCCTTATGCTGATGAGGCGCGGCCGGCGGAACCCGCCAAGACGGCGAGCATCAACTAGGAGGCCGTCGCTGGCGCGACGGCCGAAACCGAACAATGCGAACGCGTGCTTCGGCGCGCGGCCGCTCGACGCCGTCACGCCGCCTTCGCCACGCCGTCCAGTTCATCGAGCAGGTCCGCCGACAGCCGCAGTTCGGCCGCCGCGAGATTTTCCCGCAGATGCCCGACCGAGGACGTACCCGGGATCAGCAGGATATTGGGTGAGCGCTGGAGCAGCCAGGCAAGGGCTACTTGCATGGGCGAGGCGCCGAGGCGGGCCGCCACCGCCGAGAGAGCGGACGATTGCAGCGGGTTGAATCCGCCGAGCGGGAAGAACGGCACATAGGCGATGCCGTCGCGGGCGAGGTCGTCGATCAGGGCGTCGTCATCGCGATGCGCCAGATTGTACTGGTTCTGCACACAGACGATCTCGGTGATCGCGCGTCCTTCCGCGACCTGCGCCGGTGTTACATTGCTCAGGCCGATATGGCGTACGAGGCCCTGCCGCTGCAGGTCGGCCAGAGCGGTGAGTGGTGCCTCGATCGATCCCTCGGCGGGGCCGTGGACGTCGAACATGATCCGCAGGTTGACCACGTCAAGCACCTCGAGCCCGAGGTTGCGCAGATTGTCGTGCACCGCCTTGCTCAGCGCTTCGGCTGAGAAAGCTGGTAGCCACGATCCATCCGCACCCCGCTGTGCGCCGATCTTGGTGACGATGACGAGATCCCGGGGGTAGGGGGCCAACGCCTCGCGAATGAGTCGATTGGTGACATGCGGCCCATAAAAGTCGCTGGTGTCGATATGGTCGACGCCTTGCGCAATCGCCTCGCGCAGCACGGCCAGGGCCGCGTCATGGTCCTTGGGTGGCCCGAACACACCGGGTCCGGCGAGCTGCATCGCGCCGTAGCCAAGACGTTTCACAGTGTGGCTGCCAAGAGTGGATGTGCCTGATTGCTGGATGTTGGACATGATCGATCTCCTTTGAGGAGACAAAGATAGGCGCTGCCCGGCGCATGATAATCTGGTACAATCCACACAGGCTGTGCGGAATTGCGAACAATGATTGATCTCGGTGATCTGAACGCCTTCGTGGCGGTGGCGCGCGCCGGTGGCTTTCGCGATGGAGCGCGTGCGAGCGGAGGCAGCGCCTCAGGCTTGAGCGAGGCGGTGCGTCGCCTCGAGGCGCAACTCGGTATCAGGCTGTTCAACCGCACGACGCGCAGCGTTGTCCCAACCGAGGCTGGTCTCAGCCTGCTCGGGCGGCTCGGTCCAGCGCTGTCGGAGGTGGAAGCGGCCCTCGACGTGGTGAACGGCTTTCGCGACCGGCCGGCGGGCTCGCTGCGCCTCAACGTGCCGGTCAGCGCCGCGCGGCTGATATTGCCCGATATAGTTCCACGCTTTCTCGCCGCCTATCCGGGTATCCGGCTCGAGGTCATCGCAGATGAGGATTTTGTCGATGTGCTGGCAGCCGGATGCGATGCCGGCATCCGCTATGACGAGCGGCTGGAACAGGACATGATCGCGGTGCCGATCGGGCCGCGCGTCCAGCGTTTCGCCACCGCCGCCAGCCCCGCCTATCTCGATCGCCATGGGCGGCCCGAACACCCGAGCGACCTGCTTGGCCACTCCTGCTTGCGCGGCCGGTTTGCCAGCGGCTCGATGCCGGCGTGGGAGTTCGAACGGGACGGCGAGGTCGTCCGTGTCGATCCGCCGGGGCCGCTGATCGTGCGAATCGGCGGGGCGGTCGACCTAGCCGTCGATGCCGCCATCGCTGGCACCGGCATCGTTGGCCTGTTCGAGGCCTGGCTTCGTCCACACTTCGAGAGCGGAGCCCTCGAGCCCGTGCTCGAGCCGTGGTGGCAGAGCTTCTCCGGGCCGTTCCTCTACTATCCCGGCCGGCGCCTCGTGCCCGCCCCGCTGCGGGCGTTCATCGATTTCATCAAATCGGGCAGGTCCTGACACTTGTCAGGCAGCCGCAAACAGAAAAAGGCCGCCCGGAGGCGGCCTTTCGACTGTACTCAAATGCGAAAGTCTTAGCGCTTCGAGAACTGGAAGCTGCGGCGGGCTTTCGCCTTGCCGTACTTCTTGCGCTCGACGACGCGGCTGTCGCGGGTCAGGAAGCCGCCCTTCTTGAGCACGGCGCGCAGCGTCGGCTCATAGTAGGTCAGCGCCTTGGAGATGCCGTGACGCACGGCGCCGGCCTGGCCGGAGAGGCCGCCGCCGACGACGGTCGCGACGATGTCGTACTGGCCGGCGCGGTTGGCCGCGATGATCGGCTGGTTGAGGATCATCTGCAGGACCGGGCGCGCGAAATACTCCGCGAAAACCTTGTCGTTGACGACGATCTTGCCCGAGCCGGGCTTCACCCAGACACGCGCGATGGCGTTCTTGCGCTTGCCGGTGGCATAGGCGCGGCCCGACTTGTCGAGCTTCTGGACGTGGACGGGTGCGGCCGGCTGCGCGTTGGAATTGCCGGTGGCGGCGCCCAGTTCTGCGAGCGAGGAAAGCTCAGCCATCTTATGCGACCTTCTTGTTCTTGGAATTCAGCTTGGCCACGTCGAGAGTCTCGGGCTGCTGGGCGACATGCGGATGCTCGGCGCCTGCATAGACGCGCAGGTTCTTCATCTGGCGACGGCCGAGCGGACCGCGCGGCACCATGCGCTCAACGGCCTTCTCGACGACACGCTCGGGGAAACGGCCCTCGAGCAGTTGGCGCGCGGTGCGCTCCTTGATGCCGCCGGGGTGGCCGGTGTGCCAGTAATAGACCTTGTCGGTGAATTTCTTGCCGGTGAACACCACCTTGTCGGCATTGATGACGATGACGTTGTCGCCGTCGTCGACATGAGGGGTGAAGGTCGGCTTGTGCTTGCCGCGAAGATGATTGGCGATGACAGTGGCCAGACGACCAACGACGAGACCTTCGGCGTCGATCAGGATCCACTTCTTCACCACATCCGCAGGCTTCTGCGAAAAGGTTGTCATGTGTTCTGCTTTCGGTTCGGACCTTCACAGGGAAGGCGTTTCTTGTTGCTTGGATTGGCGGTGAGGCGCTTGCCTGCCGCCAATAATAAAACGGCGGCCTTTGCGGGCCGCTGCTTCATGAGGGCTTATAGGGGAGGGCAGATGTTGCGTCAAGGTGATCGCGCGTGTAGTCGGCAAGAACAACTTAGCAAAATCAATGGCTTGTCGTAAAGGTATTATTTTACCACATCGATTTCCGGTAGACTAAGGGACCACTCAATGCCGTGCTTCGATTTCCCTGCGAGCCGCGCTCGAAAGGAACGCCGATCGCGTTATGCCACGCTCGCGTGCCGCGGCGTCGATCGCCCGCAAAACGCCGCGCTCGAAAGTCACGTTCGCCCTGACGACTGCGCTGTCGTTGTCGATGAGCGGGACCGAAACCAGATAGCCACCTTCGGCAAGCGCATTGCGTATATCGGGAAGGGCGACAATAGCTTCGTGGCTTGACGGCTCTGGAACAGACATATCCTCCGCCCACAACTGCAAGGCTTCGACAGCATTGGGTACGATGTCGTCCGCTGAGTCCGCGGCAGAAAAACAGCCGGGGATGTCGGGAAAGCTTATGCCGAATGCACTGTCGGGATCTTTATTGACCAGTGCGAAATAGTTCTTCATCGCGGACTTCCTACCTGATCCAACCAGCCTGCTTGGCGATGGCGCGTGCTGTACCCGTCGGCAGGTCCTTCTCGGGATGCGGAACAATCAATACGATCTCGCCCTTTCGGAACTTGTGGTGCGAGCCGCGTATGGAAACGAGTTCGAATCCATCATCCTTGAGGCGCTTCACAATTCTGCGGCTGTCTCGTTCCAGCAAAAATCACCTATGCGCATATATATACACATCAAATGAAAATTCAACCGTCAGGTGCGCTTCGGTGGGATCGAATAGGTGCCCGTGGCGTGCGCCACCGTGTGCCCTTCCGGCCCGGCAACGATGTCGATGTCGAACACCATCAGGCTCCTTCCCAGTTTCACAATGCGGCAATGGCCGTCGATTGGTCCGGCCTCGGCCTTGCGGACGAAATTGATGTTGAGGTTGATGGTGACCGAGAGCGCATCCGGCCCGGCATGAGACAACACGCAGACATAGCCGCCGATGTCGGCCAGCGTGAACAGCGAAGGACCGGACACGGTGCCGCCTGGCCGCAGGTGCCGTTCACCGGCATTGAGCCTGACCACACAACCGCCGGGGAAGACGTCGATCGCCTCGTAATATTGGAATTGCTCGTTGAGTTGCGGATAGACAGTGTTCATCAGCGCGTTGACCTGCGCGGCATTCAGCACCGGCTTGAGATTGCCCTGGGCTGGCATGACGAACTCCCTTCACGTGCATCCAGGCCGATCAGGACAAAGGCAGCGCGGCCGTCGATTGTGCCAGCATTCTGATTGCGGGTGTTGGATGAAACGTGATGGCATACTAGATTGCAGTCGTCCAACCAAGATCGGGAATCGCGGAGGAAGCGGCCGTGGCCGAAATCGTTGCCATCAAGCAGGCTGTCGCCGAAGGCCCCGTCACTGTCCGGCTGGACAAGGGCGTGCTGCGCCTGACGCTCGCCAATCCTCCTGCCAACGCCCTGTCGCTTGGGGTGATGGCGGCGCTGACTGCCGAACTCGACCGCGCCAAGGACGACAAGGCCGTTCGTGTCATTGTGCTGTCGGCAGCGGGAAAAGTGTTCTGCGCCGGCCACGATCTCAAGGAACTGACCGCGCGTCGCGCCGACCCCGATCGCGGCAGGGCGTTCTTCGAACAGACGTTCGCCGCTTGTGCCGCGCTGATGCAGGCGATCGTGCGTCATCCCCTGCCTGTCATCGCCGAGGTCGATGGGCTGGCGACCGCCGCCGGCTTGCAACTGGTCGCCAGCTGCGATCTGGCGATCGCCTCGCACGAGGCGACATTCTGCACGCCGGGCGTCAACATCGGCCTGTTCTGTTCGACGCCGATGGTCGCGCTGTCACGCAATGTCTCACGCAAGCAGGCGATGGAGATGCTCTTGACCGGCGAGACCATCGATGCGGTGACAGCCAGGGACTTCGGCCTGGTCAACCGCGTCGTGCCGCGCGAGTACCTGAACCAGATCGTCACCAAATATGCCCAGACGATCGCTTCCAAGTCATCCTCGGTGGTGAAGACCGGCAAGGAGGCCTTTTACGCGCAGGCCGAGATGGGGCTGGCCGACGCCTATGCCCATACCGGCCGCGTCATGGTCGAGAACATGCTGGCGCGCGACGCACAGGAGGGCATCGGCGCCTTCATCGGCAAGCGCAAGCCGGAATGGACGGACGAGTAGCCGTGGAACCGCGCATCTCCATCATTACCATCGCCACAGACGATCTCGACCGTGCGGTACGCTTCTACGAGGCGATGGGCCTGACCCGCCATGCAGGGATCACCGATGGCGTAGCCTTCTTCCAGATGGGCGGCGCCATTCTCGGCCTGTTTCCGCGCCCCAGCGCTGAGGAGGATTCGGGTATCACCTTCGCCAAGGCGCCTTCCGCCGTCTATCTTGCCTACAACACCCGCTCCGACGCCGAAGTCGATGAGGTGCTCGCCATGGCGGAAAAAGCCGGCGGCCGCATCGTCAAGCCGGCAGGCCGTGCCTTCTGGGGAGGCTGGTACGGCTACTTCGCCGATGCCGACGGCCATGTCTGGGAAGTGGCGCACAATCCAGCCTTTCCAATCGCGGAAGACGGCACGATTTCACTGCCCGATTGACCTTCTGCTGAACGCAACCTACCCAGGGCGCCGCATGAACCACGATAGCTATGACAATGCCTACATCGCCGGCGTCCTCAATTCGGTGAAGACCATCGCCATGGTCGGCGCGTCCGCCAACGACGTGCGGCCGAGCTTTTTCGTGCTGAAATACCTGCTGGCCAAGGGGTTCTCGGTGTTCCCGATCAACCCTGGCCAGGCCGGCAAGCAGATCCTCGGCCGGATGACCTATGCACGGCTCGCCGACATTCCGGAGCCGATCGACATGGTCGATGTCTTTCGCGCGGCGGCGGCGGTGCCAGGCATCGTCGACGAGGTATTGGCGCTCGATCCCCTGCCGAATGTCATCTGGATGCAGCTTGGCGTGCGCGACGACGAAGCCGCCGCGCGCGCCGAAGCCGCCGGCATCAAGGTTGTGATGAATCGCTGCCCCAAGATCGAGTACGGCAAACTGTCGGGCGAGATCGGCTGGACCGGCGTCAACTCCGGCGTCCTGTCGTCGAAGAAGCCACTGATGCGCTCGGGGTTCCAGAGCTTCGGTGTGCGCCAGAAATAGGCCGAAGGAATATTATTCCGGGAAGAAGCGGGTTTTCTCCAGCGTTCACCGCGCATCGCCCGCCGAAAGGTATTTTCTTCTTTGCATTCCGGACCGGGCTTCGCCAAGAATGCCCGGCGAATTTTCAGAACTTATCGAGGGAGGTTTCCGTGACCCGTACACCCGGTTTCAATACGCTCGCAGTCCATGCCGGCGCCAAGCCCGACCCGGCCACGGGCGCACGGGCCACGCCGATCTACCAGACGACCTCCTTCGTTTTCGACGACGCCGACCACGCCGCCTCCCTGTTCGGGCTGAAGGCCTTCGGCAACATCTACACCCGCATCATGAACCCGACGCAGGCGGTGCTTGAAGAGCGCGTTGCCGCGCTCGAAGGCGGCACGGCTGCCCTGGCGGTCGCTTCCGGTCATGCCGCGCAGATGCTGGTGTTCCACAATCTGATGCGCCCGGGCGACAATTTCGTTGCCGCCAACAAGCTCTATGGCGGGTCCATCAACCAGTTCGGCCATGCCTTCAAGAATTATGGCTGGGAGGTGCGCTGGGCCGACACCAACGACATCTCGACCTTCGAGAGCCAGATCGACGACAAGACCAAGGCGATCTTCATCGAGAGCCTCGCCAATCCCGGCGGCACTTTCGTCGACATCGAGAAGATCGGCGATATCGCGCGCAAGCATGGCCTGCCGCTGATCGTCGACAACACGCTGGCATCTCCGTACCTGATCCGGCCGATCGAGCACGGCGCCGACATCGTCGTGCATTCGCTGACGAAGTTCATCGGCGGCCATGGCAATTCGATCGGCGGCGCTATCGTCGATGGCGGCACGTTCGACTGGTCGAAGTCGGGCAAGTACCCGATGCTTTCGGAACCGCGCCCCGAATATGGCGGCCTCGTCCTGCACGAGACCTTCGGCAATTTCGCTTTCGCCATCGCCGCGCGCGTGCTCGGGCTGCGCGATCTCGGCCCGGCGATCTCGCCGTTCAACGCCTTCCTCATCCTCACCGGGCTTGAAACCCTGCCGCTGCGCATGCAGCGCCACTGCGACAACGCGGTGACCGTCGCTGCGTGGCTGTCCAACCATCCCAAAGTCGCGTCGGTGAATTACCCCGGCCTGCCGAGTGACAAGAACAACGCTCTGCAGAAGAAGTATTCGCCGCTTGGCGCGGGCGCCGTGTTCACCTTTGGCCTCAAGGGCGGCTACGAGGCCGGCGTCAAGTTCGTCGAGGCATTGGAGCTGTTCTCGCATCTCGCCAATGTCGGCGATACCAAGTCGCTAGTCATTCACCCGGCCTCGACCACGCATCGCCAGCTTTCCGACGAGCAGAAGGTCAAGGCCGGCGCCGGACCGGACACCGTGCGGCTTTCCATCGGCATCGAGGACGTCAACGACATCGTCGCCGACCTCGAACAGGCGCTTGCCAAGGTCTGATCCATGGCCGCTTTCCTGTCTATCGACACCAAGAGCGTCGAACCCGAATCCGGCGCCCCGGCGCCGGATCGCCTGGTCTCGGGCGATCCGAAATTCCGCACCTGGAACGTCGAGGAACGCGACGGCGGTCTCTATGCCGGCATATGGGAAGCGACGCCGGGCAAGTGGCGCATCGTCTATGACGAATGGGAATTCTGCCACATCCTGTCGGGCGTTTCGGTGATCGCGGAAGACGGCGGCGAAGCGCGCACCGTGCGCGCCGGCGACAGCTTCGTGCTGCGCCCCGGCTTCCAGGGCACTTGGGAGGTGCTTGAAACGACAAGCAAGGAATATGTGATCAAGCTCTGACCGTTCACTTCGCCGGGAACTGGCTAAGGCAAGCCTCCGAGGCCTTGTCATGGAAGGTCAGGGCGTCGGCATCGTGGGCCTCGAGATCGGCATCGGAAATCTCGTTGCGATAATATTGCGCCAGCAGGTTGAGCCCCTCCTGGCCAATACCCTGCGTCGGCACTTCGCGGGCAAGGCAGCCGCAAAGGCCGAGCGCCCGGTCCGGCGTGCCGATCCTGTGGTTGGTCAGGATGAAATCCTGCGCCGGGCAGGCATCGAGAAAGGCCTCGAAATTCAGCTTCTGCTGCGGCTGGTCGCCATGATTGAAATAGGCCGCCGGCCATTGGGTCTTGCCGCTGGCCACTGCGCATCCGGTGGCGGCATCCGCGGCGTTCTTCTGCACGGCCTGCCATGCAGCGTCCCTTTCGCCCGTCGGATATTCGAAATTCTCGCCCAGCGACGCACTATAGATGTCCAGCTCGGCCTGCGTGATACCGACCACATGCATCCGGTTGAACTGGCATTGGCAGTCAGCGCTCGCCCCATCCGCGTCGCCCGCGCTGGATTTGCTGGCCTGGCAGGCTGCCATGAACGTGGCGCCATCCAGCGACGAAGCGGGAAAGGTTGAGGCGTCGACATAGCGCGTTCCGTCCCAGCCGATGGTTATCTGGTCGGTCTGGATATCGAGAAAGCCGTTTCGCTTGAAGGCGCCGAGGCCGATCTTGTCCTGCGGCACCAGCCTGGCGCCGGGGATGTCGCCCAGAACCTCGTGATAACTGTCGCCTTCGAGGACGAACAGGAAGTTGCCGCACTGGATGCCATCGCAATTCGGCGCTAGGCGATAGGCGAAGATCTCGGGAAATCCGTCGTGATTGAGGTCGACCTCGACGGCGAAGGATGCCAGCGGCAGGCCCTTCGACCCTGTCTGCCGCTCAAGCAGGGTCGCCGCCATCTTACGCGCGATGGCCATGCTGTTTTCCCACGGGATGTTTTCCGGCTGTTGCTGGGCCGCCGCCGTGCCAGGTAACGAGCAAGCCATTGCCAGGGCGAACAATGCACCCCGTATCGAATATAGTCTCATATCGCAGCCCCAAGGCCCGCGATCGTCAGAAGCCGACGGCGAGCGTTTCCAGCCCATGGAAGTGGTAAGTGTCGCGGAAGCGCGGCTGTTCGGCAAGATGGAGCGTCGGGTGCCGTTCGAACAAGGTTTTCAGCGACACCTGCAACTCGAGCCGGGCGAGCGGCGCACCGATGCAGAAATGGATGCCGGCGCCGAAGGATACGTTCTTCTGGTCTACGCGCTCGGGTCTGAAGGCGAGGGGTTCGGCAAAGGCCAGCGGGTCATGATTGGCCATCCCCAGCAGCAGGCCGACCGTCTCGCCCGGCTGCACGACGATGCCGGGAGCGACTTCGATGGACTGATAGACGTAGCGGGTGAACATGTGCAGCGGCGCGTCGAAGCGCAGGCATTCCTCGACCGTTGCCGCGGTCGCCTCGGGCGAGGCGAAGAAGCGGCGCGGATCGCCGCCTTGCGCCAGGATCGAGCGCACGGCGTTGCCGGTCTGATGCACCGTTGCTTCATGACCGGCGTTGAGCAGCAGGATGGCCGAGGACACCATCTCGTCCTCCGACAGTTTCTGCCCGTCCTCCTGCGCCGAAACCAGCAGCGACAGCAGGTCGTCGGCTGGGGCCTTGCGCCGCTCGCCGATATGGAAGCGCAGGAAATCGGAAAACTCCCCTGTTGCCCGGTTGGCCATATCCTCGGTCTCGCGGGTCCGGCCGTGCATATACATGGCAACCATGCGGTGCGACCAGTCGAGCAACTGAGGCCCCATCTCGACCGGCACGCCGAGCATTTCGGCGATGATGGTGATCGGCAACGGCGCCGCGAAGGCAGGCAACAGGTCCACCGCACCGCCCGGTTCGAAACGGTCGATCAGGTCGTTGGCAAGCTTCTCGACGCGCGGCCGAAGCCGTTCGACCTGGCGCGATACGAAGGCCCGGTTGACCAGCGTTCTCAGCCGCGTATGCACGGGCGGTTCCAGCTCCAGCATGGAATTCGCTTCGATGGCGTCGAACGCTGCCAGATGCGTTCGACCCTCGCCAATGCCGCGAGTGTCCGGGATGCCGGCCGGGTTCTGGCGGCCGAAGCGGCGGTCGCGCAGCAGGCGGTTGACGTCGTCGAAGCCGCCAAGACACCAGAAGCCGAAATCCTCCCAGAAGAAGGCGTTCGATGCCCGGTGCAGAAAGCCATAGGCTTCGGAGGGATTTTGGAAGAAAGCTGGCTCGTGCGGGTCGAGCCGCAGGCGACGGGTGGCTGGATCAAAGGCGAGGTAGGGCAGCATCGATTTGGTCATGCCAGACCCATAGCGCGGCTTGCCAGTCCGCTTCCAGTCCGTATGTTGGCGCCAACTGGCCGACTGTCGGCACCCCATGAGTTGAGCCGGCCGATGCGGCCGCGGAAGGTCTGATCGGATGAATGTGATCGTTGTCGGCGCGGGTATCGCCGGTCTGTCCACCGCGTGGTCGCTGGTCAAGGCGGGGCATAGTGTCTCGGTCGTCGAACAGGGGCCGATCCCCAATCCGCTCGCTGCTTCGGGTGATCATCACCGCATCATCCGCCGCGCCTACCGGGCCGGGACTGGCTATGGAAGGCTGATCACCGAGGCCTATGAAGCCTGGGACGAGATGTGGGCTGATCTCGGCGAGAACCATCTCGATGCGAGGGGTTTTGTCTGCATCTCGCGTGAGCCAGGCGACGAGGCCGAGGATTATCGCGAGGGCCTGGAGCAGGGGAATTTCCCGTTCGACGTGCTGGAGCCCGATGCCGCTGTCGAACGCTGGCCTTTCCTGGAATCCGGGTCGTTCCGCTACGCCTATTTCTCGCCCGAAGGGGGCGTCCTGCATTGCCGCAAGATAGCCGCCAGCCTGGCAGAATGGTTGAGAGCGAATGGCGGCAATGTCTACGAACACAGCAAGGTCGCATCGATCGACCCGGATGCCGGCCACATCGTGCTGGAAAGCGGCGAGACGATGCAGGCCGACCGCATCGTCGTCGCCGCCGGCGCCTGGGTGCTGAAACTGTTTCCGGAACTGGACGGCGAGCTGAAAACCTATCGAACGGCGCTTGCCTATGTCGAACCTCCGGCCGATCTCAAGGCGGCTTGGGAAGCGGCGCCCGTCGTCCTCGATGTCGGCGGCTCTGTCGACGGCTACGTGGTCCCGCCCTCCGGCGGCGCCGGCATGAAATTCGGCTCCGGCCTGCACAAGGTGCCGACCA
>NZ_JBAZUD010000152.1:0-11445 GCF_041661565.1 Mesorhizobium sp.
CGCCCGTCCTCGGCGAGTTGCAGCTCGCCCGCGGAATCCGGGATCATGCGCAAGACAACAAGAATATTCACGGCCTCTCCTCCGACGGAACGCACCTCAAGCGCCCGGCACCGATTGCTAGATAAGTCGGATTCTTCGCCACCCCCAATGGCGAAAGGGTAATAACAGATATTACGAGACGGCAGATTGACGTTCGTGGGTAATCGACTGCTAATTTGCGTCAGATCGCTTTTATCGAGTTTTCCTGAATTGGAGGGTAGCAGGAAAATATCCGCGCGATCTGCCCGGGATATGAACATCTGTTCTTTGTTTATACTGTCCCGAGTGGGAGAATTTCTGAGGAGAATTTCAGGCGCTCTGTCGAGCGCTCAGGAGGAGGAACCAATGTCAATAAAGAGCATCCTAGACCACAAGATATCACGCAAGAGCTTCATCAGGGGCATGCCGGCCGCGGCCGCCGCGATCGCCGCCGTGCCGGGGCTCCAGCTTGCCCAGGCCACACCGGCCGCCGCGGCGACCGCGGCCGCCGCCGAAACCAAGCCCGGCTACTATGGCGCGCCACGCACCTGGATGTGGAACCCCAATGCCAACAGCATGGTCGACACATCGAAGTGGAAGAAGGACGGTCCCTATACGATCGGCTTTTCCAACGCGTCGATTTCCAATGCCTGGCGCGTCGCCTTCCAGCATGGCGTCCTTTGGTCGGCCGGCCAGCATCGTGACGAGATCGCCCACCTTCTCGTCACCGACGCCAATGACGATCCCTCCAAGCAGATCGCCGACATCCAGGATCTGATCAGCCAGGGCGTCGACATTCTCCTGATTGCCGCCTCTACCGAGGACGCGCTCGACTCCGTCGTTGGCCGCGCAACCGAACAAGGCATTCCGGTGGTCATGGTCGACCGCAAGGTGAAGACGCCGGCCAACTACATCACCTACGTCACCGCATCCGATTGGGCGCTGGGTCGTCTCGAGGCGCAGTGGCTGTGCGAGACGCTGGGCGGCAAGGGCAACATCGTCATGCTGCCGGGCATTGCCGGATCCAGCGTCGCGGAAATCCGTATCAAGGCGAACGAGGAAGTGTTCTCCAAGTTCCCCGGCATCAAGGTGCTGGAGAAGCAGTATTGCGACTGGAATCCGGCAACCGGCAAATCGGTGATGGCGGCTCTGATCCAGAAGCACGGCAAGGCCATTGACGGCGTGCTGTCCGACAGCGCCTTGCAGGGCTATGGTGCGATCGAGGCGTTCATTGATGCCGGTTACAAGGATGGCGAGTTTCCGCCGATAACCGGTGGTGACGTTGCGCGGATGTATCAGCTGGCCAGTCAGCACAACATCAAGATGGTCGGTATCGATTATCCAACGTCGATGGGCATCACCGGCATCGAAACGGCGCTCGACGTGCTCAAGGGCATTTCGGTTCCCGACAAGGTCGAGGTCAGCTTCCAGGTGGTGACGTCGCCTGGCGCCGATACGGTGTCCGTCAAGGGCGACCGGCATCTGCTCGACCATGTCAGCATGAGCGACCCGGGCGACCTGTCGCCAAGCAACGGACTGCCGGCCGGATACAACCCCAGCACGTTCAATCCCGACTATCCGAAGTGAGCCTCCCAGCTCAACCGGGTGCGCGTCCCACGGATGCGCACCCGGGTGTGATTCGATTGTTTTGAGCGTCGGGTAATGTCCAATCCTATTATCGAACTCAGCCAGATCGAGAAGGAATATCCCGGCGTAAAACCCCTGGACAGGGTCGATTTTGCCGTTCAGCCGGGCGAAATCCACGCCCTTCTCGGCGAGAACGGCGCTGGCAAGTCGACCCTTATCCGCGTCATGGGTGGGGCCGTGAAGCCCAATTCCGGCACCATCACCTATCTCGGCAAGCGGGCCTCCTGGCAGTCGCCAAAGGCGGCGCGAGCCGCCGGTATCCACGTCATTCACCAGGAACTTGCCCTCTTTCCCGAACTGTCGGTGGCCGAGAACATTCTGGTCGACGCACAGCCTCGCGGCCGGTTCGGGCTCATCTCCAATCGCGCCCGCCACGCCCGCGCCGCGGAAATCCTCGCGCAGCTCGGGGTTGCCATTCCCACCCATGCCAGGATCGACGAACTGCCGCTTGCCGACCAGCAGATGGTCGAGATTGCCAAAGCGCTGGTCGGCAAGGTCAGGCTGCTCATCCTCGACGAACCGACCGCCGTCATTGCCGGCCATGAGGTCGACCTTCTGTTCGAGAACATGCGCAGGCTGCGCAACGAGGGCGTCGGCATCGTCTATGTCTCGCATCGGCTCGAGGAGATTTTCGAGATCGCCGACCGCGTGACAATCCTCAAGGACGGTCAGGTCGTCGGCACGAGCCCGGTGGGCGAGATCAGCCGCGAAGAGATGATCACCAAGATGGTTGGCCGCCGCCTCAGCCAGATCTATCCGGCGCGGCGCGCGGCGCCGGCGGATGGTCCCGACATTCTGAGCGTTCGCAACCTGCGGGCCGGCCCGCGCGTTCGCGACGTCAGTCTGAGTGTGAAGGCCGGAGAGATCGTCGGCGTGGCCGGCATGGTCGGCTCGGGGCGCACGGAAGTCGCTGAGGCCATTTTCGGCGCGCGCGCCGTCGAAGGCGGGGTGATCGAGTTCGACGGCAAGCTGTTCCCAGGGAGAGTGCCGAAAGATGCCATCGCCGCCGGCCTCGGTTTCCTGACCGAGAACCGCAAGGACGAGGGGCTCTTTCTCGGCCTTCCGATTTCCGCCAACATCATGGCGCCGGACCTCCAGGGCATCACCAGATACGGCCTGATCGACCGCTCGCGGGAGCGCGCGCTGGCCCAGCGCCAGATCGAGGATTTCTCGGTCGCAACGCCTTCGCCTGATGTGAAGGTCGGCAATCTGTCTGGCGGCAACCAGCAGAAGGTGCTGTTCAGTCGCTGGTCCAGGATCGCCAATCGGCTGCTCATCCTCGACGAGCCGACACGCGGCGTCGATATCGGCGCCAAGGTCGAGA
This sequence comes from Mesorhizobium sp., assembly GCF_041661565.1. Lineage (GTDB taxonomy): Bacteria > Pseudomonadota > Alphaproteobacteria > Rhizobiales > Rhizobiaceae > Mesorhizobium. Next base: position 2,990 of record NZ_JBAZUD010000152.1, read on the forward strand.
TCTACCGCATCGTCCGGCGTCTGGCGAATTCAGGCGTCGGCGTCCTGATGATCAGTTCCGAACTGCCCGAGATCGTTGGTCTGTCCGACAGGGTCTTCGTGATGGCCCAGGGCCGCGTCGTGGGCGAAGTCGAAGGCGACGCTCTCAGCGAGGAGGCGATCATGGATCTCGCGGTCAGATCGATCGAGCGTCAAAAGGCGACAGCGGAGGAGGTCGCATGAGCGCCATCGCCATGGATATTCGCCGCAACCGGCTGGTGATGTCGTACCTGATTGTCGTGGTGCTGCTGGTGGTGCTGGCCGTCGCCGGCGGTCTCCTGTCGGATCGCTTCCTCACGTGGCGCAATGTCAGCAATCTGTTCCAGCAGCTTATCGTGCTGGGCATGGTCAGCCTTGGCCAGACCTTCGTCGTGTTGATGGGCGGCATCGATCTGGCGATCGGTTCGCTGGTGAGTGCGCTCACGGTCTTCCTGGCGAACTTCCTCGAATGGCGGCCGGACCTGGTCTGGCTGGCGCTGCCGCTCGCCCTGGTGGCCGCGACCGCCGTGGGTGCGCTCAACGGGCTGCTCACAGTGGTGCTGCGCGTCCATTCGCTCATCGTGACGCTAGGCATGTCCTCTGTCATCTTCGGCGCCACGCTCATGTATCGCAAGGAGCCCGGCGGTTCGGTGCCGCGCGCTTTCGCCGATGTTGCCTATGCCAAGGTCGCCGGCATTCCGGTCAGCGCCATCATCCTGGTCGCCATTTTCGCCCTGGCCGGGCTCTGGCTGCAGCGGACCCGCTCGGGCCGCAGCATCTATTTCGTCGGCGGTGATCGGGAAGCGGCAAGGCTGAATGGCCTGCCCGTCGACCGCATCGTGGTGCTTGCCTACGCGCTGTCGGGCCTGTGCGCCGGCATTGCGGCGATCTTCCTGACCGCGCGGACCGGTGTTGGCGACCCGCGCATCGGTGCCGCGTTGACACTTCAATCGGTGACCCCGGTCGTGGTCGGCGGCACCATATTGGCCGGCGGCAGGGGTGGCGTGCTTGGCACGTTCCTCGGCGTGCTGCTGGTCACCATGCTCAACAGCCTGCTGAATTTCGTGAACGTCTCGTCCTACTTCCAGTGGGTCGTTCAGGGCCTCATCATCATCATCGCGGTCGGCATCCACACTTCGAGGCGGAGATAAAGATGGCGCCTCTCGATACTCCGATACGGCGCTCGCCAGGCCTGTCGCTTGCGACCATCTTCGAACGCTATGGGCTCGTGATCTTCCTGGCGGTGCTGATGGCGGTCGCCGCGGTGGCGTCGCCGACCTTCCTGCGGCCGGCCAACCTGGTCAATGTGCTGACCATCGCGGCACCGCTCGGCATGGTCGTGATCGGCCAGACATTCGTGATCCTGGTGCGTGGGCTGGACCTCTCCGTGGCGTCCCTGATGGCCACGGTCGCCGTGCTGGCGACCGCCTTCAAGGCCACCACCAACGACGTCATTCCGCTGATCTTCGTGGCGGCGATCGTGTTCTCGGCCATTGTCGGCTTCCTGAACGGCTGGCTGGTGGCCAGGCGCAACGTGAGTCCGTTCCTGGCGACGCTGGCGATGATGATCATCCTGCAGGGCATCCGCTTCGCCTACACCGGCGGTGCGCCGATCAGCACCTTGCCGCCTGGCATGGGTTTTCTCGCCTCCGGCCGCATTCTAGGCGTTCCCGTCAACCTGATGACGCTGGCGGTGCTGGCGATCGCTTTCGGCATCGTGCTGCATCGCTCGCGCCTCGGCCGCGAAATATTCATGGTCGGAACCAATCCCAAGGCGGCGTTCCTCAATGGCGTCGCGCCCGATCGCGTGATCATCCTGTGCTACGTCATCTGTTCGGTCTGCGCGGGAATAGGCGGGCTGTTCCTGCTCGGCTATGTCGGCACCGTCTCGAACTGGGTCGGCCAAGGCTACGAGCTGGACTCCATCGTCGCCGCCGTCATGGGTGGTGTCGCGCTGACCGGCGGTCGCGGCAACATCTTTGCAGCGCTGCTTGGCGTGGCCGTGCTGATGGTGATCAACAATCTCGTGCTGCTGCTCGGATTTCCGATCGAAATGCAGCTCATCATCAAGGGCATCATCATCATCGGCGCGGCGGCGTTTTACCGGACGCGCCTCGTCTGACACGATGGTGCCATTGGACCGTAAGGGAGGAAGAAAATGACCGTTGAAGTTCTGGCGGATCGCAGTGCCCGGGCAAGGCGCGACGAGGAGGTCGATGTCGTGATTGTCGGCGCCGGTCCATCCGGCTCGGTCGCGGCACTTCATCTGGCACGCGCCGGCATTTCCGTGGTCGTGCTCGAGCAGGGCGAATGGCCGGATTATGCCGACTATACCGGTGCCCGTCCGGAGCACGAGTTGGTCAGCACCAAGCTCTGGCATCCCAATCCCAACGTCCGCGACAATCCCAACGACTATCCCGTCGACACCTCGACGACGGACATAAACCCGCTGATGTTTGCCGGCGTCGGTGGCAGCGCGACGCTCTACGGCGCGCAATGGATGCATTTCCTGCCGTCCGACTTCCGCGTCCGCTCGATGGACGGCGTGGCCGAGGACTGGCCGTTCACCTATGAAGACCTGCTGCCCTACCAGCTCGAGATCGAGCGCGAAGTGGGCGTTTCCGGCCTCTCAGGCGATCCCGCCTATCCGCCGCGCGGCGCCTATCCTTTTCCCGCGCTCCCCATGGGTTCCGTCGGTCAGCGCGGCGCGCTGGGCATGGAGAAGATGGGCTGGCACTGGTGGCCCGGCAGCAACGCCATCCCGTCGGAGAAGTTCGGCGACCTCAATCCCTGCGTGCGTCGCGGAACCTGCCTGACGGGCTGTCCGGAGGGCGCGAAATCGACGACCGACCGGTCGCATTGGCCACTGGCGCTGAAGGCCGGTGCGCGGCTCGTCACCCGCGCCCGTGTCAAGGAGATCGAGACCAACGACCAGGGGCTGGCGACCGGTGTCGTCTATGTCGACGCCAACGGCCGAGACCGGCGCCAGCGCGCCAAGGTGGTGATCCTGTGCGCCAATGGCGTCGGGACGCCCCGGCTGCTGCTGATGTCGGGAAAAGCCGGGAACCCGGACGGCCTTGCCAACTCCTCCGGCATGGTCGGCAAGCGGCTGATGATGCACCCCTTCGCAAGCGTACTCGCCTCCTACCAGGATCCGCTGGATTCCTGGCGCGGTCCCTTCGGCCAGCAGGTCTATTCGCTGGAATTCTACGAGACCGACGAAAGCCGCGGCTTCGTACGCGGCTCGAAATGGAACTGCATGCCGTCGGGCGGACCGGTCGGCGTATCCGGCGCGACCGGGTCCAAGGTCTATGTCGCCGAAAGCGGCCGGTTCCAGGATTTCTGGGGCGCCAATTTGCATGAAAATGTCGCGCGCCGCTTCGGCCACTCGCTGATCTGGGGCATTGTCGGGGAGGACCTTCCGGAGGAGAGCAACCAGGTGGTCCTGTCGAAGGACATGACGGATTCCGACGGGCTGCCCGCGCCGCAGATCGTCTACAAGGTCAACGAGAACTCCAACCGGCTGCTGAAGTTCAACATCGACCGCTGCCTGGAATCGGTGCGCGCCGCCGGCGCCATCGAGACTCTGGTGTCGACGCCGGTGCGTGAGTCCGGTTGGCATCTCATCGGCACCACCGTCATGGGCGACGATCCGAAGCGCTCGGTCGTCGACCAATGGGGCGCCTGTCACGACGTGCCGAACCTCTACATCATGGATGCGTCGACCTTCCCGACCTCTGGGGCCACCAACCCGACGGCGACCATCATGGCGGTCGCGCTGCGCAACACGCGCCGCATGATCGCCGAGCGTCGCAACCAGAAGGTGGCCTGACATGTCGAACCAGGACACTTTCTTCGCGCTTGCAGACTTCCTCATCCCGGCGCATGGCAAGATGCCGAAGTTCAGCGATGTCTGCGGTTATGCCGATGTCGAGACGTCGCTGGATTTTCGTATCGATCTGAAGCCTGGCTTTGCGCGCGGCGTTGCCGTCGATCCGGCCAACGGCGCCGAGGCTTGCCTGGAAAGCCTCAACAAGGAGGATGGCGAAGCCTTCTCGGCGATCACCACCATTGCGATCGCCACCTACTATATGAGCCCGCGCGTGCGCGAGCTGATAGGCTATCCCGGCCAGGAGAACGTCCCCTACGATTCGAAGGAGACGCAGATCTACCTGACCGACGGCTCGCTCGGCCACGTCATCGCGCGCGGCCGCAAATATCGGCCGACTCCCGGCCTTTGATCTCCCAATCAACGGGAAAGGACAATCCAATGAGCAAAGACGTATTCGACAAGGGTTTTGAAATCCGCAAATCGGTACTGGGCGCCGAATTCGTCGAGAAATCCTTCGCCAGCGCCGACGATTTCAATCGTCCGCTGCAGGAACTCGTGACGGAATATTGCTGGGGCGCCGTCTGGGGCCGCGACACACTCGACAAGAAAACCCGCAGCATGCTTAACCTCGCCATGCTTGCCACCCTCAATCGGCCGCACGAGCTGAAGATGCACGTCAAGGGCGCGCTGACAAACGGCGTGACCAAGGACGAAATCCGCGAAGTCCTTCTACAGGTCGCGATCTATGCCGGCGTGCCCGCGGGCGTCGATGCTTTCCGGGTGGCGCGTGAAGCCATGCAGGAAGTCGCAGCATGATAAACCGTTCGCCGCTCGCCACGGAAAAGCTCTCCATGCTGATCGACGGCCGTTCGGTCGCCGCGCAGTCGGGAGATTTTTTCGAATCCTTCGATCCCTTCACCGGCAAAGCCTGGGCGCTGGTTCCGCGTGCCGGCGTCGCCGACGTGGATGCGGCCGTTCAGGCAGCCAGGGCCGCCTTCCGCGGCGAATGGCGAACGATGACCGCAAGCGCGCGCGGGCAGATCATGATGCGCTTTGCCGACCTTGTGGCGGAGGAGGCCGAAGCGCTGGCCGTTCTCGAAACCCGCGACAACGGCAAGCTGATCAATGAAATGCGGATGCAGTGCAAATACATCCCGCAATGGTTCCGCTTCTTTGGCGGGCTCGCGGACAAGATCGAGGGACGGGTGATCCCGATCGACAAGCCGGGTGTGTTCAACTACACGCGCCGCGAACCGCTCGGCGTCGTGGCCGCGATCACGCCATGGAACTCGCCGCTGATGCTGGCGACATGGAAGCTTGCGCCGGCGCTCGCCGCCGGCAACACGATCGTCTGGAAGCCGTCGGAATTCTCCTCTGTGTCGGCATTGTTCTTCGGCCTGCTTTTCGAGAAAGCCGGCTTTCCCAAGGGCGTCGTCAATATCGTCACCGGGTTTGGCCACGAGATCGGCGACCGTCTGGTCACCCATCCGGATGTGGCCAAGGTGGCCTTCACCGGCGGCGACGCGACCGGCCGCCGCGTCTACCAGGCTGCCGCTGGTGGGCTCAAGAAGGTCACGCTCGAACTCGGCGGCAAATCCGCCAACATCGTCTTCGCCGACGCCAAGATGGAGGCAGCCATTCCCGGTCTCGTTTCCGGCATCTTCGCCGCGACCGGCCAGACCTGCATCGCCGGTTCGCGTGCGCTCGTGCAACGCTCCGTCTACGACCAGGTCACGGAAAAGCTCGTCGCCTTCGCCAAAACCGCGAGGATTGGCGATCCGCTCGATCCCGAGACGCAGGTCGGCCCAATCACCACCCTGCCGCAGCGCGCGAAAGTGCTCGACTACATCGGCATCGCCAATGGCGAGGGCGCCGCTCAATTGCTCGGCGGAAAGATACCTGATGATACATCCATCGCCGACGGCTGGTTCGTCGAGCCGACGATCTTCGGCAACGTGAAGCAGTCGATGCGCATCGCCCAGGAGGAGGTCTTCGGACCGGTGCTGTCGGTCATTCCCTTCGAGGACGAGGACGAGGCGGTGGCCATCGCCAACGACACCATTTACGGGCTCGCGGCCGGGATGTGGACGCAGGACCTCGGCCGGGCGATACGCCTTCCCGAGCGGCTCGAGGCCGGCAGCGTCTGGGTCAACATGTACCGCGCCACCAGCTATCTCTCGCCTTTCGGCGGCTACAAGCAGTCGGGCATCGGCCGCGAGAACGGCCAGACCGCCATCTACGAATATCTTCAGGAAAAAAGCATCTGGATCGATGCTGGGAATTCCATTCCCGCGCCGTTCGTCCAGCGCTGATCGACCACATGCCCGGGAGGATAGCTTGATCATACGTTTCGACGCCGTGCCGCCACTTGGCCCCAAGGCGGCGTCCGCCGGCGGCACCGAGACTCACACCGTCCCGATCCAGCGTCGATAGGCGAGGGGGCGGCCGATGTCCTGTTACGAGACGATCGATGCGCGGTTCGGGGATCTGATCGACCCAGTCGCATTCCTTGAAACCATCCACACGGGCAATCGCTGGGCGGAGGGACCGGTCTATTTCGCCGACCTTCGCTCCCTGATCTGGAGCGATATTCCCAACGACCGCATGTTGCGATGGGACCAGGATACGGGGGCGGTTTCGCTGTTCCGCAGCCATGTCTCCAACCCGAACGGCAACACGCGCGATCGCGTGGGAAGGCTGGTTACCTGCATGCAGGGGGAGCGCCGCGTCGTTCGGACGGAATGGGATGGCGCGATCACCGTGCTGGCCGATTCGTTCGGCGGCAAGCCTTTGAACTCGCCAAACGATGTGGTCGTGAAATCCGACGGCAGCATCTGGTTCACCGACCCCAATTACGGGATCATTTCGGACTATGTCGGGCGCAAGGGCCTGCAGGAGCAGACTGGCTGCCACGTCTACCGGATCGATCCTCTATCGGGGGCGATCACCGTCGTTGCCGATGATTTCTCCATGCCGAACGGGCTTGCCTTCTCGCCCGACGAGAAGTGCCTCTATATTTCGGACTCCGGCTTCCTCACCGACCGCAGCGCCCCGCATCATGTCAGGCAGTTTGACGTCGACGGCGACAAGTTGGTAAATTCCCGCATCTTCGCCGACATCTCGCCTGGCATTCCGGATGGCTTTCGCGTTGATGTTATGGGCAATCTTTGGATCAGTGCATGGGATGGCGTCCAGTGCCATACCCCCGAAGGTGAGCTCATCGGGAAGATAATGGTGCCGGAAATGGTTGCGAACCTGGCCTTTGGTGGGCCGCGCAACAATCGGCTGTTCATCACGGCGACGACGTCGGTCTATGCCGTGTTCCTGAATGTCCGAGGCCAGAAATACCCGTTCGGCTTGTGACATGGACACCACCGTTGGGGTGAGAGTTGGACACGAAGCAGCTACAGGTATTCATCGCCGTCGGCGCGGCCGGCAGCTTCTCGAAGGCCGCGCTCGACCTCAATGTTACCCAGCCGATGGTCACGCGCCATATTCGCGGGCTTGAGGAAGAGCTCGGCGTCGAGCTGTTCTATCGCAACGGCCGCGGTGTCGTGCTGACCGAGGCAGGCGTGCTCCTGAAGGCTCATGCCGACGAGATCGTCGAGCGGATCCGGCTGGCGCAGAACGCCGTCTTGAACCTCAAATCCTCGCCGAAGGGAAGGTTGGTGCTGGCCGTGCCGCCTTCGGTCGGCACCGTGCTCACAGTGCCGCTGGTCAAGAAGATCAAGAACGAGTTTCCCAATGTCGCGCTGCAGGTTATCGAAGGCTTCAGCGGCCATATACTGGAATGGCTGATCGCCGGTCGTATCGATGCCGCCGTGCTCTACAATTCGCCGAACCATCCTTCCGTGCTGACGGAGCCGCTGGCCGACGACGAGCTGTTTCTGATCGGACCGGTCTTGTCCGAGCGCGTGCTGCCGCGCGGGCCGGTCGGCCTCGACATCCTCGCCGAGCTGCCGATGATCCTGCCCAGCCGTCCGCACGGGTTGCGGCGGCTCATCGACAACACACTGGCTGAGCACGGCATCTATCCGCGTGTCGAGATGGAACTGGAGGCAATGCCTTCGACCTTGCTTCTGGTCGAGGAGGGCACCGGCTATACGGTCCTGCCCTATGCTTCGGTCCATCTGCTTGTCGAGGCTGGCCGCCTCGAGGTCTGGCCATTCGACCCGCCAATCACCAGACAGCTGATCCTCGCGACCTCCTCGCAGCGACCGATGTCCTCGAATTTCCGCCCGCTTTTCCGTGCGGTGCGCACCGAATTGCGGGACATCATTTCCACCCACATCTGGAAACCATTGACGCTGACTTGAGGTCGCGGTCCGTCCCCCGGAACCACGCGATCCGGCAAATCATAGTGGATGATTTCATAGTGTTCGGCGGGCTGGGTGTCACGGACGGCTAGAGCGTTTCCTTCTTTTAGAGAATCGTAGGATTCCCATCGAGGCTTGATTGTGATTCAAGGTGCTGGCTGGATTTGGAGGCCAGCATCTGATGACGCGAGCGCTTTCAAATGATCTTCGTGAGCGTGCAGTAGCGGCAGTTGGCGAGGGAGAGACCTGCCGTGCGGTCGCCTCGCGCTTTGGCGTTGCAGTTTCCTCTGT
>NZ_JBAZUD010000153.1:0-11330 GCF_041661565.1 Mesorhizobium sp.
TCGGCGATGCGGCGCGGCAGATGGATGCGATCGCCGTGCGCGATCAGCAGCGGACCGCTCTCGTCGTTCGAGACGGTGACGGTGCCACGCTTCGAAGGCTCATGCACGATGCGATGCGGCACGCCGCGCAGCGGGATCTTGATGCCGGGCCGCACCTGCGGCCGGTTCGGCACCTTGGCCAGCCGCTGCTCCAGCCATTCCTGATGGCGGTCGAGGAATTTCTCCACTTCGCCCCGGCGCAGGCCGGGCGGAACGGTGATGCGCAGGCCACGGCCGCCGGAATCGATGCGCAGCGTCAATCGCCTGGCGCGATCGTTCTCGACGATCTTGAGCGGCAAGGAACGGCCGGCAACCACGTGCTCGCGCTCTTCGACAGGCGCGGGCTTGGGCTTTGTCGGGGTGCGGAAGAAGCCGAAGGACATTGGCGCAGCATTACGCGATTCGGGGAAACGAGGAGAACAAAAAAGAAACGGCGCCGCTTTCGCGACGCCGCCATTTGCGCGGTGACCGGTCGCCAACCTCAGTCGTCGAGCAGGCCCGAGCCCTTTGTGGACTTGGTCTCCGTCGTCGTCGGCGCCGACGATTTGTTGCGGTTGGCCATGAAGCGGTCGAACTCGTCCTGGTCCTTGGCGCGGCGCAATTCGCGGGCGTAGTCGTCGAACTGGGTCAGCATCTCGTCGAGCTTGCGGCGCTCTTCGTTCAGGCGCTCCAGTTCTTTCTCCCGCCAGTCGTCGAAAGCGACATTGCCGGTGCGGGGGGAACCATTGCCCCAGCGCGCGGCCTTGTCGGAACCGCGGCGGCAGCCGGCGAAGATGCCGTCGGTCGCGCGGTTGACGTCACGCTTGAAACCCTCAAGCCGATCGCCCCAGATGATGTAGGCGAGCATGGCGAAGCCGAGCGGCCAGAACACCATGAAGCCAATCACCATCAACGCGATGGTTGCCGGCGTCCAGGCCGGACGGATCAATGCGGATGTGTTCATTTCTCCCATTCCTTCGGTTGGAGACAGCCAGATCGGCTGCGTGGAATCGAAATGGGATGGCAAAAACGGCGATTCAAGACAATGTCGGCCAAAACCGGACAAGCCTCTGAAATGATTATCGCTTTTCGAATCTGTCGAGGAAAAGCACGAGCAGTCCTCCAACCAGGCCCCAGAACGCGGCGCCGACGCCGAACAATGTCAGCCCGGAGGCGGTGACGACAAAGGTGACGGTGGCGGCCATGCGCTCCCCCTCCTCTTTCAGCGCAATCGACAGCGCGTTGGCGAGCGACGCCATCAGCGCCAGGCCGGCGACCAGCACGATCAGGCTGCCAGGCAGGACAGCGAAGATCGCCACCAGCGAGGCGCCGAAAATCGCGAAGACGAGATAGGCAATCGCGTAGAACGGCCCGGTCTTCCAGCGCTCGGCCGGGTCTGGATGGACATCCGGCCCTGTGCAGATCGCCGCGGAGATCGCCGCCAGATTGGTGGTCGAGCCGCCGAACGGCGCAGACAGTAACGAAAACAGGCCGGTGATGCCGATCAGCGGGCCGGGCTCCGGATGGTAGCCGGCGGCACGCAGAACGGCGAGGCCCGACAGGTTCTGCGAGGCCATGGTGACAAGATAGAGCGGCAACGCGAGGCCGATGATCGCCTTGGCGGTGAACTGAGGCGCAATCAGCGTCAGCGTCGACAGCTCCGGTGTCGGCAGTCCGCCGACGCGGCCGGTCAGGAAGGCGGCGAGCCCGCCGCCGATCAGCACCGCCAGCACCGACAGAGCCGGGTTGAACAGGCGAATGATGAAAAAGGCCGCGATCAACGGCAGGATCATCCAGGGATCGACCGGGATAGTCTTCACGGCATTGATGGCGAAAGTGACGACGATGCCGGCCAGCATGCCCGAGGCGACGGAGGGCGGGATCCTGGAAATCAGCTGCGTCAATGGCCGGAACAGGCCGGTGACGATCAAGAGAATGGCGGTGACGATGAAGGCGCTGACTGCCTCGGCCATGGAAAAGCCGCTCGATGCCGCGATCAGGGCCACGCCGGGTGTCGACCAGGCGGTGATGACCGGCATCTTCGTGCGCCAGGACAGCCACAGGCTCTCGATCGCCATCGCCAGGCAGATCGCCGTTACCCAGCTCGCCGTCTCGATCTGTGTGGCGCCCACCGCCTTTGCGGCGGCGATGACGATGGCCAGCGTGCCGCCGAAGCCGACGATTGCGGCCACGAAGGCGGAGATCGGGATGGAAAGGCGCATCAGCTTCCCCTTTGCGCCATGGCGGCGACGGCCCGCACCAGCATGTCGAGATCCTGTGGTCGCGACAGGCGATGGTCGCCATCGGGAATGAGCGACAGCGTCACGTCGTCGGCCGGCAACAGGCTGACCAGCTTCAACGCGTGGCTTGCCGGCACGTCCGCGTCGGCCAGCCCCTGCAGGATATGCACTGGACAATGCGTGTCGATCGGGCCCGTCATCACCCGGTTGTCACGGCCATCCTCAATAAGCGCCCTTGTGTAGATATAAGGCTCGGCGGAGTAGTCGGACGGCTCCTCGAAGAAGCCCTTTTGGGCAAGGTCGCGCTTGCGCGCCTCGGTCAGGCCGGGTTCGACGAGTTCGCTGGTGAAGTCCGGCGCCGGCGCCAGCAGCACCAGGCCGACGACGCTGGCGTCGCCTGCCTTGCGCAACTCCTGCACCATTCGCAATGCGATCCAGGCGCCCATCGAGGAGCCGACCAGGACCTGCTTGCCGGTGGCGAAATGCCGGAATACGGCAAGACTTTGCGACAGCCATTTCGAAATCGTCCCGTCGGCAAAGGCGCCGCCGGATTCGCCGTGGCCGGAATAGTCATGGCGCAGGAAGGCGCGGCCTTCCTGCTCCGCCCAGTCCGACAGCGTCTGGGCCTTCGTGCCCAGCATGTCCGATTTGTAGCCGCCCAGCCAGACGATACCCGGCGCGGCGCCGGTCCCGTGTCGCACCGCGATTCTCGATCCATCGACATCCAGGAAGACAGGGGGCGTGGCGGTCATCGCTTTTTCCTAGCGCCTGTGCGTTGGCGCAGCGGTCTTTTGGCACAGCCGAAGCCGAGGCGGAAAGTGCTCGCGACGCTTCTTTGTTTGGTGCAGGCCCGCGATCAGGGTGATTTCCTGTCAATGCTGTGCTATTGACTCCGCCCGCGCGCTCACCACATTGGCGCGTCCACGCATCGATACAGACAAACCCTGAACGAAACGGCCAAGGAGACCACGACCATTCGCAGACCTTTCAAAGCAGCGGCGCCGACCAAGGACGGGCCGCGCTCAAACCGTGATATCCGGGTGCCCCGGGTCCAGCTTATCGACGCCGAAGGCCAGAACCGCGGTGATGTTTCCATCAACGACGCATTGCTGCTCGCTGAAGAAGCTGGGCTCGATCTCGTCGAGATATCGCCCAATGCGGTGCCCCCCGTCGTCAAGATTCTCGATCTCGGCAAGTTGAAATACGCCAACCAGAAGAAGGCAGCCGAGGCGCGCAAGAACCAGAAGGTCATCGAGATCAAGGAGATCAAGATGCGCCCGAACATCGACAGCCATGACTACGAGACCAAGATGAAGGCGGTCCGCCGCTTCTTCGAGGAAGGCGACAAGGTCAAGCTGACACTGCGTTTCCGTGGTCGCGAGATGGCGCATATGGAACTCGGCATGCAGCTTCTGAACAAGGTACGCGAGGAAGTAGCGACAATCGCCAAGGTCGAAGCGGAACCGAAGCTCGAGGGCCGCCAGATGATGATGGTGCTGTCACCGCGCTGAAGCCGGATGGTTCAGGGCGAATCGGCCTGAAACCCGTTCCGTCGCTGGCTCACGGAAAGAGGACATGGCGGCATGCATGCCCTTGATCACGATGGCGTCAGGCTTGGTCGTCGCGCTTAAATCCGCCTGAATCACGTCCCAAGGCGTCCCGGCGATCAGCGGGACGCCTGCTTCTTGTCCAGACGCCGCGATCGCCGGCAAAAGCTTTTCGACGATCGGATTCCGGCATGGTCAATGAAGTCAAGGTTTCGGGCGTCAAGGACGTCAAGCACGGGCTGGGCAACTACCAGGAGATGCGTCGGTTGGTGCTTGCGGTGCTGGTGGTGGTGCTGTTTCTCGCGCTGCTGTTTGGCCAGTCGACCTTCCCCCCTGATACGCCGGTACATGAATCGATCGAGATGTTCGGCGTGCTGCTGATCTTCCTCGGCATCGTCGGCCGTCTCTGGGCGACGCTCTATATCGGTGGGCGCAAATCGTCGGAAGTGGTCACGGGCGGCCCTTACTCGATCACCCGCAATCCGCTCTATGTCTTCTCGACCGTGGCCGCGGCTGGCGTTGGCGCCCAGATCGGCTCCTTCTCGGGCATCATCCTGTTCGCGCTGCTTTGCGCCGGCGCCTTCCACATCGTCATTCTGCGCGAGGAGAAATTCCTCAGGGAAGCGCTCGGAGCGCCCTACCAGGCCTATCTGGACAAGGTGCCGCGCTTCTTCCCGAACCTGTCGCTCTACCAGGAAGGCGAAACCGGCAGCTTCAAGCCGCGCCTGCTGCTCACCACACTGCTCGACGGGCTGGTGTTCCTGATCGCGCTGCCGGCCTTCGAACTGATCGATGGCGCGCAGCAGTCGGGCATGCTGCCCATCTGGTTCAAGCTGCCCTGATCGGGGACTAGGCGTAGCGTTCCCATATTGCCGCCAATGCGCGGCGCGGTGGGTGTTGCGCAGGGGCTGTGTTTGACGTATAGCACCGCCGTTCAAGAAAACCGCCCGGCAGGGCATGCCGTGGCGGTTTCATTTGCTTTTCGGGCTTTGGTCGGCCCGAAGCGAACAAGACAAGAGGCGTGGAGTGCCGGAGGCACGACAGGGACCTCATAGAAACGGAGTAGCAAAATGCCCAAGATGAAGACCAAATCGGCCGCCAAGAAGCGGTTCAAGATCACAGGTACGGGTAAAGTCCTGTCGGCTGCGGCCGGCAAGCGTCACGGCATGATCAAGCGTTCCAACAAGTTCATTCGAAATGCCCGCGGCACGATGGTTCTGGCTGAACCGGATGGCAAGAAGGTCATCAAGAATTTTCTGCCGAACGGCCTCTAAGGCATTCGGTCTGGACACGCATTAGTTTTACGCAATTCCGAACGGAAAACCGCAAGATACTTTTCCCGGAATTGCTTTTAAGGAGATCATGACATGGCACGCGTAAAGAGAGGCGTCACCTCGCACGCCAAGCACAAGAAGGTCCTGAAAGCCGCCAAGGGCTTCTACGGCCGTCGCAAGAACACCATCCGCATCGCCAAGCAGGCGGTGGAAAAGTCGATGCAGTATGCGTATCGCGACCGCAAGAACCGCAAGCGCTCGTTCCGCGCCTTGTGGATCCAGCGCATCAACGCCGCGACGCACGAGCATGGCCTGACCTATGGCCGCTTCATCGACGGCCTCAACAAGTCGGGCATCGAAATCGATCGCAAGATCCTGTCGGACATGGCCATCCACGAGCCGCAGGCTTTCGCAGCCCTGGTCGCCAAGGCCAAGGTCGCGCTCGAATATCTGAAGAACACCACCCCGAACGCTTTTGAAAGCGCTGTCGCCTAAGACCAGCGCTTCCCAAGCATTCGCAATTCTGATTTGGGGAACCCGCGCTGGCACGGCTGGCGCGGGTTTTTCTTATGCCTGATGCAATCAAAATGGTGACGACCAACCGGAATGGTGTCGGCCGCCCGATCGAGAGAGTTTCGCCGTGAACGCTAACGCTGGAAATCTTGAAGCCCTGGAAGCCGCCCTGCTCGCAGATATCGCCTCGGCCGCCGACGAGGCGTCGATCGAGGCCGTGCGCGTCGCCGCCCTTGGCAAGAAGGGCTCGATCTCCGAAATGCTGAAGACGCTGGGCGCGATGAGCGCCGAGGAGCGCCAGGTCAAGGGTCCGGCCATCAACGGGCTCAAGAACCGCGTCACCGAGGCGCTGACGGCCCGCAAGGCCGAGTTGAGGGACGTGGCGATCACCGCCCGCCTCGCCGCCGAAAAGGTCGACGTGACCTTGCCGGTGCGGCAGTCGCCGGCCGAGCGCGGCCGCATCCATCCGATCAGCCAGGTGATCGACGAGATCGCGGCGATCTTCGGCGACCTCGGCTTCGCCATCGCCGAGGGGCCGGATATCGAAAGCGACCACTACAATTTCACCGCGCTGAATTTCCCCGAGGGCCATCCGGCGCGCGAGATGCACGACACCTTCTTCTTCCAGCCCGACGAGAAAGGCGAGCGCAAGCTTTTGCGCACCCACACCTCGCCGGTGCAGATCCGCACCATGGAGAAGCAGAAGCCGCCAATCCGCATCGTCATTCCGGGCAAGACCTATCGCCAGGATTCCGACGCCACCCACTCGCCCATGTTCCACCAGGTCGAGGGGCTGGTGATCGACAAGACAGCCAACGTCGCCAACATGAAGTGGGTGCTGGAAGAGTTCTGCAAGGCCTTCTTCGAGGTGCCGTCTGTCAAGATGCGCTTCCGGCCGTCCTTCTTCCCGTTCACCGAGCCAAGCCTCGAAGTCGACATCCAGTGCGACCGCTCGCGGCCGGGCGAGGTGCGCTTCGGCGAAGGCTCCGACTGGATGGAGATCCTCGGTTGCGGCATGGTGCATCCGAACGTGCTGCGCCATGGCGGGCTCGACCCGGACGAATATCAGGGCTTTGCCTGGGGCATGGGCATCGACCGCATTGCCATGCTGAAATACGGCATGCCGGACCTGCGCGCCTTCTTCGACGCCGATGTCCGCTGGCTGTCGCATTACGGCTTCCGGCCGCTCGACATGCCGACGCTGTTCGGCGGCTTGAGCCCA
The DNA here is from genome assembly GCF_041661565.1 of Mesorhizobium sp. Classification (GTDB taxonomy): domain Bacteria; phylum Pseudomonadota; class Alphaproteobacteria; order Rhizobiales; family Rhizobiaceae; genus Mesorhizobium. The sequence goes on from NZ_JBAZUD010000153.1 coordinate 6,815, forward strand.
TGACGGCGCCCCATACCGGTGGCTGCCGCTGCGGCGCCGTGCGGTTCGAAGCTTCAGTCGAACCGCACCATGTCAGCTATTGCCATTGCGGCGATTGCCGGCGGGCGACCGGCGCGCCGGTCTCCGCCTTTGTCGGCTTCGCGGTCGACCAGGTGGCGTTCACCGGCAAGGCGCTGAAGATGTTCGAGAACGGGCCGGTGACGCGCTCCTTCTGCGGCGTCTGCGGCTCGCCGATCGCCTATGTCGATGAGCGGCTGGAGGACGACATCTATTTCATGCTCGGCGCCATGGACGCGCCGGCCGATTTCGAGCCGACACTGCATGCCTATGTCAGCGAGCAACTGCCTTACCTGCATATGTCGGACGATTTGCCGAGACTTCTGAAAACAAGCGTCAAAAGACCAGACGGAACACAGTCATGAAATTCACCCTCTCCTGGCTCAAGGATCATCTCGAGACCGACGCCCCGCTCAGCGAGATCGTCGAGCGGCTGACGTCGATCGGCCTCGAAGTCGAGCATGTCGACGACAAGTCGAGCCTGAAGCCCTTCGTCATCGCCAAGGTGCTGACGGCGGTGCAGCACCCTGATGCCGACCGGCTGCGCGTGCTGACCGTCGATACGGGCAACGGCAAGCCTCCCGTGCAGGTCGTCTGCGGCGCGCCCAATGCTCGTGCCGGCCTCATCGGAGCCTTCGCGGCGCCCGGCGCCTACGTGCCCGGCATCGACGTGACACTGACGGTCGGCAAGATCAGGGGCGTCGAAAGCCATGGCATGATGTGCTCCGAGCGCGAGCTGCAGCTGTCCGACGAGCATAACGGCATCATCGACCTCCCCGAGGATGCGCCGGTCGGCACCAGCTTCGCCGCCTATGCGCATCTCGACGATCCGCTGATCGAGATCAATCTGACACCCAACCGCCCGGACGCCACCAGCGTCCACGGCATTGCCAGGGATCTGGCGGCGAGCGGCCTTGGCACGCTCAAAAGCGATCCGATCGAAGAGATACCTGGCAAGGGCGAGACGCCGGTCAAGGTGACCATCGAGGCGCCGGAGCTTTGCCCCGGCTTCGCCTTGCGGCTGGTGCGCGGCGTCAAGAACGGTCCGTCGCCGAAATGGCTGCAGCAACGGCTGATCGCGATCGGGCTTCGGCCGATCAGCGCGCTGGTCGACATCACCAACTACGTCACCTTCGATCGTGGCCGGCCGCTGCATGTGTTCGACGCCAAGAAAGTTGCCGGCAATCTCGTCGTGCGCCGTGCGCGCGACGGCGAGACGGTGCTGGCGCTCGATGGCCGCGAATACACGCTGACCCCGGACATGTGCGTCATAGCAGATGACAACGGCGTCGAATCGGTCGCCGGCATCATGGGCGGCGAGCATTCCGGCTGCGACGAGAATACATCGGACGTGCTGATCGAATCGGCGCTTTGGGACCCGATCACCACCGCCCGCACAGGCCGCACGCTCGGCATCATCACCGATGCGCGCTACCGCTTCGAGCGCGGCGTCGATCCCGAATTCATGGTGCCGGGCATCGAATTGGCGACAAGGCTGGTGCTCGATCTCTGCGGCGGTACGCCGGCGGAGACCGAGGTGGCCGGCTATGCCGGCTATACCCCCAACATCGTGTCCTTCCCGCTGGCGGAGGTAAAGCGACTGACCGGGATCGAGGTCTCGGCGGCGACAAGCCTCGATATCCTGTCTCGCCTTGGCTTCAAGCCTGAAGGTTCCGGCGATGTCGTCAAGGTGGCAGTGCCGTCCTGGCGGCCGGATATAGACGGCAAGGCAGACCTGGTCGAGGAGGTGATGCGCATCCACGGTGTCGACAACATCGCCTCGCAGCCACTTGGTGCGCACGACGCTGTCAACGGCAAGATCCTGACCACGCTGCAGATCCGTACCCGCACCGCCAAGCGCGCCCTTGCCGTGCGCGGCATGATGGAGGCCGTTACCTGGTCGTTCATCCCGGCCAGGCACGCCGAACTGTTCGGCGGCGGCCAGACCGCGCTGAAGCTCGCCAACCCGATCGCTGCCGACATGTCCGACATGCGGCCGTCGCTGCTGCCGGGGTTGATCGCCGCTGCACAGCGCAATGCCGACAGGGGCATTGGCGACGTGGCGCTGTTCGAAGTGTCGGGCACCTATGAAGGCGACGGCGCCGACCAGCAGCGCCGTGTTGCCGCCGGCGTGCGTCGTGGCACCGCCAAGCTCGACGGCTCCGGCCGCAACTGGGCCGGCAATTCGGGCCCGGTCGGCGTTTTCGACGCCAAGGCCGATGCCATCGCGGCGCTCGAAGCCTGCGGTGCGCCGGTCGACCGGCTGCAGATCGAGGCGGGCGGTCCGGCCTGGTACCATCCCGGGCGCTCGGGCACGATCAAGCTCGGCCCGAAGACCGTGCTCGGCACCTTCGGCGAATTCCACCCTAAGACGCTGGAAGGGCTGGATGTCTCCGGTCCGCTCTGCGGCTTCGAAGTGTTCGTCGATGCCGTGCCGGAGCCGAAGGCCAAGCCGACGAAGACCAAGCCGAAGCTGGAACTGTCCGCCTTCCAGGCGGTGAAGCGCGATTTCGCCTTCGTCGTCGACAGGACGGTCGAGGCCGGCACATTGGTGCGCGCCGCACTGGCCGCCGACAAGAAGCTGATCACAGGCGTTTCGGTGTTCGATATTTTCGAAGGCGCATCGCTGGGAGCGGACAAAAAATCGATCGCCGTCGAAGTGTCGATCCAGCCGGTTGAGAGGACCCTGACCGACGAGGATTTCGAGGCGCTGGCCAGGCGCATCGTCGACAATGTCGGCAAGCAGACGGGTGGCGTCCTGCGCGGGTAACTAGCGAGCAGATAGCGAATGGCCTCCCCAAAGGGGGGAATGGCCGACACGCGATTGCTGGCCGGAGTTGCAATGGCAGGAAATGTCGGCGCGAGGCACCCCCCTCTTGCCTGCCGGCCATCTCCCCCGCAAGGAGGGAGATTGGCAGCTTCGCCGGCGGCACCCTGTTTGCAACATTGCTAATTGGCGAAAGCTGCGACGACATCCGATCTCCACCCTTGCGGGGGAGATGGCCGGCAGGCCAGAGGGGGGTGCTTCGCGCAAAGGTATGCTCGAGGACGGGCGCGTCCGCCCTTCGATGGCTTCTTCGTCCAGCCGCCGCCGGATGCGACGGCGCTGCGCGCTTTCGTGATTTCTTCAAGGTGAGTGGCGCCTTCACTCCTCCCGCTAAGGAAGGACGCTGGAAGAAAACCGACGCCACGCTCGTTCACACCCCATGCAGGTATCAATTGCCAACACCCCAACCCGTTATGGCTGGGGTGCGATCCTTCTCCACTGGCTGATCGCACTGATCTTTCTCGGCCAGTTCGGCCTCGGCTTCGTCATGGTGAGGACAGAAAGCCAGCGCACCGCCTTCGAGCTGATCCAGCTCCACAAATCCTTCGGCTTTCTGCTGCTTGGCCTGATCATCCTGCGGATCGCCTGGCGTCTCGGCAATCCAGCACAGGCCTTGCCGCGATCGGTCGGCCGGTTTGAGCGCCGCACCGCGCCGCTCGCGCACCTTGCGCTTTATGCGTTTCAAATCGCCCTGCCTTTGTCCGGCTGGGCTCTGGTGTCAGTCTCGACGCTGGAGATCCCCAGCCTGCCATTCAACGTCTTCATCATGCCGAACCTGCCACTCGCCGAATCGGATGCCGCCGAAAGCTTCTGGGCGGCGGCGCATTGGTATCTCGCCTATGCCGGCATGGCGCTGGTCGCGCTCCACATCGCGGCGGCATTGCGTCATCACTTCCAACTCAGGGATACAGTGCTCACGCGCATGATCACGCCTTCGTCAGACCGCGATGTGGAATAGATAGGCCGGTTCGGCCGTTCATGGATCGAGGGCGCAGGACTTGCGCCGCCTCAAGAAGGAACATCCCATGTTTGCGCGCATCCTCGGATTTGCGGCCGTCGCCGCTTGCCTTGCCATGCCTGTTTCAGCGGCCGTAGCGCTTGGCGATGCCGCCGGCAGCTATTCGATCAGCCCCGCCACATCCAGCATCCGCTTCTCCATCGGCAAGGTCGGCGGTGGCGGCCTCAATGGTGCCTTCGCCCGCTTCAAGGGCTCGATCCGCATCGACAATGGCGATGTCGGGCGCTCCGAGGTCAATTTTACCATTTTTCCCGAAAGCGTCGGCACCGGCCAGGGCCGCATCGATGCCTTCCTGCGCTCAGACGCAGTGTTTGATGCTGCCAACAGCCCCGAAATCCAGTTCCGCTCGACCAGCGTGACGCGCACCGGCGACACCACGGCCCTGGTCAACGGCCGGCTGACGGCACGCGGCAAGACGTTTCCGGAAAAGTTCACCGCCGAACTCGGCGGCCTCAAGGGCGGCACGATCAAATTCCATGTCACGGGCAGGGTGCTCAGGTCCCGCTACGGCATGGATGTCGGCACGCCGATCTATTCCAACATCGTCGATTTCGACATGACGCTGACGGGGAAGCGGGGCTAGCGCGGCCTGGTTTCCTCGCCCCCGCAACGCG
>NZ_JBAZUD010000154.1:0-11326 GCF_041661565.1 Mesorhizobium sp.
AGGCCGCCGACCCCGGAATGGGGGGCGATGATCTCGGACGGCACGGTCTATTTCTACAATTGGTGGATCGCGTTCGGGCCCGGCATGGCCATCCTGACAATCGTCCTCGGCTTCAATTTCATCGGCGACGGGCTGCGCGACTATTTCGATCCGAGGTCTTCCAAATGACGGCGGCCGTGATGAATATTGTCCCGGCCGCCAGCGAGCCGCTGCTGCGGGTCCGCGATCTCAAGGTCGGCTTTGCTAGCGCTGGCGGTACATTGGAAGCGGTGCGCGGCATCGACCTGGATGTCTCGCGAGGCGGTGTGCTCGGCATCGTCGGTGAATCCGGATCGGGCAAGTCCCTCAGCATGCTGGCGGCCCTTGGATTGCAGGCGCGCAACGCGGTCGTCAGCGGATCGGTCCATTTCAACAACCAGCAACTTGTCGGCCGTCCGCGCAAGGAGATGCGTAAGCTGCTGGGATCACGGATCGGCATGATCTTCCAGGATCCGCTGTCGTCGCTCAATCCGGTCATGAAAATAGGCGACCAGATCCGGGAGGTGCTTTTCCTGCATGATCGGCGGCTGACCGGCAAAGGCGCCACCGGGCGGGTGATGGACCTGTTGCAGCTCGTCGCCATTCCCCAGCCCGACCGCCGGATCAATCAATATCCGCATGAATTCTCGGGTGGCATGCGCCAGCGCGTCATGATCGCGATGGCGATCGCCAACGATCCGGAACTGCTCGTTGCCGACGAGCCGACGACGGCGCTGGACGTCACGGTCCAGGCGCAGATCATGCGGATGCTGCGGGATCTGAAGGAAAAACTCGGCCTGGCGCTGATCCTCATCACGCACGATCTCGGCGTCGTCGCCGGCCACGCCGACCGTGTGGCCGTCATCTATGCCGGCCAGGTGGTGGAAGAGGCGGAGGTGCATGAACTGTTCGCCAACCCGCGCCACCCCTACACGCGCGGGCTGATCGCCTCGATCCCCAAGCTGGCGGCGAGCGGTTCCAAGCTTTACTCGATTCCCGGCGCGCCGCCGCGGCTCGGCGCCTACCCCGAAGGCTGCGCTTTCCATCCGCGCTGCATCCATGCGCAGGACATCTGCCGGACAACCGCGCCTCCGACGATCGCCTTCGGCCGGCACCGCTCGGCGTGCCACTTCGCCGACAGGCTGCCACCCTGGGATCGCGCCAATGAAGCCGAAAGGCAGGGCCAGAATGGCTGAAGACATCGATCGTTCATCGACCGCGCCGACTGAAAAGTTCGCCCTGTCGGTTAGACATCTCTCAAAGTCCTTTCCCATGATGGGCGGAACCTTCATCCGGCGCGAGGTCGCGCAACTGAGGGCCGTCGATGACGTGTCCTTCGACCTGGAACCGGGCATGACGCTCGGCCTGGTGGGAGAGTCCGGCTGCGGAAAGTCCACGCTCGGACGTTGCCTGCTGCGGCTCATCGAGCCGAGCGCGGGCAGCGTGGAGGTCAACGGCACCGATGTCGTTTCGCTGGACGCGAAGGCCATGCGCGAGATGCGCCGCCATCTGCAACTCGTTTTCCAGGATCCGTACGGGTCGCTGCATCCGCGCATGCGCGTCGCCGACAGCATCGCGGAACCGTTGCGAATAACGTCCATGACGCGTTCCGAGCGGCGCGAGCGGGTCACTGAGATGCTCGACCTAGTCAGCCTTGGCGCGGATTACGGCCGGCGCTACCCGCATCAGCTCTCCGGCGGCCAGCGACAGCGCGTGGTCATCGCCCGCGCCCTGGCCTTGAAGCCCGAAGTGGTTGTGCTCGACGAGCCCGTGTCGGCGCTGGACGTCTCGGTGCAGGCCGGCGTGCTCAATCTCCTCAAGGAAATCCAGGAGAGATTGCGGACCGCCTATGTCTTCGTGGCGCACGACCTGTCGGTGGTGCGCCATATCTCGCACACAGTGGCTGTCATGTATCTCGGCCGCTTCGTCGAAGTGGCGCCGGCGGCCAGCCTCTATGCGCGGCCGTTGCATCCCTATTCGCAGGCCCTGATGTCGGCCGTTCCAGTCGCCGATCCCGATATCGAGCGGGGGCGCAGCCAGATCCTGCTCAAGGGCGATGTGCCGAGCCCGATCAATCCGCCGTCGGGCTGCCCGTTCCGGACCCGTTGCTTCAAGGCGCAGGACATATGCGCCGAGGTCAAGCCGGCGCTGGTGGAGATCGAACCCCGGCATTTTGCCGCGTGCCATTTTCCGCAGCCGATGGCAATCGGCTTTGCGAACTGAACGGTGGATCGATGACCGACACGGCTGAGAACCAGATACACGGCTTCGCCTCGAGTGGATATGAAGCCGTGGCCGACCAGTTCCGCGCCAATTTCCTTGAACGGGGAGATCACGGGGCGGCCTTCGCGGCTGTTGTCGACGGCCGGACCGTGGTCGACCTGTGGGGCGGCTGGGCCGACAGGGCCACTAGCCGTCTTTGGCGCGAAGACACGATCGCCGGGATATTCTCCGGCACCAAGGGTTTCGTCGCGACATGCCTGCTACTGCTTATCGAGCGGGGGCAACTCGACCTGGACAGGCCCGTATGCGCCTACTGGCCCGAATTTGCCGCTGAAGGAAAGGAGCGGATACTCGTTCGGCACCTGGTTTCGCATCAGGCGTGCCTTCCCGGCCTTGCCACTCCGGTATCGGTGGAGGAGGCGACCGACGATGTCCGCATGGCGCGGTTGTTGGCTAGCCAATCGCCGATCCGCGAGCCGGGCACGACATTGTATTATCACGCGCTGACATTCGGCTGGCTTTGCGGCGAGTTGATCCGGCGCATCGATGGCCGCAGCGTTGGCCGGCTTTTCGCGGAAGACGTCGCCCGGCCTCTCGACCTGGATGCGTGGATCGGACTTCCCGGCGAACAGGAACCCCGCGTCGCGGTGCTCGAGCGCGGTCCAGATTATGGGGCGAAACGCAGCGATCTGGAAACGGACCGCGTCGCCTGGTCGATCTGGGACAATCCGCCGAGATCGAGACCGGACCCGCTGCCGCTGAACTCGCGCTCCTGGCGCGCGGCCGAGGTCCCGGGGGGGAACGGCATAGCGTCCGCGCGCGCCGCTGCACGGCTCTACGGATGTTTGTCCCGAGGTGGCGAACTCGAAGGGATACGCATTCTGCGGCCGGAGACCATCGAGCTCGGCTGCACATGTCTTGCGCGTGGGGTCGAGCCATACCTCGACCAGGAACTGGCCTACGGCGTCGGATTTGGGCTGCAGACGAAGGAAGCATTGTTCGGCAATGTCCCGGTGGGATTTGGCCATGACGGCGCCGGCGGTTCCTTGCACGGCGCCTGGCCGGAGCTGAAGACAGGCTTCTCCTACGTGACCAACACGCTTCTGAACTTCGAAGGACACGATCCGAGGTCGGGATCCCTGCTCGCCGCCCTGTCGGCCTGTGTGCAAGGCCGGTAGTGTCTGACGGACAGCCCCGGGGGCCGGCAAACAGCCGCCGGTTTCAGCCCTGCCTGACGGCCTGGACCTGGATTTCGACCTTCAAATCGGGGCGGGCGAGTTTCGATTCCACTGTGGCGCGCACCGGGGCGTGCTCCTTGTCCAGCCAGGCATCCCAGGCCGCGTTCATGCCGGCGAAATCGCCAATGTCGGCCAGCCAGATATTCGCGGTGACGAGATCGCGCTTGGAAGCGCCGGCCTTGGCGAGAAGATCATCGATCTGCGCCAGCACATCCGCCGTCTGCTGGCCGACATCCGCGCCGGCGTTGCGGGCGGTGACGCCCGCCAGATAGACGGTGTCGCCGACCTCGACGATCCGATGGAAACGACCGGTGAAATCCGTGCGCTTGATGGCCAATGCTCTCTCCTGAAATATCCGTCGGTCGGCGCATAGCGCCAACGCGTCTTATGACCCGGCATCAGTCCGGGACGACATGCATCAGCCGTTCTGGAGCACGACCGCCTTGGTCGAGAGATATTCCTCGACATGGTCGATCCCGGATTCGCGTCCGTAGCCGCTCATCTTGTAGCCGCCGAAAGGGATGACCGGATCGAGCACGCCGTAGCAATTCACCCACACGGTGCCGGAGCGGATGCCCTTTGCGACGACATGCCTTGGCCACGTCGCGGGTCCAGACGCCGCTGCCCAGTCCGTAGACGGTCGAGTTCGCGATGCGCAGCGCCTCGCCGACGTCGTCGAACGGGATGGCCGTGACCACCGGTCCGAATATCTCCTCCTGGGCTATCCGCATATCGTGCCTGACATTCTTCATCACCGTCGGCTCAAGGAAATACCCTTGCGCGAGCTCACCGTCGACAAGGCGGTTGCCGCCGGCAACGACCTCGGCGCCTTCGCCGACGCCAATGCCGAGATAGGACTGGACGCGCTCCATCTGCTTGCCCGATACGACCGGGCCGATCTGCGTGTCGGGCTCGATGCCGTTGCCGACCTTGAGCGCCTTGGCGAAATCGGCCACTCTTTCGACGAAACTGTCGTAGATCGACCGTTCGACCAGCAGCCGGGATCCGGCGCTGCAGATCTGGCCGCTGTTGCCGAAGATGCCCATCGCCGTTCCCGCCACCGCCTTTTCCAGGTCGGCGTCGGCGAAGACGATGTCGGGCGATTTGCCGCCGAGTTCCAGCATCAGACGCTTGATGTTGCCCTTGGAGGCTTCGATGATCCGCCGGCCGGTCGCGTCCGATCCCGTGAAGGCAATCTTGTCGACATCCATGTGGCCGGCGAGCGCCGCGCCGGCCACGGTGCCGAGACCGGGGACGACGTTGATGACGCCGGGCGGAACGCCGGCTTCCAGAGCCAGTTCGCCGAGCCGCAGCGCGGTCAGCGGCGCGTCCTCCGCCGGCTTCAGGACCAGGGTGCAGCCGGTGGCGAGGACCGGTCCGATCTTCCAGATCGTGCCCGTCAGCGGCGCGTTCCATGGCGTGATGGCACCGACAACGCCCACCGGCTCCTTCAGAGTGTAGGCGAAAACGTCGCCGGGCAGGGAATTGGGCAGGGTGCGGCCGCCGATCGTCACGCACATCGAGGCATACATGCGCAGCATGCCGATGGCGCGCTGCCGGCGGCCGCGCGTCATGGTGATCGGCATGCCCATGTCGAGCGTGTCGAGCTGGCTGAATTCCTCGAAATGGCGGTCGACGAGGTCGGCGAATTTCAGGATGACTTCCTGGCGCTGGAACGGCGTGAATTTCGACCACGGCCCCTCGAAGGCGCGCCGTGCCGCCGCCACCGCCAGGTCGATGTCGCGCGCGTCGCCCTCGGCGACGGTGGCGAGCAACTCACCCGTCGACGGGTTGTAGGTTCCGAATGTCCGGCCTTCGACGGGCATCACGAACTTCCCGTCGATGATCAGTTTGCGGACGACATCGGTCCGTCCGAGAGTGTGCTGGTTCATGGCAAATGTCCTTCAGGTCCTGCGCGGCGTTGACGTTTCAGGCAAACAGCGCCCGCAGATGGTCGTTGAGAAACATGCCGGCGGGATCCAGCTCCCGGCGCATCTTCTTGAAGGCGTCGTAGCGCGGGTAAAGTTTTTCCAGCCTGGCCTGGGTCATGAAATGATGCTTGCCCCAGTGCGGCCGTCCGCCGTGCCGATCGAAAATGGCGTCGACATCCCTGAGCATCGCCCAGGTCGGCGGTTCCATCGGTCCGGAAACCGAGAGCGCGTAGCCGTCGCGTTCGGCATAAGCGCTGAGATAGGAATCGTCCGCCTTGACCGGTCGGCATTCGACCGGAAACGTAAAGTCCTGGTGCTTGTTGAGGAACAGGTGGCGGACCTCGTCGAAGGTCGCCTCGAAATCCTCGAACGGCACCGCATATTCGATCTCGCGGAAGTTCGGCTCGTAAAGGTTCGGGAAGATCACCGAGGAATGGTCGAATTCTGAACCGGGTTCGGGGGCGGGGGCAGGTTCATCGACCGGCACGGCGTTGTAGCTGCGCATATGGCAGATGTCATGGTCGCGGCTGGCCAGGTTGGGAACGCCGCTGGGCAGGACGAACAGGTCGGCGGATTCGCGCCTTGGCAACCAGAAGAACCAGAACGTCCTGTTGTCCTGCAGCCGCTGATGAAGCCCGTCGAGGCAATCCTCGATGTCGGCGTTCCAGGAGCGTTTGAGGAGGTTGTAGGACGGCACTGCCTGCAGCGTGATTGAGACCACGACGCCGAACATGCCGATCGAGGCCCGAAACGCCTTGAACAACTCGCCGTCGGCCTCGGCCGAAAGGTCCAGAAAGCTGCCGTCGGCGGTGACGATGCGCGCGGCGATCATCTGCATCGACATGCATGGCAAGGTTATTCCAGCGCCATGGGTGGCCGTCATGATCGCGCCGCAGACGGATTGCGTGTCGATGTCGCCCTGGTTGTTGAGCGACATGCCCTGCGTTCTCAAATAGCGGCTCAGTTCGCCGACGCTGATGCCCGGCTGCACGGTGACGCGCATCAGCTCCCTGTCGACAGACAGGACCTCATTGAAGGCGCGGAAGTCGATATGAACACCCGGCGTCGGCACGGCGGGCGTGTTGGCGTGCCCCCTGCCGGAGGAACGGACGGGCAATCCAAGTCGCGCCGCCGCAAGGACGGCCTGGCGCACATCCTCTTCGCTGCGAGGCAGGACCGTGTTGGCGGGCACGAAATAGTGCTCGCCGAACCAGTTCCACCACAGCTTGCCCGGCTCCAGGACGTCCGTTTCGGCTTGTCGCATGCTCGTCTCCGATCCTTGTTGCGTCAGGCGCTGAGCTTGACGCGGCTGCTTTCCAGCTCGGCATTGACCGCCGGCATCACCTGCGTGGCAAGAAGCTCCATGGATTTGTGCATCACGGCCTTGTCCTTGCAATCATGCGCCGTCATCAACAGCGTGCCGAAAGGCCCGACCTCGTCGCGCAGTTCGAGGATCTTGCGGGTCACGGTCTCGACGCTGCCGCAGATGACAAAGCTGTCGCGCACCTTTTCGTAGGTGATGTCGGCCTCGGCCGTGTCGGGCGTCGGCGCCAGCAGTTTGGCGGCCCCCAGCCGCTGATAGACGGTGAACATGTAGTCGTAATACCAGTCATAGGCGCCGTTCGGGGTCTTCACATAGGCTTCGGCCGCTTCGTCGGTGTCGGCGACAAAGATCGAGCGCGCCACGCGCCACTGGTTTCCGTCCGGCTTCTTGCCGAGCTTCTTCAACTCGTCGGCATAGGTGTCCCAATGGGTCTTCACCACCCAGGAGGCGACGAAGTTCGCGGAAATCGGCATCATGCCGCGCTGCGCGGCGATGCGTATGGAATTGGAGTTGGGGCTGCTGACCGACAGCGCGAGCGGCGGGTGCGGCAGCTGATAGGGCTTGCCGAAGGAGCCGACGCCGAGATCGGGCCAGACATTGTCCTTCAGCGTGACGTTCCAATACTTGCCCTTGATCTCGTAAGGCGCGCTGCCGGCCCAGATCTGCTGGATGATGTCGAGCGAATCCATCATCATTTCGGGGCGGTTCGCGTCGGGCATGCCGAAGGCCTCGAAGTCGGATCCCAGGGCGCCGGTGCCGACACCGAGGATGAGCCTGCCCTCGGTCAGATGGTCGAGCAAGGCAACATGCGAGGCGGCCATGACCGGGTGATAGAGCGGCAAGGGCAGAACCCCGGTGCCGAGCTTGATGGTCTTCGTCTTGCTTGCAATGAAAGCGAGGAACGTGATGGGCGACGAGATCTGCTCGATTTCGCACGTATAGTGTTCGCCGACCCAGCACTCCTCGAAACCGAGTTTTTCGGCCAGCACGACCGACTCCACATCCTCCATCAAGGTCGTGTGGTAATCACGGTTCATATTATGCATCGGCATCATGAAAAACGCGAGTTTCATCGCAATCTCCTTACTCGTTTCAAGTGAGGAGGGCTGAGCAAGGCCCGTGCCAGTGTGGCTGACAGGGCGCGCGCGGCGGATTTCCGTGCAATCGGCAGGGTCTTCGCGCCATGTTCCCGGTGGACCGTCTCGCGGCAGCGAAACTCGTCTCATTTCTGATGCCGCGCGGCGGCTCCCCGCAGGCCTTGGCAGGCAGCGATTGCAGCGCGTTTGAGCCAAGGCGTCCGCTGCCTATCTTGACGGCAGATTTCAAAGCTGCATAGTTTGTGAACATATGAGCGAAGTTGCGTCCACTTTGACGCGCGAAAAATGCTCGGCTAACTTGAATCTTCGTATCGTGCTTTTCGAAGACCGATCCTGATTTTCGGACCGATGCGTTAGAGAGGACAGGCTCCGCATGGACACATTGGGCCGTGTAGTCGCGCAGTCAACGGCGATCGGCAGATTGGCCAGCCTCGACAGTTCCTGGCAGCGCTGCCAGGAACGCTATCACTTCGACCCCAATGCGGACCCACGCCTGTCCTCGCTGAGCGACCGCGAGGTCGTGGAGCTTTGCGAGCCGTTCGACCCCAGCCTGGAAACCATCAAGAACGAGCTGGAGTTCGTGCAGTCGACTTTGCGCGGTTCGAATTTCTGCGCCAGCTTTTCCAACATGGCCGGTATCATCCTGCGCTACCGCGGCGATTCCCAGAACGACGAGGATCTGAAGCTCGAGCGACCCGGCACGATCTGGGCGGAGGGCGCGGTCGGCACGAATGGCGTGGGAACCTGCATCATCGAGCGACGGCCGGTGATGGTGCTGGGCCGGCATCATTATTTCCGCGCCTACTCTTCGGTCTCCTGCGTCGCCGCGCCGGTGATGTCGGCCGACGCGGAAATGATCGGCGTTCTCAATGTTGCGACGGGCGATCCGCGCATCACCTCCGACACGTTCGCGCTGGCCGCCGACCTGACGATGAACACGGCCGAACGGCTGAGCAACCAGCTCTTTCTCAATCACTTCCCCGGCAGCTCGATCCTGAAGATCCGCGGCGACGGCTCGACCGTCCTGCTGGCCCTGGACGAAGAGCAGCGCATCGTCGGCGCCAACAGGCAGGCGCGCCATGTGTTCGGATCGATCGCCGAGCGCCTCAACCGGGCGACGCTGTGGGAGTTGTTCCAGGGCACGCCGGAAGCGCGCGACAGCATCACGCGGGACGGCAGGCAGCTTGGCCTGAGGCGGATCGATTCCGAGGCGCTGTACGAAGCGGAAGTCATCACGCCGAGGCCGGTGCCGGGCAGGCGCGCGATCGCCAAACCGGCGCAACCCGCCGCCCGTCCCGGCGCCGAACCCGCGATCGAAATCGCGCCTTCCCAGGGACCCACGATCGAACAGTGCCTTGGATCGCATCCTCGCCTGACGGTTCTTTCCAGGCTGTTGCGGCGCGTTTCCGGCAGTGGTTTGCCGATACTCCTGCTTGGCGAGACCGGTGTCGGCAAGGACACGTTGGCCGGTGCGCTGCATCGCGAAAGCGATCGCTGCGACAAGCCGCTGGTCGCCTTCAATTGCGCGGCCATTCCAGAGACGCTGATCGACAGCGAATTGTTCGGCTATGGCGCCGGCGCCTTCACGGGAGCCAAGCGCGAAGGCAATGTCGGCCGCCTCAAGCAGGCCGATGGCGGCACGCTGTTCCTCGATGAAATCGGAGACATGCCGCTGTCCCTGCAGACGCGTCTGCTCAGGGTGCTGGAAACCGGAGAAGTCAGCCCGCTCGGCTCGGCCAAGACGCAGATGGTCGACATCAACATCATCGCCGCAACCAACAACGACCTTTCGACCGCCGTCGCCGAAGGCCGCTTCCGGCGCGACCTCTATTATCGCCTGGCGGGCGTGGTCGTGGACATGCAGCCGCTTCGGGAGCGAAAGGACATTCTCGACATCGCCCTTCGCCTGCTCGCATCCGACAGGACCGGTCCCGCCGTCCAACTCAGCGACGGGGTGATCGCCGCCCTCCAGACCTATGCCTGGCCCGGCAATATCCGCGAGATGCGCTACGTCCTGCAGCGGGCGCGCCGTGTCTGCGAGGATGGCGTCATCGAGGTCGACGATCTCCTGCTTGCCGACTTTGCGTCGCCGGGACCGGGCGCCGCGGAAGTACAAGCCCCGGCGTCGCATCCCCGCCAGGCCCTGCAGGATGCCGAACGGCGGATGATCGTGTCGACGCTGGGCAGGCTGGACAGCGATGTGAGCCGGACCGCCGAGGCGCTCGACATGAGCCGGGCCACGCTCTACCGCAAGATGCGCGCGCATGGCATCGTCGCCCAGAAGGTCGTGCGCGGTTGAGACCGGCGTCCGGCCGCCGAAACGCGGCGGCTGACTTTCCGCAGGATTGACGCTCGCGTCAGGCTGGCACGTGACTTGCCTTGCTCCTTTCAACCCACCGGACGTGCCGGCTTGCCGGCGCACCGCCCGCGTGGGTCTGAAGGAGACCGACATGCCTGATCCAATCGAATTCAAACTGGCCGAGTTCAAGCTGGCCATGCGCCGCCTGGCCGCCGGCGTCTCAATCGTCACCACCATCGACGGCGAACAGCCGCATGGCTTTGCCGCGACGTCGGTTACGTCCGTTTCAGCCGATCCGTCGCCCTTGCTGCTGGTGTGCGTCAACAAATCAGTCTCCTGCCACGATCTGATGCTGGCTTCCGGCCGGTTCTGCGTGAACGTCCTCGCCGAATCCGACATGGAAACGGCGCGGCTGTTCAGTTCGTCCAAGGACCGCCATCGCCGGTTCGAACTGTGCAAATGGGAGACCTTGTCGACCGGCGCGCCGGCGCTGACCGGAGCCTTGGCGAGCTTCGACTGCCGCATCCACCGCGCGATGGAAGTGCAGACGCATACGGTGGTTTTCGGCGAAGTGGTGGAAACCCGGCTGATCGACGACGACCTTCATCCGCTCGTCTACATCGATGGACGTTTCGGCGGGCTCCGCTGCCCGCCGACCGCGGGAGCAACCCCATGAGCGAGGCGAGGGGCGCCGCCGGCCCCAAGACCCATGTGGCGGTGATCGGCGGCGGCGTGATCGGCGTCTGCTCGGCCAGTTGGCTGCTGCGCGAAGGCTTCGCCGTGACCATCGTCGAGCCGGGCGAAATCGCCGGCGGTTCCTCGTTCGGCAATGCCGGCTGCTTCAATCCATCATCGGTCGTGCCGATGTCGATGCCGGGCAACCTGGCCAAGGTGCCGGGCTGGCTGCTCGATCCGCTCGGACCGTTGTCGATCCGATGGCCCTATCTGCCCAGCATCGCGCCGTGGCTGCTGCGGTTCCTGCAAGCGGGCTCGCGCGAGCGGGTCGAGAAGCAGGCGGCAGCACTCGCCGGTCTGCTGCGGGATTCGCCGGGCGCCTACCGGCCGCTGGTGGAGAATGCGGGGGCCCTCGACCTGCTGCGGCGCGATGGCCATCTCATGGTCTATCCGACGCGCGCGGACTTCGAGGCCGACGCATTCGCCTGGCAATTGCGGGAAAGGAACGGCATCGAATACAC
>NZ_JBAZUD010000155.1:0-11259 GCF_041661565.1 Mesorhizobium sp.
CTCGACAATCCGGTCAACAAGAAGTTCATCTCGAGCTTCCGCGAAAAGTTCGGCCAGGAAAAGATGGTCAACGGCATCGGCGAGGCCGGCTACAACGGCCTGCATCTTTACGCGCTTGCCGCCGAAAAGGCCGGCTCGCTGAAGGACGACGATGTGCTGAAGGCGCTGCCGACCATCGAGTTCGACGCGCCGCAAGGCAAGATCCGCGTCGACGCCACCAACAACCACACGTTCTGCCATTCCTATGTCGGCAAGGCGGCGGCCGATGGCGTTGGCTACGAAATCGTCAAGGATTTCGGCGTCATCGCGCCGGTAACCACCTACTGCAAGGTGTAGGAGCGACCGGAACAAGTCCAACCAGTCCTGACGGCGGCTTTGCCGCTGCCGTCAGGGCGTCCGCCGCGCCGGCAGCCTTTCGCGCAGCTCGTCGACAAGCACCCTGGTGTTTTCGGAATAGTCGATGGGGACCACGACCAGATGCACCCCGCCACCGGCAAAGGCCTGTTCCAGCGCCGGCTGCAATCCGGCGACATCGGCAACCCTGGTCCCCCTGGCGCCATAGGCCTCGGCGTATTTGACGAAGTCGGGATTGCCGAACGTCATGCCGAAATCCGGGAATTGGTCGACAGCCTGCTTCCAGCGGATCATGCCATAGGCATGGTCCTCCAGCAGCAGGACGACGAGGTTGAGCTTGAGCCTGACCGCGGTCTCCAGTTCCTGGCTGTTCATCATGAAGCCGCCGTCGCCGCAGATGGCCATGACCCGGCGCCGTGGGTAGAGCAGCGCCGCCGCCATCGCCGACGGCAAGCCAGCGCCCATGGTGGCCAGCGCATTGTCGAGCAGCAGCGTGTTTGCCATCCGCGTCCGGTAGTTGCGCGCGAACCAGATCTTGTACATGCCATTGTCGAGGGCGAGGATCCCGTCGGGCGGCATCACGGCCCGCACGTCGTGCACGATGCGCTGCGGCGTGAAGCGATCCTCGGTGGCGCGCGCGGCGATCCGGCTCAAGATGCCTTCCCGCAGGGGCAGCAGGGCCCCCGCATTGGGGATCTTGCCCTCGATGCGGTCGGCCAACAGCGCCAGCGAAGGACCCAGGTCGCCGACGATCTCGGCCTGCGGGAAGTAGACTTGCTCGACATCCGCCGACTGGTAGCCGACATGGATGACTTTCGGTCCCTTGGCCCCCATGATGAAGGGCGGTTTCTCGATCGTGTCGTGGCCGATGGTGATGATCAGATCGGCCTGTTCTATCGCCTCGTGGACATAGTCGCGCTCTGAAAGTGCGGCGGTTCCCATGTAAAGCTCGGTTCCCCCCGGCACCGTGCCCTTGCCCATCTGCGTCGTGAAGTAGGGGATCCGCGTGCGCAACACGAACCGCGCGATGTCGGAGGTCGAGCGCGGGCGCGACGCCGCGGCGCCGAACATCAGCAGCGGCCTCTGGGCCTGGATGATCATGCCTGCGGCGCGATCGAGCGCGCCGGCGCTGGCCACGGGAAGTTCGACCGGATGCGTCGGCACCAGCGCGACCGGTTCGCACTCCGCCGCCGCGATATCCTCCGGCAGTTCCAGATGCACGGGGCCCGGACGCTCCTCCTGGGCGACGCGAAACGCTTCGCGCACCAGCGACGGGATCATCTTCGGCGACACAATCTGCCGCGACAGCTTGGTCAGCGGCTTCATCGCGGCGACGATGTCGACGATCTGGAAGCGCGCCTGCCGGGAGGACAGGATGCCCTTCTGGCCGGTGATCATGATCATCGGCATCGCGCCGAGCAGCGCATAGGCGGCGCCGGTCGTCAGGTTGAGCGCGCCCGGGCCAAGCGTGGTGATGCACACACCCGGCTTGCCGGTGAGCCGGCCATAGGTGGCGGCCATGAAGGCGGCGGCCTGCTCGTGGCGGGTCAGGATCAGTTGAATGGAGGAGCGGCGGATGGACTCGACGATATCGAGGTTCTCTTCGCCCGGAATGCCGAAAATCCGTTCGACGCCTTCGTTTTCGAGGGCCGCGACGAACAGATCCGAGCCTTTGGTCATGGGCCGTCACTCCAGCAATGTGTAAATTCTAAGCCATCCCCACATGGCAACGGATTGCCACGTCTCAAAGAGCGCCATCCAGTTTGGGCAGCAAGGAACGCGGTGGGCTGCCTTGGCGACACAAACGGATATAGCGGTGGCCGGCACCATGACCAACAAATATTCCTCGCGCGGCGCTGTCGCCCTTGAAGGTCCGGCCTTGCATTCCCAAATGCGGGATGCGGGCCGGGCCCCTCTGACTATCGCCTCTGGCGATTGTGATGTCGGACCGCTTCAACGGGCCCGTTTCCATCCTATCGGTCAAGCGGGCTCATCCTTTTCGGTTCGGAGCCCCGCATGACATCCTCCCTTCTCGGTTCTCGCAAAGGCCGGTTTGCCGCCCTCTTCGCAGGGCTGCTTTTGGCATTCTCCATGGTCGCGATGGATCATGCCGAGGCCCGTCGCGGCGGCAGCTTCGGCAGCCGCGGCACGCGCACGTTCCAGTCGGCCCCGCCGACCAGGACAGCCCCGGCGCCGACCGCCCCGGTCGAGCGTTCGATGACGCCAAACACCGGTGTGAACACGCAGGCACGGCAGCCGCAGGCCGGCCTCCAGAGGCCGGGCTTCATGAGCGGCTTCGGGGGAACGATGATGCGCGGCCTGTTGCTCGGCGGCCTGATCGGCCTGCTCATGGGCCAAGGCCTGGGCGGCCTCGCCGGCATGTTCGGCTTCCTGCTTCAAGCCGTACTCATCGGCGGCGCAATCATGCTGGCTATCCGCTTCTTTCGGTCGCGATCGGCGCAGGGCCCTGCCCCTGCGTTCGCCGGTGCCGGCAATGCCCAGGCGTCGAGGTTCGAGAACCGGGCGACAGCGCAGCAACGCACGACAGGCTCGTTCACGATACCCGGCTTTGGGGGCGGTTCGAGCGAAGGCTCTCCGGCCCCCGTCTCCGAGGACCTCACGCTCGGTCAAACCGACCTCGACGCATTCCAGCAATTGTTGACCGAGGTCCAGGAAGCCTTCGGGCGCGAAGACCATGCCGCGCTGCGCCGGGCGGTGACGCCCGAGATGGTCTCCTATCTCTCGGAAGAGCTGGCCGAAAATGCCCAGAAAGGTCTCAGGAACGAGGTGACCGACATCGCCCTGCTGCAGGCCGATATCGCCGAAAGCTGGCGCGAGGATGATCGCGACTATGCCACGGCCGCGTTGCGCTACGAGTCTCGCGATGTGATGCGCGACCGCGCCAGCGGCAAGGTCGTCGAGGGCGACGAGGGCCGTCCGACTGAGACCACGGAACTGTGGACATTCACGCGCCAGGATGGCTCGAGCTGGAAGCTCTCGGCAATACAACAGGCCTGAAGCCGCCCTCCCCGCAGACAGAGACGCTGCGGGCGGGTTCCGTATTCCGCGCGTGCATTACACGGCCGCGACTGTCAGGTCGCGGCCGCCATCCGACGCGACGCCGTGCTATTCTAGCTGCCACACTTTGACGGCGTTGGCCCGCAAGAGCCGCTCGCGTTCAGAATGCCCGCAGCCAGAAAGCAGCGCATGGGTCGCCGCCACCCAGGTCGAGAGGCCGCCGCCAAGTGTGCACACCGGCCAGTCGCTTCCCCAGACGATGCGGTCCCAACCGAACGCCCCGATGGTGTGTTCGACATAGGGGCGCAATGTCTCGACCGTCGAGGAGGGGCCGGCATAGGCAACGACGCCGGAAATCTTGGCCGTGACATTCGGACGCCGGGCGATCTCGCTCATATGGGCACGCCACGGATGCTCGGCTCCGCTCTTGATGTCGGGAACGCCGCAATGATCGAGGACGAAGCGGACATCCGGCGCCAGATCGACAAGCGCGATCGCCTTGGGGATCTGGTGCGGCAGCACGACGAGATCAAAAACCAGCCCCGTATCGGCCAGCCGCTTGATGTTTTCCCGAAACAGCGCTCCTTCCGAGATGTCGTCCGGCACGACATGGAGGACGCGGCGGAACCCTTTGACGAAAGGGTTTGCCCGCTGGCGGTCGAGATAGGCCGGAAAGCCCGCCTCCTCCGGCCTGCAGGACGCGATCGCTCCAGCCAGCATGCTGCCCGGTTGGCGCGACAGGGCTTCGATCCGCGCGGTCTCGGCTTCGATATCGGCCGGATCGACATCGACCTCCATGTGCAGCACGCGCTCGACGCCGACACGCTTCGCCTCCGCCGCGTATTCCTCGTAGGAGAAGTCGCGATCGAGCGCCGGCTCGCCGGCAAGCCAGGGATAGCGCAGGGCCGAGCGATCGATGAGATGAAGATGCGTGTCGATGATCATGGCGGTTCTCCTCCGGACTTTCCTAAATCATCCCACGGAGTCTGCCTTCAAACGCTCCGCGACGACGGCATGATTTGCCAGCTTTCCTCTAGCCGCCAGCATTGGCATGGAGAGAATCCGGACGTCGAGGAATTTCAGCATCTTAGGCTAGATCAGGCGCGGCTCGACAATCTCTGGCCGTGCCACCTCAGATGGTCGTCCATGAAGGTCGAGATGAAGAAATACGAGTGATCGTATCCGTCCTGCATGCGCAACGTCAGCGGAATGCCGGCCTTGGCGCAGGCCGCTTCGAGGAGCCAGGGCCTCAGCCCATCATTCAGGAATCCGTCCGCCGTGCCCTGATCGACGAGGAATTCCGGGAAACGGCAGCCGCCCTCGATCAAGGAGGTGGCATCATAGGCTCGCCACGACGCCTCGTCATTGCCGAGATACTTCTCGAAGGCCGGCCGTGACCAGCCAGCCGTGCTCGGCTGCACGATGGGTGCGAAGGCGGAGCAGCTTGTGAAACGCTCCGGATTTTTCAACGCGATCGTCAGCGCGCCGTGCCCGCCCATCGAGTGCCCGAAGATCGCCTGGCGCGTCATATCGGCCGGAAACTGCCGCGCGACAAGCGCGGGCAATTCCTCGGCGATGTAGGAATACATGCGATAGTTTCTCGCATAGGGCACTTGGGTCGCATCGACGTAGAAGCCGGCGCCGCAGCCAAACTGCCAATTGTCCTTCTCATCGGGGATACCGGCGCCGCGCGGACTTGTGTCGGGGCAAACAACGATCAGGCCAAGCTCGGCGGCCAAACGCCTGTACTCGCCCTTGTCCATGACATTCGCGTGGGTGCAGGTGAGACCGGACAGATACCACACCACCGGGCAAGGCGTTTCCCGCGCCCGCGGCGGCACGAAGACGGCAAACGTCATTTCGCAGGCGCAGACTTCAGAAGTGTGGGCGTAAACGCCCTGGACGCCGCCATGTGATTTGGCGATGGAGATGTGTTTCATCTGTTCGGGCATGTGTTCCGCTCCACCAAACGCCGATCCCCCGCCGTGTATCTACGGCATCGGCTGCGGCAGCCGCAAGCGGCGTGAGTTTCGGTCCTGCTGACGGCAGCGGGTCCGCGGCGCCATCACAAAACCTGTGCTGACGCCTCATCAGGTTCCGCGGCGATGATCATGCCGCGACTCGCACGATGAGCTTGCCGAAATTCCTGCCCTCGAGAAGGCCCATAAAGGCCTGCGGCGCAATTTCCAGGCCATCCACGATATCTTCCCGGTATCGAACGCGGCCGGAAGCTATCCAGCCCGCCATGTCGCGATAGAAGGCAGGGCGCTGGTCGGCGAATTCGCGCTGGATAAACCCCCTGATCGTCAGGCTGCGATGCAGCACTTGCTGCATCAGGGCCGGCAGCCGGTCGACCCCAGCTTCCGCGACGACATTGTATTGCGCGATCAGGCCACAAACCGGAACACGCGCGAAATCATTCAGAAGGGGAAACACCGCATCCCAGACGGGACCGCCGACATTCTCGAAATAGATGTCGATGCCGTCCGGGCAGGCTGCCTTCAGTTGCGCGGCAAAATCATCGTCACGGTGGTCGACGACCGCGTCGAAGCCGAGCTCCCGCCTCACGAAAGCGCATTTTTCGGCACCGCCGGCGATGCCGACGGCGCGAGCCCCCTTGATGCGCGCGATCTGGCCCACGGCTGATCCGACCGCGCCGCTGGCCGCCGCAACGACCACGGTCTCGCCAGGCTTTGGCTTGCCGATGGTGAGCAGACCGGCATAGGCCGTGAAACCCGGCATGCCGAGCACGCCAAGCGCGGTGGTGACGGGCGCGGTGGCCGGATCGAGCTTGCGCAGCCCGACGCCGTCCGACAGGGCAAAGCCCTGCCACCCTGAGTGGGACAAGACGATATCCCCTTGCGCGAAGCCGGTGTGGCGGGATTTGATGACGCGCGCAACCGTGCCGCCCTCCATCACACTGTCGACCTCGACCGGCTTGGCATAGGATCGTGCCGCGTTCATGCGGCCGCGCATATAGGGGTCGAGCGACAGATAGAGGATCTGCAATAGCAGTTCCCCCTCCCCCGGCTCGACAATGTCGACCGTCTCGATGCGGAAATCGCTCGGCTTCGGCCTGCCTTGCGGCCGCGCCGCGAGCACGATGCGGGTGTTGGTCTGGATCGCCACTTGGTACCTCCGCGAAAAGAACACTCTACCCGAAAAACCGGTTCGCCGGCCGCTTCAAGCCGAGATTCTCGCGCAATGTCGATCCCTCATATTGCCGCCTGAAGATGCCGCGCCGCTGCAGTTCAGGCACAACCCTCTCGGCAAAGTCGTCAAGGCCGGCGGGTAGGTAGGGAAACATGACG
This sequence comes from Mesorhizobium sp., assembly GCF_041661565.1. GTDB lineage: Bacteria > Pseudomonadota > Alphaproteobacteria > Rhizobiales > Rhizobiaceae > Mesorhizobium. The sequence goes on from NZ_JBAZUD010000155.1 coordinate 6,684, forward strand.
TTGAAGCCGTCGGAGCCTTCGGCGACAAGCCATTCCTCCATCTCGTCGGCGATTGTCCGAGGGGTGCCGACGAAGGCAAGGCCCGAATAACCGCCCAGCCTCTGGGCAAGCTGCCGGACGGTGAGGTTCTCCTCGCGCGCCAGTTCGACAACGCGCGCCCGGCCGCTCTTCGAGGCGTTGCTTTCGGGGATATCCGGCAATGGCGCGTCCGGGTCAAAACCGGACGCGTCATGACCAATCGCAATCGACAGCGAGGCGATGCCGCTCTCGTAGTAGACGAGGCTGTCGAGTTTCGCCCGCCTGGCCTGCGCGTCCTCGATGCTGTCGCCGACAACGACAAACGCCCCGGGCAGGATCTTGATGTCGTCGCGGGAGCGGCCGAGTTTCTCGGCCCGGCCCTTGACGTCGGCAAAGAAACGTTGCCCCGAGGCGAGATCGGCATGCGCGGCGAAAATGACTTCCGCCGTTTCCGCCGCCAGTTGCCGCCCTGCCTCGGACGCGCCGGCCTGGACGATGACCGGCCAGCCCTGCACGGGCCGGGCGATGTTGAGTGGCCCCCGCACCGAAAGATGCTCGCCCTTGTGGTCCAGCACATGCAGCCTGGCCGGGTCGAAATAGAGGCCGCTTTCGGCGTCGCGGATAAAGGCATCGTCGGCAAAGCTATCCCACAGGCCGGTCACGACATCATGGAATTCCCGTGCCCGCCGGTAGCGCTCATCATGCTCGACATGGTCGTCGAGGCCGAAATTCAGCGCTGCATCGGGGTTGGACGTGGTGACGATGTTCCAGCCGGCGCGCCCGCCGCTGATATGGTCCAGCGAGGCGAAGCGGCGGGCTATGTGATAGGGCGCATCGAATGTGGTCGATGCGGTCGCGATCAGGCCGATATGATCGGTGACGGCGGCCAGCGCCGACAGCAGCGTGAACGGCTCGAACGATGTGACCGTGTGGCTGCGCCGCAGCGCCTCGATCGGCATGTTGAGGACGGCCAGATGGTCGGCCATGAAGAAGGCGTCGAACTTCGCCGCCTCCAGGGTCTGGGCGAAGCGCTTCATATGCGCGAAATTGAAATTGGCGTCCGGATAGGCGCCGGGATAGCGCCATGCGCCGGTGTGCAGGCTGACAGGGCGCATGAAGGCGCCGAGCCGCAATTGCTTCTGGGTCATCTGATGGATATCTCGAATGTTGGATTTGAAAGCATCTGGCTGAGGATCGGCCTCCGTCAAAGCGCGGGGAAGATATTCTATTCCACCGCCGCCGACTTCCGCAGCATTGGCTTCCCCGCAGACGGCACACAATGGCACAGCGCTACGCCATCCGATCGCTGTGTTGCCCGCCCTGCCAAGCCGCACCCCTACTCGAAGGAATAGGTGAACCCTTCCGTGGAGGCGCCGACGGTCACCTTCGTCATCTTTGCGCCTTCGAGCGACCGGTTCAACACGCCGCGGCTCAGTTCCGGCAGAAGCGTGTTGGTCAGGATGGCGTCGATCATCCGCCCGCCGGATTCGATCTCGGTGCAGCGGGCCTTGACCAGATCCATGACGCCGTCGCCGATCACCAGCTCCGCTTCGCTGGTGGCAAGCAGCCGGCGTGCGATCTTGGCGAACTGGTGGCGGGTGATCGCCTCGATCATTGAATCCGAGAGGGGATAATACGGAATGGTCACAACACGACCGAGGAAGGCCGCCGGGAAAACCTTCAGCAGCGGGCCGCGCAAGCCAATGTCCAGGTCGTCGAGCCCTGCCCGCAGCGTGCCATTTTTGGTGCGGTCCATGATGACCTCGGAGCCGACATTCGAGGTGAGCAGGATCAGCGTGTTCTTGAAATCGATGCGCCGGCCCTCACTGTCATCCATCATCCCCTTGTCGAAGACCTGGAAGAAGATCTCGTGCACGTCGGGATGCGCCTTCTCGACCTCGTCGAGCAGGATCACCGAATAGGGTTTGCGCCGGACCGCCTCGGTCAGGATGCCGCCCTTGCCATAGCCGACATAGCCGGGCGGCGCGCCTTTGAGCGTCGAGACCGTGTGGGCCTCCTGGAACTCGGACATGTTGATCGAGATCAGGTTCTGTTCGCCGCCGTACAGCGTTTCGGCCAGCGCCAGCGCGGTTTCGGTCTTGCCGACGCCCGAGGGGCCGCAGAGCAGGAAGACGCCGACCGGCTTTTCGGGCGCGCCGAGCCCGGCGCGGCTGGTCTGCACGCGTTTGGCGATCATCTCCATGGCGTGATCCTGGCCGACCACGCGTTCGGACAAGGTCGCGGCCAAGCGCAAGGCCTTTTCGGTCTGGCTGGACAGCATCCGCCCCGTCGGAATGCCGGTCCAGTCCTGAACGACGGCAGCAACGGCGTTCCTATCGACGGACGGCAGGATGAGCGGTGTTTCGCCTTGTGCAGAGGCAAGCTCGGCCATCAGTTCGCGTAAACGCGCAAGGTCGGCAGCGGGATCGGGTGGATCGGCAGCCGCCGGCGTCTCGACGTCGGCGTTGGCGGCCATGGCTTTGGCCGCATTGGTCTTCGTCGTTTCATCCATCGGCGGCTCCGTCCCGGGCACTTTTGTCTTTTCAGCGTCCTGCGATGCCGTTTCGGTATCGTCCTCAGCGGTCGCCGCCGTATCGAGCGGCACGCCCTCGCCGCGCAGCCGCGCCCGCAATTCGAGGATCTCGGCGACCAGCGACTTTTCGCGCTGCCAGCGCCCCTCGGCGGCGGCCAGCGTGGTCTCGGTTTCGGCGAGCCCGGCTTCGACGCGCGCCTGCCGGTCCGTCACCTCGATGCCGATCGCGGCCTCGCGGCCGATGATGCCGCGTTCGACCTCCAGCGCCTGGCGGCGGCGCATGATGTCTTCTACCTCTGCCGGCGTGGCGTGCTGCGATATGGCGACGCGGGCGCAAGCGGTGTCGAGAAGGCTCACCGCCTTGTCGGGCAGTTGCCGCGCCGGGATATAGCGATGCGACAGGCCGACCGCCGCCTCGATCGCCTCATCGAGTATTTGCACCTTGTGGTGCTGCTCCAGGACGCCGGCCACGCCGCGCAGCATCAGAACGGCCACCGTCTCCGAGGGCTCATCGATCTTCACCACTTGGAAACGGCGGGTCAACGCCGGGTCTTTTTCGATGTGTTGCTTGTATTCGGCCCAGGTGGTCGCGGCGATGGTGCGAAGTTCGCCGCGCGCCAGCGCCGGCTTCAGGAGATTGGCGGCATCGCCGGTTCCGGCCGCGCCACCGGCCCCGATCAAGGTGTGGGCCTCGTCGATGAACAGGATGACCGGCGTCTCGGACGATTGCACCTCGTCGATGACGGCCTTCAGCCGTTTTTCGAATTCGCCCTTCACGCTGGCGCCCGCCTGCATCAATCCGACGTCGAGCATGCGCACGCTGACATTCTGCAGCGTCGGCGGCACGTCGCCCTGGGCGATACGCAAGGCAAAGCCCTCGACGACCGCGGTCTTGCCCACCCCGGCCTCGCCGGTCAGGATCGGGTTGTTCTGGCGCCGCCGCATCAGGATATCGACGATCTGCCTGATCTCCGGGTCGCGGCCGACGACCGGATCGATCTTGCCGTCGCGGGCACGCTGGGTCAGGTCAGTGGCGTATCTCGCCAGCGCCGAATCCCCGCCTGGGCCCCGTTTCATGGGCGGTTCCGCGGCGGGCGTCGTCGAAGAGGCGCCGGCTTCGAGAGAGCCCTCCACGACATCGGCAAATCGCGCGATGACCGCGTCGGCGTCGATCTTGTCGAACTCGCCGCTGATTTTCGACAGCAGGCCTTCCAGCACCGGAGTCTTCAGGCAGGCGAGAAGGATATGCGCGCTGCGGACTTCCTCGACGCTGAACTCGAGCGTCGCCAGGTTCCAGGCTTCCTGGATGGCGTGGAAGATGTGGTCGGAAAATTCCTCGATCGACGTCGCGCCGTAGGGAAGCTTGTCCACGGCGCGGGTCATATCGGCGATGAGCCGGCTCGCATCCACGCCCGCATCGGCGATCATCATCTGCACGTCCGAGCGGTCGGAGAGCACAAGCTGCTCGATGAAGTGGACGAGTTCGACATAGGGATTGCCGCGCAGCTTGGCGGCGTCGGCCGCGGCCTTGAAGGCCCGCAGCCCGACCGGATTGAGCTTGCCGACCAGTTCCTTACGCTTGAAGGTCTGCGATGAGCGGCGCTGTTCCATCGAACGTGCTCCTGCAATCTGCCCGCCGGTAAAATGCCACATGGGGCGCCACCGACAAAGCGCCCGAGGACGGCGATCGCCATCCTGCAATTCAAGAGGCTGCTGGACATGTGTGGAAAGTTCCGCACCAGTAACTGCGAACAGCCACGCAATTGCCTGCTTCCATGTGACGCATTTGACACGCCGCGTCCAGCCATAGAGCCAAGGTTTTGGCGCTTCCGAGGCAGTCCGGTCAGCTTTCGTTAATTTTTTGAGCAATGGCCGAATTGTGGTAAGCTACAACCGTGTGGTAACGTAGGGGCAGGCGCCTTCGAGGGCCTGTCGCTTGGGGGTTGGTGTGATCGATGTCGCACTATGGCTTAGTCCGCTCGACGGTGAAAATCCGTCAGGGGAAGACTTGCGCAATGATCCGGC
>NZ_JBAZUD010000156.1:0-11158 GCF_041661565.1 Mesorhizobium sp.
TCATCACGAGGCATCCATGACCGTCGTCACGCCGAAATTCGGAATGGGCGCCTCGGTGCTGCGGCGCGAGGATGCCGCCTTCATCCAGGGGCAGGGCCGCTACACCGATGACATCCAACCAACTGGCGTCCTGCATGGCTATGTCGTGCGCTCGCCCGTCGCAAAGGCAAGTTTCACGATCGGCTCGACCGATGCGGCGAAGGCGGCCGCCGGTGTCCACCTCGTGTTGACCGGCGAGGACCTCGCTCATCTGGGTGATCTCAAGTCCGGCGCCATGCAGGCGCAGCCAGACGGCACCAAGGCGCCGACGCGCGACATTCCGGTGTTGTGCCGCGACCGCGTCGCCTATGTCGGCGATGCCGTGGCCTTCGTTGTCGCCGACAGTCGCGCCCTGGCGCAAGATGCCGCCGAACTGATCGATGTCGATTATGATGGCGAAGACGCCGCCTGCGGCACCGCCACGGCACTGGCCGAAAGCACGCCGCTGGTTTGGCCGGAGCTCGGCTCCAACCGCGCTTTTTCCTATCACATGGGCGACAAGGCCAAGACCGAGGCGGCTTTCGCCAAGGCTGCGCACGTCACCCGCATCGAGTTCGTCAACAATCGGCTGGTCTGCAACTACATGGAGCCGCGCTCGGCCATCGGCGAGTGGAACGAACCGGGGAAGCGCTTCGTGCTGACCACCGGGTCGCAGGGCGTGCATTCAATGCAGAAAATCCTGGCCGGCCTGTTCAACATCAAGAAGGATCAGCTGCGCGTCATCACCCCGGATGTCGGCGGCGGTTTCGGGCCCAAGAGCTTCGTCTACCGCGAATATCCGCTGGTGCTGGAAGCGGCAAAGCGCCTCGGCCGTCCGGTCAAATGGGCCGGCGACCGCACCGAGCACTTCCTGACCGACGCGCAAGGCCGCGACAACGCGGTGACGGCCGAGATGGCGCTGGACAAGGACGGCCGCTTCCTTGGCATGAAGGTGGAACTGCTCGCCAATATCGGCGCCTATGTCTCCCAATACGGGCCGTTCATTCCCTATATCGGGGTCACCATGTCGACCGGCGTCTATGACATTCAGGCGCTCGATGTCTCCGTGACCGGCCTTTACACCAACACCTGCCCGGTCGATGCCTATCGAGGCGCCGGCCGGCCGGAAGCGGCTTTCCTGCTGGAAAAGCTGGTCGATGCGTGCGCCCATGATCTCGGCATGCCGGTGGACGAGATCCGCCGCCGCAATTTCATCCGGCCGGAGCAGTTTCCCTACCGCACGCAGACCGGCCGCCTCTACGACAATGGTGAATTCGCCGGCCATATGGACCGCGCCATCGAACAATCGGAATGGAAAGCGTTTCCGCAGCGGCTCGCCCAGTCGAAAGCCGAAGGCAAGATCCGCGGCGTCGGCATGGCGACCTATATCGAGGCCTGTGCCTTTCCCGGTTCGGAACCGGCCTTCGTCGAACTCAATGGCGACGGCTCCGTCACGTTGAAAATAGGCACCCAGACCAATGGGCAGGGACACGCCACCGCCTACGCGCAATTTCTGTCGGAGAAGCTCAACCTCGACATCGACAAGATCCATGTCCGCCAGGGCGACACCGACGAATTGAAGGCCGGCGGCGGCACCGGCGGCTCGCGGTCCATTCCGCTCGGCGGCGTTTCGGCGTCGCGCGCCGGCGAGGACCTCGCCAACAAGATCAAGCGCATCGCCGCCGACGAGCTGGAGGCTTCGGCCGGCGACATCGAACTGTCCGACGGCGTCGCCCGCATTGTCGGCACCGACCGCACGATCGATTTTTCGAGCATCGCCAAGGCCGCCAAGACACCAGACGATCTCAAAGGCTTTGGCGAATTCGTCCAGGACGAGTGCACCTATCCGAACGGCACCCATATCTGCGAGGTCGAGATCGATCCGGCCACGGGCGCGACCGAGATCGTCCGCTATACGATCGTCGATGATTTCGGAGTGACCGTGAATCCGATCCTGCTCGCCGGCCAGGTGCATGGCGGCGTGGTGCAAGGCATCGGCCAGGCGCTGGCCGAGGACACTGTCCATGGCGAGGATGGACAGCTGCTGACCGCGAGCTTCATGGATTACGCCATGCCGCGCGCCGACAATTTCCCCTTCTTCCATTTCGAGACCCGCAACGTGCCTTCCACCACCAATGCGCTCGGCATCAAGGGAGCGGGCGAAGCAGGCACGATCGGCTCGACGCCGGCGGCACTGAATGCCGTGACCGATGCGCTGTGGCGGGAATACGGCGTCAAGCACATCGAGATGCCGGCGACGCCGGCACGCATCTGGGCGACGATCCGGGAAGCCACGGGAGCGTGACGGCCCGCCCAGGCATTCCGGCGGTCGCCGCGGCTGACCATGCCGTCGGGCACAGTGTTCTCACCGGCATCATGCTCAAGATCGTCTCGGTGGCTGTCTTCGTTGGCATGTCGAGCTGCATCAAGGCAGCAGGCTCGGTGCCGGCCGGCCAGATCGTTTTCTTCCGTTCGTTCTTCGCCATCTTTCCGATCATCATCTTTCTCGCAATCAAGGGCCAACTCGGCACCGCGTTCACGACCAGTCGCCCGCTCAATCACATCGCGCGGGGCGTGGTCGGGGTCTGCGCCATGGGGCTCAGTTTCTTCGCACTGACACGACTGCCGTTACCCGAAGCCATCACGCTGAACTATGCACAGCCGCTGCTGGTGGTGGTGTTCAGCTCTATCTTTCTCGGCGAAGCGATCCGCGTCTATCGCTGGAGCGCGGTTGCGGTTGGCCTCATCGGCGTGCTGGTCATCTCGTGGCCGGAACTGACACTCCTGAGTTCGGGGGCCGCCCTCGGCGACGAGGAAGTGCTTGGCGTTATCGCGGCGCTTGTTGCGGCGGCGATTGCCGCCAACGCCATCCTGCTCGTCCGCAACCTTGTCCAGACCGAAAGGACGGCGACCATCGTGCTGTGGTTTTCGGCGACGGCGAGCGTCATGGCGCTGTTGTCGCTGCCCTTTGGCTGGCAGGCACTTACACCGGCGCAGGCGGGCCTCCTGGTCGCCGCGGGTTTCTGCGGGGGGCTGGCGCAAATCCTGATGACGGCGGCCTACCGCCACGCCGAGGCGTCGGTGGTGGCGCCTTTCGAATACACCTCGATGATCCTCGGCGTCGTGGTCGGTTATTTTGCCTTTGGCGATGTCGCCACGCTCAATACGCTCGTCGGTGGCGTGATCGTCATTGCCGCCGGCCTCTTCATCATCTGGCGTGAACGTCAGCTCGGCCTGGAGCGCAGCCGCACCGGCCAGGCGGCGCCGCCGCAGGGGTGATCAGGACCGTTCGGCGCGCTCGCGTGCCAGTCGCGCCAGCACGGCCCTTGTCTGCTCGTCGGCGGGAAAGAAGGATTCGATCGCCAGTTCCGAAAGTGTAACGTCGAGCGGCGTGCCGAACACGGTGACGGTGCTGATGAACGAAAGCACTTCGTCGCCAAGCGCCAGCCGCAGCGGGTGCGCGATGGCGTTCGGCTCGACAGGCGCGGGCCGGCCGCCCTTCAATCCCGAGGGGTAACCACGCAGTTCGCGTTCCAGATCGACCAGTTCCGGGTCGCCGCTTGCGTCGATCTGCTGCTTGAGGCGCTGGAGCAGGTGCGTGCGCCATTCCCTAAGATTGACGATGCGCGGTGCGATGCCGCCGGGATGGAGGCTGAGGCGGAGCACGTTGACCGGCGGCGTCAGCAGGGAGACTTCACTTACATCGGCCAGCAATGGCGCGACGGCCGCATTCGCCATGACCAGGTTCCAGTGCCGGCCCACCGCAAGCGCCGGGAAGGGCTCGTGCCCCTTGAGCACGATCTCCACTGCGGCCATCGCCGGCGCCATCGTCGCATCGCCAAGCGGGCGTTCGCTGAAGCTCGGCGCGAAGCCAGCGGCCAGCAGCAGCCGGTTTCGTTGCCTGAGCGGGATCGACAGCTGTTCGGCCAGATGCAGCACCATCTCCCGGGAAGGCGCGGCACGCCCGCTTTCGACGAAACTCAGATGCCGCTGTGAAATCTCCGCTTCCATGGCAAGGTCGAGCTGGGACATGCGGCGGCGCGTCCGCCATTCGCGGATAAGGCCGCCGGCGCTGTTTTGAGCTGTGGTCATGCAAGATGACTAGGGCGCCAAGGGAGCGATTTCAATTACCTCAGGCGTAATGGCGCTGCCCGCTCACCCAAGCGCGCGCAGCTTCGCCTGCACCTCAAGGAAATCCCGCCACGCCAGCTTCTTGTGCGCGGGTGCTCGAAGCAGGTACGCCGGATGCAGCGTCGGCATGGCCGGGATGGCCACGCCGGACGCCGTCGTATGGACGCGCCAGTTGCCACGCAGCCGCAAAATGCCTTCGCTGGTGTTGAGCAGCGTCTTTGCCGACGGGCCGCCGAGGTTGACCAACACCTTCGGATTGACCAGTTCGACCTGCCGCTCGATGAACGGCCGGCAGATTTCGGTTTCGTGCGGCGTCGGCGTGCGATTGCCCGGCGGCCGCCAAGGAATGGCGTTGGCGATATAGACGGAGGTGCGATCGAGCCCGATCGCCGCCAGCATGCGGTCGAGCAGCCGGCCGGAGCGGCCGACAAAAGGCAGGCCTTCGATGTCCTCGTCGCGGCCGGGCGCCTCGCCCACCAGCATGATGGCTGCTTCCGGGTTGCCGTCGGCAAAGACCAGGTTCTTGGCCGTCGCCTTGAGATTGCAGCCGTCGAAGGCCGCCATTCGCTGGCGGAGCTCATCCAGTGTGGTTGCCGTGGCCGCCAACTGGCGGGCCAGCGCCGCTTGCGCTTCGTCGGGCACGGTAGCTCTCGCCGAGGGTGCGCTGGCAACGCGTGCCGCATTTGCCCTGTCGTCGGCCTCGGCGCGCGATACGCTCGTCGAGCGGCCGGGCGGAACATTGTCGGGCAAAGGTGGCTGCGTACGCTCCGCCGGCCTGGGCGCGGCGTCGGCAAACCGGTTGACCGGCTGCTCTTCAAGCGCCTCGTCGACGCCCACGCTGGCATAAAAGGCCAGCAGGTCGGCAAGGTCGGGTCTGTTGTCTGGAAAAGCGGCGGTCATGGATTCACATTCGTCCGCATGACGGCAATTTGCAAGGTTGGCGGCATGGTTCCGGTTTGAACCTCAGCCGGTCGGTATGCGTGGATCCTGCACCAGGTAGAAAGTCCATCGCGGCGTGTAGTCGGTCAGCAGGAATTCGAATCGCGCGGTCTTCAGGGGGTCGACCTTGCCATTCCGGAACAGCAGCCGGTCATAAGGTTCGAAATCGCGGTCGAAGTCGGCGAAATTGCTCGACCGGATGTTGTCGGGCGTCTTGTTGCGCTGGTCAAACGAAAGTCCGTCGCCGAACACGCTTGGCTGGTTCAGGATTTCCTGCAGTTCGAACTGGAATTCGATCCAGGCCTGGCCACTGTTGTTAAGCACGTCGATGCGCATGTACATGATGCCGTTGGCGAATTCTCCCGCCGGGCCGAAGGGCTGGATCGGCTTCGTCGTGCGAATGGTCAGGGTCACCGGTGTCGCCGAATTGAGTTCTTCGGTGATCACCATCGGATCGTCTCTTGTCCCGAGCCCCGACGCGCCTGTGATGCGGAAGCCGCCGAGTTCGTCGGAGAAGGAGTATGCGCCGGTGCCCCACACCTTGACCTCGTCAGCGCCCGCATGTCCTGGCGCCAGCGCCACAAGGACCACGGGAAGCGCCCGGCGGAGCCAGCCGGTCGTCAACGGAAAGCGCATCGATGGGAAGCCGGCCGGCCCGGGAAAGCGCATGGCGTCCAGTATGGCAAATAAGCAAGCCGTCGAACAATTGAAAACGTCAGCGCGACATGACGGCCACTCGCAACAGCCGAGCCGAACGGGCAGTGCGCGACTTTTTGGCCAAATCCGCGTTGTAACGACTGCGCCGGTTTCCTGTCGCCAATTGATGCGCTATGCAGCGCGGGAGCCAGCAAGATGCCCGGACGGGAACCGGAACAAGCCAGTGCGGAGGGGTTTATGAGCGACATCGAACGCGAGAGCATGGAATTCGACGTGGTGATCGTCGGCGCCGGACCTGCCGGTCTTGCCGCCGCCATCCGCCTCAAGCAGGTCAATCCAGAGCTTTCGGTTGTCGTCCTGGAGAAAGGCGGCGAGGTCGGCGCCCATATCCTGTCGGGCGCCGTTGTCGATCCGATCGGCATCGACCGGCTGTTGCCGGGCTGGCGCGATGAGGAGGGCCATCCCTTCAAGACGCCGGTCACATCAGACCATTTTCTCGTTCTCGGTCCGGCCGGCTCGTTCCGTCTGCCCAATTTCCTGATGCCGCCGCTGATGAACAACCACGGCAACTACATCGTCTCGCTGGGCAATGTCTCCCGCTGGCTGGCGACCAAGGCGGAGGGGCTCGGCGTCGAGATCTATCCGGGCTTTGCCGCCGCCGGCCTGCTCTTCAATGACGAAGGCGCCGTCACCGGCGTCGTCACCGGCGACATGGGTGTCGAGAAGGATGGCACGCACGGTCCGGGTTTCGCGCCCGGCATGGCGCTGATGGGAAAATATGTGCTGATCGGCGAGGGCGCGCGCGGCTCTCTCGCCAAGCAACTGATCGCCAGATACAGGCTTTCCGAAGGCCGCGAGCCCGGCAAATATGGCATCGGCCTCAAGGAACTCTGGCAGGTCAAGCCGGAGAACCATCGACTGGGCCTTGTCCAGCATTCCTTTGGCTGGCCGCTCGACATGAAGACCGGCGGCGGCTCGTTCCTCTACCATCTCGAGGACAATCAGGTTGCGGTCGGCTTCGTGCTCCACCTCAACTACAAGAACCCGTATCTCTCGCCCTTCGAGGAGTTCCAGCGTTTCAAGACCCATCCGGCGATCGCGGGCACGTTCGAGGGCGCCAAGCGGCTGGGCTATGGCGCGCGCGCCATCACCGAAGGCGGCTGGCAGTCGGTGCCGAAACTGTCGTTCCCCGGCGGCGCTCTGATCGGCTGCGCGGCGGGCTTCGTCAACGTGCCGCGCATCAAGGGATCGCACAATGCCGTGCTGTCCGGCATGCTGGCGGCCGATCATGTCGCCGAAGCGATCGGTGCCGGCCGCTCCAATGACGAGCTTTCGTCATACGAGGCGGCGTGGCGCACAACCGATATCGGCAAGGACCTGAAAAAAGTGCGGAACGTCAAGCCGCTGTGGTCACGCTTCGGCACCGTCGTCGGCATCGGCCTTGGCGGCCTCGACATGTGGCTGAATACGCTGTTTGGAATATCGCCCTTCGGCACCCTGAAGCATGGCAAGGCCGACTACGCTTCCCTCGAACCGGCCGCCCGCCACAAGAAGATCGCCTATCCCAAGCCCGACGGCGTGCTGACCTTCGATCGTCTGTCCTCCGTGTTCCTGTCCAACACCAATCACGAGGAAAACGAGCCGGTCCATCTGCTCGTCCGCGACATGGACCTGCAGAAGCGCTCCGAGCATGATGTCTTTGCCGGCCCGTCGACACGCTATTGCCCGGCCGGCGTATACGAATGGGTCGACAAGGACGGCAACGCTGCTGCCGATCCCGAGGCTAAGGATGTGCGCTTCGTCATCAACGCGCAGAACTGCGTGCACTGCAAGACGTGCGACATCAAGGACCCGAACCAGAACATCGAGTGGGTGCCGCCGCAGGGCGGAGAGGGCCCGGTCTACCAGGGCATGTAGGGTACCCGTCGCCCGCAATCGGTCGTCGGTCGCCTTGTCGTGAAAGGAAGCCGACATGCGCTTGATATCACTTTCGGTCCTGGCGACCATCGGCGCATTTTGCGGATCCGCCACGGTTGCATCGGCCGACGTCACCGCCCTGGTCACGACGCAGACATATGACATCTCCGGCACGACCGGCGAGGCGCTGATCAGGTCGATGAATCGCAATGGGCCGAGGCATGGCTTCATGGCTCGCGCCATCGCGCAGACCAGCTATACGAAGGATTGGGACTTCGACTTCGTTCAGGCCAAGGGCGCCTGCCGTATCGGACGGGCAAACGGAACGCTCAAGCTGAAAGTAACTCTCCCCCGTGTCGCCTCCACGCTACCGCCCGGGCTCGAGAAGCGTTGGGTGCGGTTCTTCGCCGGTGTACGCAGGCATGAGGAGACCCATGCCGATATCGCCAGGCAGATGATGGCCGCGACCGAGAAATCGCTCGTTGGCCTGACGGTCCCTAATGATGCTCGCTGTTTCAAGGCCAGGCGAGAGGCCAAGCGACGCATCGACGCCATTTTTGATGACTACGAAGACAAGCAGAATGCTTTCGACGCAAGCGAGCATCGCGAAGGTGGCCACGTCGAATATCTGGTTGAGGCCCTGGCGAAGTCATAGAGGCTGGTTCGCAGGGCGCGCCGGCATGGGCGGGTGGCGCCTCAGCCGCGTGACCTGGTCGTCCGGTGAAGGGAAGCGGTCGCGGTTTCATGCTCGTCGACTGGCTTCTTCTCCTCCACTCCGAGCGAGAATTCGACCAGCACCGGCAAATGGTCCGAGCCGGTGCCTTCCAGCCTTACCGCGGAACGGATGGTCACCGCGCCCTTGCTGAACACCTGGTCGATCGGCAAGCCAGCGAATCGCCGCAGGAAATCCGGCAATCCGATATAGATCCAGCTTGGTCCGGCGGATGGCATGACTGTCAAGCCGCTGAGCGAGGCGACGCGCCGAACGGCTGCGCTCCATGGTACGGCGTTGCAGTCGCCCGCCATGATGGCCGTTTCGCCGAGAGAGGAGAGCGTTTCCGATATTTCGCCGATCTGCCAGTACTGCTCGCGCGGCCATGGCCAGCTCAGATGGATCGCGGCGACTTCGACGCCAATGCCGCCGAAATCGACCGTCGCTGTCGCCATGGCGCCGCGCCGCTCGCACCGAGGCTCGGTGCCGGCGGCAAAGGGCCGCCGCGACAGCAGCGCGACGCCGAAGAAGCCATTGGGATAGGGGCAAAGGATCCGGTACGGATAGGCGCTGTTGATATAGCCGAGCTCGGTCGCCCACATCGCCGACACCTCTTCGAGGGTGATGACGTCGGGATTGGTCCGGCCGATCAGCGACAGCACCTTCTTCGGGGTCGGATTGTCGTAGCGCAGGTTCATTTGCAGCAGCCTGTAGACGATGCGGTCGGCAGGCCTGGCCGCCGCCTGTATCGGCCACGGGCGAGGCAGCGCATCCGCCGTGGTGGCCAGGGCTGCAACGGCAAACACAATGGCCATGGCCGCCTGCGCACGAAACGATGTCGCCAGGAGTGGCAAAGCGCAAAGCGCCATCAGCACGGCAAGATGGATGCGGAAATGCGAAAACGAATCGAGGGCCGGATGGAACGAGCCGAAAAACCCGGCCAGCAAGGCGGCCGAGAGTGCCGTCATCGCCAGGAATATCACCCCAGCCGTCATGTTCGAGCGCGCGCCGCCTGTTGTCATCGAGGTCGTTGTCTGCTGAATACCGCCGGCAATCTGCCCGGCATGTTTACCGGCCAAATTGCGGCTTGGGCAAGACGATCAATACCCGTCGCCGGATTCCGGCCACTCCTGCTACTGAAAAGCGGTCTCCGAAAAGCTTCTCAATTTGCGCGAGTGCAGCCGTTCCATCGGCATTTCCGAAAGCTTCTCCATGGCCCTGATGCCAATGGTCAGGTGCTGCGCCACCTGCCGCTTGTAGAACTCCGTTGCCATCCCGGGCAGTTTCAGTTCGCCATGCAGCGGCTTGTCGGAAACGCACAGCAGCGTGCCGTAGGGTACGCGGAAGCGGAAGCCATTGGCGGCGATGGTCGCCGATTCCATGTCGAGCGCGATGGCGCGGGACTGCGACAGGCGCTGCACCGGTCCGCGCTGGTCGCGCAGCTCCCAGTTGCGGTTGTCGATGGTGGCGACGGTGCCGGTGCGCATGATGCGTTTGAGGTCGTAGCCGGAAAGGCCGGTCACTTCGGCGACCGCCTCCTGCAGCGCCACCTGGATCTCGGCCAAGGGCGGGATCGGCACCCAGACGGGGAGATCGTCGTCCAGCACGTGATCCTCGCGAACATAGGCATGCGCCAGCACATAGTCGCCCAGGGCTTGTGTGTTGCGAAGCCCCGCGCAGTGACCGAGCATGACCCAGGCGTGGGGCCGCAGCACCGCAATATGGTCGGTGATCGTCTTGGCGTTCGAGGGCCCGACGCCGATATTGACCATGGTGATGCCGCCATGGTTCGGCTTCTTCAGATGATAGGCCGGCATCTGTGGCAGCCGCGGCGGCGCCACCCCGTGGCTTGGCGCGCTTTGCCCGGCCTGGGTGATGACATTGCCCGGCTCGACGAACTCGTCATAGCCATGTCCGCCCTCCGCCATCTGCGCGCGCGCCCTGGCCACGAACTCGTCGATGTAGAACTGGTAGTTGGTGAACAGCACGAAGTTCTGGAAATGCTGCGGCGTGGTCGCCGTATAATGCGACAGGCGGTGCAGCGAATAATCGATGCGCTGGGCCGTGAACGGCGCCAGAGGCCTTGTTTCGCCGAATGCCACCTCGAACGTGCCGTTGGCGATCTGGTCATCGGTGCCATCGAGATCCGGCACGTCGAACAGGTCGCGGATTGGCCGCTTGATGCGTTCCGCGGCCGCGCCGTCGACATGGGTGCCTTCAAGGAAGGCGAAATGCAGCGGTATGGGTGTGGTCGATTCCGAAACGGTGACCGCGACGCCATGATTTCGCATGATCAGGCGCAGCTGTTCGACGAGGTAGCTCTCGAACAGTCCGGGCTGGGTGATGGTGGTCGAAAAATGCCCGGGCGTCGGCATGTGCCCGTAGGCCTGCCGCGAGTCGATCTCGGTGAAGGAATTGGTGGTTACGCCGACTTCCGGATAGAAAGCGCGGTAGCGTTTGCCATTGTCCCCGCCAGCTGCAGCAAGGGTAGCGAAGGCGTCACGCAAGAATGTGGTGTTTCGGTCGTAGAGCACCCGCAGTGCCGCCACGGCCTTTTCGGCATCATCGAAACTCTGCCGGCCAAAAGGCTCAGGCATGACCACGGATTCGATGGCTTGAGGGTAGATTCGCTTTTCCATGGCTCAATATAGAGGTTCGGAGGGGCCGTTGGGAGGGGTATCGCTGCCAATGGCGGCCGAGGTGGCTCTTTTATTCAACCGCGCCGCAGGCTGACCAGAAGCACGAAGCCGACCCCGGATTTCTTCATGGCGGCGGCGTTGATCG
>NZ_JBAZUD010000157.1:0-11060 GCF_041661565.1 Mesorhizobium sp.
AGCGACTTCACCGACAGCGACGGGCAGCCGGACAGCCGCATGCAGGCGTGGTCGCCGGTGCAGATGTCCTCGTCGACGCCGAACTTTGGTTTCACCACCCGCTCGCCGCCCTTGATCGCCTTGTCGACCAGCGGCTTTTCGCGGCGCTGGCGGTTGAGCATGCATTCGGACGAGGCGACGATGACCTTCGGACCTTTCTCCTCGGTGGTCAGCGCCTCGCGCAGCATGTCCTGCATCTTGCCGACATCATAGGTGCGGTCGACATGACGCAGCCATTTGACGCCCATGCCCTTCACCGCCTCGGTGATCGGGTGTTTGGTCGACTTGGTCTTGTTGCCGGCTCGGGACGAGAGAATGTCCTGCCCGCCTGTGGCTGCCGAGTAAAAGTTGTCGACGATGACGATGACGCCATCGTTCTTGTTGAACACCGCGTTGCCGATCGAGGAGGTGAGGCCGTTGTGCCAGAAGCCGCCATCGCCGACGAAGGAGATCGAGCGGCGCTTGGCGTCGGGCGAATTAAAGGCCGAGGCCGAGGCCGGCCCCAGCCCGTAGCCCATGGTGGTGGCGCCAAGCTCAAAGGGCGGCATGATCGAGAACAAATGGCAGCCAATGTCGGAGGCGATGTGGTGCTTTCCAAGTTCCTGCTCGACCAGTTTGGTCGCGGCAAAGATCGGCCGCTCCGGACAGCCAATGCAGAAGCCCGGCGGCCGGCCAGGCACGACGTTGATCAGGTCGGCCGTGTCCACGCCGTCGCCCACTTTGTTGGGCGCGCGCACTTCGCCCGGCAGGAGATGCGGCGCCTCGGCACGCAGGAACGTGCCGATGCCATCGAGCATGACCTGGCCGGTATATTCGCCGGCCATCGGCAGATACTCCTTGCCGACCAGCCTGGTGCCACGCCCGGCCTTGTGCAGCATTGAAGCGAAGGCCTGCTCGATGTAGTTGGGCTGGCCCTCCTCGACCACCAGCACCGCCTGCTTGCCCTCGCAGAAGGTGAGGAACTCGTCATCGATCAGCGGATAGACGGCGTTGAGCACGTAAAGCGGAACATCGGTGTCGCCATAGGTGTCGGCGAGGCCGAGACGCTGAAGCGCGCGGATGACCGCATTGTACATGCCGCCCTGCATGACGATGCCGACCGAGCCGTGGTCCGAGCCGAAAAATTCGTTGATCTTGTTGTTGCGGATGAAGTCGACGGCGGCCGGCCAGCGTTTCTGCACCTTTTCCTTCTCGTGCAGGAAGGAGGCGGGCGGCAGGACGATGCGGCCGGTGTCGCGGCGCGGCGCGTCGAGCGCATCGGCAACCGTCATCGGCGGCCGCTTGTTATCCTTGGCGATGAAATGGCCATGGACGTGGCAGCAACGGATGCGCACCTGCAGCATGACCGGCGTGTTGGAGGTCTCGGACAGTTCGAAACCGTCCTCCACCGCCTTGACGATCGACGGCAGGTTCGGGCGCGGGTCAAGCAGCCAGACCTGGCTCTTCATGGCGAAGGCATGGCTGCGCTCCTGCATGATCGAGGAGCCCTCGCCATAGTCCTCGCCGACAATGATCAGCGCGCCGCCGGTGACGCCGCCGGAGGCCAGGTTGGCCAGCGCATCGGAAGCGACATTGGTGCCGACCGTGGACTTGAAGGTGGCAGCACCGCGGATGGGATAATGCACCGAGGCGGCCAGCATGGCCGTGGCGGTGGCTTCCGAGGCGCTGGCCTCGAAATGCACGCCGAGTTCGCCCAGAATGTCCTGCGCGTCGGCCAGCACATCCATCAGATGGCTGATCGGCGCGCCCTGGTAGCCGCCGACATAGCCGACGCCGCATTGCAGCAGCGCCTTGGTGATGGCGAGGATGCCTTCGCCGGAAAACTCCTCGCCGGCACCGAGCCGGAGCTTTTCGACTTCCTTGGCAAAAGACCGTTCGGCCATGTCCTGATTCCTTCCGTTACCGCCGAAGACTGGCGGCGCGTAGGTCTAGATGTCGTGCTTGCGAATGTTCTTGAGCATCTTCAAAAGCGTGGCGATGAGCGCTGCATATTCGGCGTCGTCGATGTCATCGAACATCGCCTCGAAGGCGTCATGCATGGCCGGCCAGGCGCGGGTGAACTCGGCGCGGCCGTCGTCGGTCAGGAACACGTGGCGGATGCGGCTGTCGCTCACGCCCTGTTCGCGCCGCACAAGGCCCTGGCCCTCCAGCGTGTCCAGCGTGCGGCTCAAGGTCGACTGTTCGATCACGGTGTAGACCGCAAGGTCGTTGACGGTGATGCCGTCGGTTACCGACAGCACCGCCAGCGTGCGCACCTGCGGGATGGTTAGGCCCTGCCTGCGGAAATCATTGCGCAAAGTGGCGTTGTAGCGGCCCATGATGCGGTTCATCAGATAGGGCGCGAATTGCTGCAGGCCGATCTGCCCAAGGGTCGAAATGCGCTGGCGACTTTCCCCGACCTTCTGCTCCATCAAAGCCTCCCCGCGAGGAGAAAGCCGGAACCACCGCCGAGCCCCGCGCCCGGATGGGTGGAGGCGCCGATATGGTAGAGGCCCTTGATCCCGGTCTGGTGGTTGCGGCTGGTCTTGAACGGCCGCCACAGGAAGGACTGATCAAGGGTCGAGGAACCGCCATAGGGATCGCCGCCGACAAGGTTGATGTTCATCGCTTCCAGATCGGCCGGCGAATAGGCGCGGCGCGCGATGACGCTGTCCTTGAAGCCGTCGATATGGCTGGCGAGGATTTCTTCGGCACGGTCTGCATAGGCTTCGCGCAGCGCTTCAGTCCACTGCCCGCCAGCGGGCGCCTGCAGCTTGCCGGCGGCATCGCCCTTGATGTGGCGAGGCGCCTCGGGCAGTTGCAGCCACAGGATGGCCTTGCCGGGCGGACAGCGGGACGGGTCGAGCGCATGCGGCTGGCCGACGCAAATGGTCGGCACCTCGGGCAGAATGCCGCGCGCCGCCTCGTTGCAGGCCTTCGAGACCCCATCCAATCCGGGCGTCAGGTGCAGCAGCGCGACCTTGTCGAGGCCTTCGCCGCGCCAGGATGGCGGCTTGTCGAGAGCATAGTGTATCTGGAAATTGCCTTTGCCGTAGCGATATGTCCGCGCCGCCTCGACGTCGTCCCTGGGAGCGTCGCTGCCGAGCAGCCGGCCGTAAAGCTGCGTTGGCGTTACCGAACAGATGACGCTCTTGTTCGCTGTGATGGTTTCGCCCGAGGCCAACCTGACACCCGTCGCGCGGCCGCCGGTTTGGACGATCGAAGCGACATCGGCACCTGTGCGGATGTCACCACCGCGTTCGCGGATCAGGGCCTCGAAGGCCGACAGCAGGTTTTTCGCTCCGCCCTTGACGATCGGCGCACCGGCGGCTTCCAGCGCGAAGGCGATGACCTTGGCGATCTGGCCGGAGAAGGCATCTTCCGGCCCAAGGCCGGCATGCAGCACCCAGGGCGCCCAGAGCGCGCGGATGGTTGCGGACTGGTACGTGTTTTCGAGCCAGCCGCGCGCCGGTACCAGGGCTTCGCCAAGGAAGGCGGCGAGGCCGCGCGGGCTCCGCCGCCAGGCGTCGCCGGCCAACAGCTTCGCCGTCGGATAGGACCACAGGGCACCGCCGAGCAGGCCGAACAGCAGGCCCGCATTGCGTTCGATGCCGCCGACATCGCCTGCATGGCGATCGCCGTCACCTGCCGCGATCGCGTTGAGCGCGGCGACGTTGGCGGCACGATCGGTGCGCAACACGGCATGGCTGCCATCCGGGCGCAGCACGCCGGTCGGCGTGCCGGTGTGGCAGAACTCCAGCCCGTGGCGCGCAAGATCGCCGCCCAGAGCCGCAAAGGCCGGCGAGGTGATGAACAGCACGAAGGTCGTCGCCATCACGTCATGGATGAAGCCGGGTGCGGTGATCTCCTCGGTGCGGATGCAGCCGCCGATGCGGTCGTTGCGCTCGAGGACGAGCACCTTCGCACCCTTGCCGCCAAGCATCGCCGCGCAGACCAGCGCGTTGATGCCGCTGCCGACGATGATGTGATCGGGGGCGCTCATCAAGGATTTCCTGTAGGCAGCGGGTCGGCTTGCAAGATAAGCGCTCTACGGCGCCCCCCTCTGTCCTGCCGGACATCTCCCCCACAGGTGGGGAGATCGATTGTGACGCCGCCTTTCGCCAACCGTCGGTGTTGCAGGAACAAGCGAGGCGCCAAAGCTGCCAATCTCCCCCCAAGTGGGGGAGATGTCCGGCAGGACAGAGGGGGGCGCCGTAGAACGCCAGCGCCGCCAACCTGCCTCCCTATCGCCTTGCCTGCCAGCATGATCTTCTCCCGAAGACCCATCCCGCTTTATCTGCCCGACACGAGCGCCAGCGCGCGGATGGGGCTGCCGGTGCCGTGCTCGATCTTGAGCGGCGCCGCGATCAGGATGGCGCCCTTGGGCGGCAACTGGTCGAGGTTGCATAGGCTGGCCAGGCCGTAGCGGTTGGCCTTGTGCATCAGCGTGTGCGCCGGGAATGGCGGCTCCATGCCGCCGGCCTTGCCAGCATCGGTGCCGATCGTCTCGGAGCCCCAGCCCTTGATGTCCTTGCTGATCAGGAACTGGATGGCCTCGGCCGTCGGACCGGGCGTGTGCGGGCCGGTTTCGTTGGCGTTGAGGAATTGCGCTTCCGAGCCATTGCGCTTGTACCAGTCGGTGCGCATCACCACCCACTCGCCGGCATTGATGGCGCCATGCTCGGCTTCCCAGGCCTTGATGTGGTCGACGGTCAGCAGGAAATCGGGGTCGGCGGCGGCCTCCTTCGAACAGTCGATCACATTGACAGGGCCGACGAAGTTCTGGGCCGGAATGGTGTCGGTGGCGCCGTCCGGATAATCCTTGCCGCTGATCCAGTGCTGCGGCGCATCGAAATGCGTGCCCGAATGCTCGCCGAGCTTCAGCCAGTTCCACGCCCACCACGGGCCGTTCTTGTCATAACGGGAGATGTTATGAATCTCCACCTTCGGCGTGTCGACGGCGAGTTCCGGCGGCAGCTTGATCAGCGGCGTGTCGGGCCCAAGCGGCGCCGAAAGGTCGACCACCTTGATGGCGCCTGAAAGCAGCTGGCCGGCGACTTCGCCGAGGAGTTTCTGGGTGTCCATTTTTTCCGTTCCCTCTTTCGCGATGATGATCCAGGCTCGTCTCGGCCGTTAATATCCTACTAGACGAAAACATATGCATCTGCAATTATCTTTAAGCATAAAGGAAATGGGAACGGGGCGTGAGCGAGTTCGACGCTATCTTTGTCGGAGCGGGCCACAACAGTCTGGCATGCGCCGCGCATTTGGCGCTCAAGGGCTGGAAAACCGGGATTTTCGAGCGCAACGCGACGATCGGCGGCACCGTCCAGACCCGTGAATTCACCCTACCCGGCTTCCGCCACGATTTCGGCGCGATGAATCTCAGCCTGTTTGCCGGCTCCGCCTTCCACCGGAAATATGCAAATGAATTGAAAGCGCAGGGGCTGGAATTCGCGCCGGTCGCCGACTGTTTCGCCAGCGCCTTCCCGGATGGAAGCTGGCTGGGCGTTGGCAACGACCTGGAAAAGACGGCTGCGCGCATCGCCGCTTTCTCCGCCGCCGACGCCGCGACATGGCGCCGGTTGGTTGCCGCTTTCCCCGCGGAGGCCGAGCACCTCTTCCGGGTGCTGGGGTCGCCAATGAGCGCGCGCGCGCTGGCAGGCACCGGCTGGAACCTTTGGCGCAAGAAAGGCGTCTCCGGCGCGCTTGATACTGCCCGGCTCTTGCTGTCCTCGCCCCGCGCGTGGCTGGAGGAGACATTCGAGTCGCCTCATGTCAGGGCAACGCTCGCCACCTGGGGCATGCATCTCGACTTCGCGCCCGACATCGCCGGCGGCGCCGTGTTCCCCTACCTGGAATCGATGGCCAACCAGAGCTTCGGCATGGTGCTGGGCAAGGGTGGCGCCGACACGATCATCCGGGCGCTCTCGGGCATGGTCACATCAGCCGGCGGCAAGATCGTCACCGGAGCCGAAGTGGCCGAGATCACGGTGTCCTCCGGCAAGGCGACCGGCGTGCGGCTCGTGTCCGGCGAGACCCATACGGCGACCAGGGCCGTCATCGCCGGCGTTGCGCCGAAGGCGCTGACCGGCAAGCTGCTGCCCAACGGTTCGGGCGACGCCGGCTTCGACACGGCGATGAAGAAGTTTCGCCACGCGCCGGGCACGATGATGATCCATCTGGCGCTCGACGACCTGCCCGACTGGCGCGCCGGGGCCGAGCTTAGGCGGTTCGCCTATGTGCACCTGTCGCCCTCGCTCGATGCGATGTCGCGCACCTATCAGCAGGCGATGGCCGGCCTGCTCCCGGACGAGCCGGTGCTGGTCGTCGGCCAGCCGACCGCGATCGATCCGTCGCGTGCGCCTCAGGGCAAGCATGTTCTGTGGGTGCAGGTGCGCATGCTGCCCGCCGAAATCCTGGGCGATGCCGCAGGCACGATCGCGGCTGCCCATTGGGACCAGGCCAAGGATACCTACGCCGAGCGCGTACTCGGCATCATCGAAACTTATGCGCCCGGCTTGCGCCCGAAAATCCTCGGCCGTTCAGTCTTCTCGCCGATCGACCTCGAACGCGAGAATCCCAACCTCGTCGGCGGCGACCAGATCTGTGGCAGTCACCATCTGTCGCAGAATTTCCTGTTTCGCCCGGCGCGCGGCCATGCCGGCTGGAACACGCCGGTCGGCAATCTGCATCTCACCGGTGCCGCGACATGGCCGGGCGCCGGCACCGGCGCGGCCTCGGGCTACATGCTCGCGCAACAGCTTGGCGGGAGGTAGGAGCCTCAAATTTCTAAAGGTGAAGGAGGGCAAGGCGCTGCTGCCCGAGGAGCCTGAACCAAGGAACTGACGTTGCCGCGCAAAGAAAATACAACCAACAAGGGGAACGACCATGACAATCAACAGACGCGAATTGCTCGGTTACGGTGCCGCGGCACTCGGGGTGGCCGCGATCGGCCTGCCACAGATCACCAGGGCCGCCGCCGGCGAACTGACCATCGCCTACAATGTCAACCTGCCGTCCTGGGACCCGACCACTGGACCATCGGCGGTCAACCCTACGATCCAGGGCCTCTACCAGTCGGTGTTCGACCAGTTCATCCCGCAGAAGCCGGACCTGTCCTTCGCGCCCGGCCTACTGACCGAGTGGGGCTGGAACGACGACCGAACCAAGGTGATGATGACCGTGCGCGAAGGCGTGAAATGGCATGACGGCTCGCCGTTCACGCCGGAGGACGTGGTCTGGTCGCTGCAGCGGGCGGGGGATGAAAAGACCGGCAACCCGATCCAGTTCGTCTGGAAGAACGTTACCAACTTCAAGATCGACGGCAACAAGATCACCGGCGACGTCACGCAGTTCGACCCGACCTATTTCAAGTGGATGTCGTTCCTGACCGGCTACATCCTGCCCAAGGCCTATTACGAGAAGGTGGGCGCCGAGGGCTTCGAGAAGGCGCCGATCGGCACCGGGCCTTACATGGTCGAGAAGTTCGAGCGCAACGCCTTCCTGCGGCTGAAAGCGAATCCGACCTATTGGGGCGGCAAGCCGGCGTTTGAGAATGTGACGATCAAGTTCGTCACCGACGCGGCCAGCCGCGTCGCCGAAATCGAGTCCGGCTCCTCGCAGGTGACGCTCGAAATTCCCTATGAGGAGTATGACCGGCTGATCGCCAAGGACGGGCTTGCCGGCTCGTGCAAAAACGTCTCCGACATCGGCATGATCTTCTTCAACGACATCGACGTGATGCTGGACAAGAACGTCCGCCAGGCGGCGGTGATGGCGATCGACAAGAAGCTGCTCGTCGACCGCCTGCTGCGCGGTTACGGCCAACCCATCGATACGCTGGAGACACCGGAATACACGGCTTACGATGCGTCGATCAAGGTCGAGCACAATCCTGGAAAGGCCAAGGAACTGCTCGCCGCTTCCGGCTATTCGACGGAAAAGCCGGTCAAGTTTACCATACAGACGACCAAGGGCTTCAAGCCCAAGGACTATGAGATGATCCAGGCGATCGTCGGCATGTGGCGCAAGGTCGGCATCGAAGCGACGATCGAGGTCTACGAGATCGCCAAGCACTATGAATTGCGCGCCGCCGACAAGCTGGCGCCGGCCGCCTTCTACAATTGGGGCAATGCCATCGGCGATCCGACCACCTCCACGGGCTTCGCCATGTACGGCCCGAGCCCGCATTCGGTGTGGGACAGCCAGGACCTGATCGACATGATCAACCCGCTATGGGGCGAGAAGGACGAGGCCAAGCGCATTGCCGGCTGGAAGGCGGTCGACAAATACATCGCCGAGCAGGCCTATGTGCTGCCGCTGATCCAGTATGCGCAGCCGATCGTGCATGCCAAGGGCGTCAACGTCGTCCAGCACGTGTCGGGCGCGCTGCTGGCGGCCCTGATGACCCCGGCCTGACAGCAGCCCGAGGCGTTTCGCGCGCCGTCCGTTCGACGGCGCGCATTTTTCCATCAGGCATAGGAGCCAGCGGGCTCCTGCAAAGATTTACATGCTCCTGCAACGATTCCTGATCCGACTGCTGACGATGGTGGTCACGCTGTTCGGCGTGGCCGTCGTCGTCTTCGTCGTGATCCGCGTCGCGCCCGGCGATCCGATCGCGATGATGCTGCCGCCGGGCGCCACCGATGCCGACATCGCGCGGCTGCGCGCGCTCTACGGCCTCGACAAGACCATCGTGCAACAATTCTTCATCTGGCTGTCGGGCGTCGTCAGGGGTGATTTCGGCACCTCGATCTCGCTGCGCCAGGACGTGCTTGGCCTCGTCTTCAACCGGCTGCCGGCGACGTTGGAGCTCGCCATCGTCGCCCTTGTGATGGCGGTTGCGCTCGGCGGCACGACGGCGGTCCTCGGCGCGCGCGAGCGTGGCACCATGGTCGAGGCCGGCATCGACATTGTCAGCGGAGCAGCGCTCTCAATCCCCGATTTCCTGTGGGGCCTGGTGCTGATCCTGCTGTTCGGCGTGCTGGTGCCCATCTTCGACATTTCCGGCCGCGTATCGCCGCAACTCGACCTGCCCTTCGTCACCCAGTTCTATTTGTTCGAGAGCATTCTACGCCTGCGCCTCGACCTGACCTGGGACCTGTTGAAGCACATGCTGATGCCGGCCGTCGCGCTGGCGCTGCCGCTGGCGGCGATCATCTCGCAGCTTCTGAAACAGTCGCTCAAGGAAGTGCTCGACCTCGACTATGTCGTGCTGGCACGGGTGAAGGGGTTTTCGGAAACGCAGGTGATCCTGCGCGAAGCGCTCAGGAACGCGGCCTTGCCGACGCTCACCCTGGTCGGTGTGCAATTCACCTTCCTGATCGGCGGCACGGTCATCGTCGAGCGGCTGTTCTCCTATGAAGGTCTCGGCAACATGGCGATCGACGCCGTCATCAACCGCGACCTGCCGCTGATCCAGGGCATCGTGCTGGTCTTCGCGCTGCTGTTCGTGCTGATCAATCTCACCGTCGACATGATGTATGCGCTGCTCAATCCGAGGCTGCGCCATGGATGAGGGCCGCATTTCAAGACATGGCTCGGGCGCGAAGCTTTGGCTGGCGGGTGGCTGGCTGCTGCTGGCGCTTCTGGCAGCGATCCTGGCGCCACTGGTCGCGCCGCAGGATCCGCTGGCGCAGGATTTGATGCTCGAGCGGCTACCGCCGTTCTGGATGAGCGGCGCCGAACCCGGCTATTGGCTCGGCACCGACAGCCTTGGCCGCGACCTGCTCTCGCGGCTGATCTTCGGCGGCCGCATCGCCTTCATCGTCGCCTTTGCCGCCGCCAGCGCCGCGTGCCTGGTCGGTTCGGCGCTCGGGCTGGTGGCCGGCTATTTCGGCGGCTGGGCCGACCGCATCATCTCGCGCATCGTCGATGTCTGGATGGCGTTTCCCCCGGTCCTGTTCGCCATCCTCCTGGTCGCGGTGCTGGGCACGGGCCTGAGTTCCGTCATCCTGGCCATCGCCATCATCGACTGGACTCGCTTTTGCCGGGTGATCCGTGCCGAAGCGATGGGCCAGTCGCGCATGGACTATGTCGAGAACGCCCGCATCGCCGGCTATGGCCGCGTCGGCATCATGCTGCGCGAAGTGCTGCCCAATGTGGTGCCGTCGATCGTGGCACTGCTGTCGCTGGAGATGGGCATCGCTATCATCGTCGAGGCGATCCTGTCCTTCGTCAATCTGTCGATCTCGACCGACGACCCGACCTGGGGCGGCATCATCGCCGAAGGCCGGCTGTCGATCCATCAGGCCTGGTGGGTGCTGGTGTTTCCGCTGATCACGCTGATCCTCACCGTGCTGTCGTTCAGCCAGTTCGGCGAGGCGCTGAAGACGCGCTTCGACCCGGTGCTGCGATGAACGCCTGTCTCGACATCGCCAATCTGAGCGCCGTGCTGCCCAACGGCCAGCGCGTGCTGCGATCGATCTCGCTCACCGTGCAACCCGGCGAGGTCCGCGCCCTGGTCGGCGAGAGCGGCGCCGGCAAGACGATGATCGGCAAGGCGGTGCTTGGCGTCTTGCCGTCCAGCGTGCGGATTGTCGAAGGCGACATGAGGCTTGAAGGCGAAGACCTCGGCAAGCTTGGGCCCAAAGCACGACGCACGTTGATCGGTGCCCGTACCGCGCTGATCCCGCAGGACCCGCTGACCGCGCTCAACCCGTCGCGCCGCATCGGCCCGCAGATGACCGACCGTCTGGTCCGCATTCTGGGCTGGAGCGGCCAGAAGGCAGATGCCCGCATCCGCCAGTTGCTGGACGAGGTACAGATCCGCGACCCCGAGCGGGTGCTGAAAACCTATCCGCACGAACTCTCCGGCGGCATGCGGCAGCGCGTGCTGATCGCCGCCGCTTTCGTCGCCGAGCCAAGGCTGATCGTCGCCGACGAACCGACCACGGCGCTCGACGTCACCGTCCAGAAGCAGATCCTGCGGCTGATCGCGCAACTGCAGCGTGAGCATGGCACCGCGATCCTGTTCGTCACCCATGATCTCGGCGTCGTCGCCAAGATCAGCCAGAAGGTCTCGGTGCTCTATGCCGGCA
>NZ_JBAZUD010000158.1:0-10973 GCF_041661565.1 Mesorhizobium sp.
CAGAAGCAGATCCTGCGGCTGATCGCGCAACTGCAGCGTGAGCATGGCACCGCGATCCTGTTCGTCACCCATGATCTCGGCGTCGTCGCCAAGATCAGCCAGAAGGTCTCGGTGCTCTATGCCGGCAAGGTGGTGGAAGAGGCCGACACGGCCGCTCTGTTCTCCGCGCCGCAGCACCCCTACACCAGAGCGCTGATGGCGGCGACGCCGCGCTATACCGATCCCTTCGCCTCGCTGAAACCGGTGGACGAAGCCGTGCTGGCCGGGCTCGCCGCCGAGATCGCCTCCGCCGATCACGCCTGGAGGCGGCCGCATGGCTGAGCCGTTGTTTTCCGTACGGGGGCTGAAGGTCGCGCTGCCCGACATGACGCGCAAGCCGTTCATCGGCCGCGCGCCATTGGCCGAAATCCTGAAAGGCCTGGATTTCGACCTGCCGAAGGGGTCGGTGACCGGCATCGTCGGCGAGTCGGGGTCGGGAAAATCGACGCTCGGCCGCGCCCTCGTGCGGCTGCTGGAGCCGAGCGCCGGAAGCATAACCTTCGACGGTCGCGACATTACCCATCTTGCCGAGGCGGAGCTGCGGCCGTTGCGGCGCGACCTGCAGATGATCTTCCAGGATCCGATGTCGTCGCTCAACCCGCGTCGCACCATTGCCAGCATCATAGCGGCGCCCCTCAAGCAGAACGGCTTGGGTGACAATCTCAAGGCGCGCGTCGCCGAGGCGCTGCAGCGCGTCGGCCTGCCGCAGAGTTTCGCCAACCGCTATCGCCACGAACTGTCGGGCGGCCAGCGCCAGCGCGTCGGCATCGCGCGGGCGCTGGCGCTGTCGCCGAAATTCGTGCTGGCCGACGAGATCGTCTCCGGGCTCGACGTGTCGACGCAGGCACAGATCCTGACTCTGCTGGAAAAGCTGGCGGCGGAGATGGGCCTGACGGTCGCCTTCATCAGCCACGATCTGTCGGTGATCCGGCGGCTGTGCCGGCAAGTGATCGTCATGCGCGAAGGCATGATCGTCGAGGCCAGCGCCACCGATGCGTTGTTCGAAAACCCACGACAGGGCTACACGCGGGACCTCATCGCGGCCATTCCCCTGCCGGAGATCGACGCCGGCTGGCTGGCCATTCCGTCCGCCGACAAGGCGCCGCCGTAAACCCATACGCGCGCCGGGACGCGGGCCTCGGACGTGCGACCCCAACGACATGGTCCCGCCAATGGAGAGGACTGACATGAGAACGATACTTCGTAATGCAACGCTGGCCGCCGCTATCCTTGGCAGTGCCGGCAGCGCCTCGGCGGATTCTATCCCCGGAATGCGTGGGCACGATCACACCGGCATCACCGTTCCCGACATGAAGCAGGCGGTCGACTTCTTCACTGAAGTTGTCGGCTGCAAGAAGGCGATGTCGTTCGGCCCCTTCGCCGACGACAAGGGCACCTTCATGCAGGATCTTCTGGGCGTCGATCCGAAGGCGGTCATCGAGCAGGTCACCATGGTTCGCTGCGGCTATGGATCGAACATCGAGCTGTTCAAATACACCGCGCCCGACCAGAAGGACCTGAAGCCCAAGAACAGCGATATCGGCGGCTTCCACATCGCCTTCTATGTCGACGATGTCGCGGCGGCCAAGGCCTATCTCGACGCCAAGGGCGTCAAGACGAGGATGGGTCCGTTGCCGGTCAAGGAGGGCCCCGCCGCCGGCCAGACCATCCTCTACTTCCAGGCGCCGTGGGGCCTGCAGTTGGAAGCCATAAGCTATCCGGACGGCATGGCCTACGAGAAGGGCGCCGACACCGTGCTGTGGAGCCCGAAGAACCCGGAAAAGTGATCTCGCCATGGCGCGCTTGCGGACGATCCGCAAGCGCGCCTGCCGACGCACCCACCATGCTCCAAAGGAAACTTTAAGCTTGAAATATCTTGCCGCCGGCGCGATAGTCGAGACGAAGCAAGCGAAGAGGAGATCGCACGGATGAAGGTTGCGGTTCTCGGCGGCGGACCAGCCGGCCTCTACTTCGCCATCTCGATGAAGCTGCGGGACGCCGCGCATGACGTGACGGTGTTCGAGCGCAACCGCGCCGACGACACGTTCGGCTGGGGCGTCGTGCTGTCGGCCGAGACGCTCGAAAACCTCGCCAAAAATGATCCGGTCAGCGCCGTCTGGATCAAGAAGCATTTCGCCTATTGGGACGACATCGCCGTCATCCATGACGGCGTGCGCACGGTCTCGTCCGGCCACGGCTTCTGCGGCATCGGCCGCAAGCGGCTGCTCATCCTGCTGCAGCGCCGCGCCCGCGAACTCGGCGTCAAGCTGATGTTCGAGACCGACATCGCCGACCCCCGCCCCTACATGGAGACGCATGATCTGGTCGTTGCTGCCGATGGGCTGAACTCCCGGGCGCGCAACACCTTCGTCGATATCTTCAAGCCCGATATCGACACCCGCAAATGCAAGTTCGTCTGGCTCGGCACCAACCAGAAATTCGACGACGCCTTCACCTTCATCTTCGAGAAGACCGAGCATGGCTGGGTGTGGGCGCACGCCTACCAGTTCGACAGCGAAACCGCGACCTTCATCGTCGAGTGCAGCGAACAGACCTGGGCCGCCTTCGGCTTCGGCACGATGACGCAGCAGCAATCGATCGCCACCTGCGAGCGCATCTTCGCCAGGCATCTCGGCGGCCACGCGCTGATGACCAATGCCAACCACATCCGTGGCTCGGCATGGATCAATTTCCCGCGCGTGCTGTGCGAGCGCTGGTCGTACAAGAACCTGGCGCTGATGGGCGATGCGGCGGCGTCGGCGCATTTCTCGATCGGCTCCGGCACCAAGCTCGCCCTGGAAAGCGCCGTGGCGCTGGCCGAGTATGTCGAGACGGAACCGGACCTCGAGGCCGCCTTCCGCAAATACGAAGATGCCCGCCGCACCGAGGTGCTGAAGCTGCAATCGGCGGCGCGAAACTCGCTGGAATGGTTCGAGGAGGTCGAGCGCTATCTCGGCCTCGATCCGGTGCAGTTCAACTATTCGCTGCTGACCCGCTCGCAGCGCATCAGCCACGAGAATTTGAGGCTACGCGATGCCGAATGGCTGGGCGAGGCGGAAGAGTGGTTCCAGCGGCAGGCGGGCGCGGGCGACAACAGCCTGCGCCGCGCGCCGATGTTCGCGCCTTTCAAGCTGCGCGACATGAGGCTCGAGAACCGCGTCGTCGTCTCGCCGATGGCGCAATACAAGGCCGTCGACGGCTGCCCCACCGACTGGCATTTCGCGCATTATGCAGAGCGGGCCAAGGGCGGCGCCGGGCTGGTCTATATCGAGATGACCTGCGTCAGTCCCGAGGGCCGGATCACCCCGGGATGCCCGGGCTTCTACGCGCCCGAACATGAAGTGGCGTGGAGGCGGCTCGTCGATTTCGTCCATGCCGAGACCGAGGCGAAGATCTGCGCGCAGATCGGCCATTCCGGCGCCAAGGGCTCGACCCGCCTCGGCTGGGAAGGCACCGACGTGCCCCTGGCCTCGGGCAACTGGCCTGTGATGGCGGCCTCAGCCGTGGCGTGGTCACCGCAGAACCAGGTGCCGAAGGCGATGGACCGCGCCGACATGGATCTGGTGCGCGAGCAATTCGTGGCCTCGGCCGAGATGGCCGACCGGTGCGGCTTCGACATGCTCGAGATACACGCCGCGCATGGCTATCTCCTGTCGTCCTTCATCACGCCGGTCACCAACCGGCGCACCGACGCGTATGGCGGCTCGCTGGAAAACCGCATGCGCTACCCCCTCGAGATCTTCCGAGCGGTGCGCGCCGCCTGGCCGCAGGGAAAGCCGATCTCGATGCGCATTTCGGCCAATGACTGGGTCGGCATCGAAGGCGTGACGCCCGGCGATGCGGTCGAGATCGCCAAGCTGTTGCATGAAGCCGGCGTCGACATCTGCGACGTCTCGGCCGGCCAGACATCGGCACTGGCCAAGCCGGTCTATGGCCGCATGTTCCAGACGCCGTTTTCGGACCGTATCCGCAACGAGGTCGGGATGGCGACGATGGCGGTCGGCAACATTTACGAGCCCGACCATGTCAATTCGATCCTGATGGCCGGCCGCGCCGACCTTGTGGCGCTGGCACGGCCACATCTTGCCGATCCCTACTGGACACTGCATGCGGCGGTCACGCTCGGTGATCGCGGCGTCAAATGGCCCGATCCCTATCTGCCCGGGCGCGACCAGCTCTACCGGCTGGCCGAGCGTGATGCGGCGGCGGGGCTGAAAGTATGAGCGCGTTTCGTTTGCCGCGTCAGCGCCGCCCCTCATCCGCCTGCCGGCACCTTCTCCCCGCAATGATATGCAGGGCAGCTTGGCGCATTCATTGTCTCGCGCTGGGCTGGTCGACCCCCACTCCGTCGCTGCTTTGCAGCGACACCTCTCCCCCGATCGACGGGGGAGAGGAAGGGCCCCAGCCCCTTGCCGCCGATGCTCGTCACATAAGGCTCCCATCCTTTCCCTCCGGAGGGGGGAAAGGTGGCGCTGCGAAGCAGCGACGGATTGGGGGAACCACTTGGCAACCCGGCATCAGGCCAATCAGTCTGGCCAGTTACCGAAGGTCTGTGCATGCCATGGCGTCGATCTTGCGTAAGGGTGAGGGGCAGCGCCAGGTTTCGAGGATGGCGGCATGATCCCCCGCATGCATGCACTGGTCACCGGCGGCGGCTCCGGGGTTGGCCGGGCGATCGCGCTGACGCTGGCGGGGGCCGGCATCGACGTCACCATCTGCGGCCGCCGTGAGGCCGAACTCGCGAAGGTAGCCGCCGAAAGCGACCGCATCTTCGGTATCGCCGCCGATGTCACCAATGAGCCGGCAATGACGTCCCTTTACGAGACGGCCGAGGCAGTGCGCGGGCCGTTCGACATCGTCGTCGCCAATGCCGGCATGGCGGGCAGCGCGCCGACGCACAAGACGACGCTGGCCGACTGGCAACGCACGCTCGACGTCAATTTGACCGGCGCCTTCCTGACGGTGAAGCCGGCGCTGGCCGGCATGACCGGGCGCAAGGCGGGGCGGATCGTGTTCATCGCCTCCACGGCCGGGCTGAAGGGCTACGCCTATGTCGCGCCTTATGTCGCCGCCAAGCATGGCGTCGTCGGGCTGATGCGGGCGCTGGCCGCCGAGACCGCCAAATCAGGCGTCACCGTCAACGCCGTATGCCCTGGATTCGTCGAGACCGATATGCTGGAGGAATCCGTCCAGCGCATCATCGAAAAGACCGGCCGATCGGTGGAGCAGGCGCGATCAAGCCTCGCCTCGACCAACCCGCAGGGCCGCTTCATCCAGCCGCAGGAAATCGCCGCCACCGTGCTCTGGCTGTGCGGCGAGGCAGCGCAATCGATCACCGGACAGGCGATCTCCGTCTCGGGAGGCGAAACATGGTAGCCGGCCCCCTGCCCGCGCCATCGGGACCCGGCAAGGACCGGCTGCGCCTGTGGATCAGGCTGTTGCGCGTCTCGCGCACGGTCGAGGCAGAACTGCGCGAGCGGCTGAAGAAGGAATTCAACACGACCCTGCCGCGTTTCGACGTGATGGCGGCGCTCTATCGCGCGCCGGAAGGCATGCTGATGAGCGACCTGTCGCGCTTCCTGTTGGTGTCGAACGGCAACGTCACCGGCATTGTCGACCGCCTGGTTTCGGAGGGACTGGTGGCGCGGGCGCGCCGCAATGGCGACCGCCGCACCTCGATGGTGCGGCTGACCGACGAAGGCTCGAAGTCCTTCGCCGTCATCGCCGCCGCTCATGAGGGCTGGATCGGTGAATTGCTGGCCAAGGTCAGCGAGGACGACGCGCGCCGGCTGACCGGCATGCTGACCTCGTTCCGCAGCAACTGGGAGGGACGCGAATGACCAAGATGGCCAGTCTCCAGCCGAAGCATTTCCTGTGGGAAGTCGAGGGCAGGATCGCGAAGGTCCGGCTCGATCGTCCCGAGCGCAAGAACCCGCTGACCTTCGACAGCTATGCGGAGCTGCGCGACACGTTCCGCGACCTCGTCTATGCCGACGATGTCGACGCCGTGGTGTTCCTGTCCAATGGCGGCAATTTCTGCTCGGGCGGGGATGTCCATGACATTATCGGGCCGCTGGTCAAGATGGACATGAAGGAGCTTCTCACCTTCACCCGCATGACCGGCGATTTCGTCAAGGCGATGCTGAACTGCGGCAAGCCGATCATCGCGGCTGTCGACGGCGTCGCGGTCGGCGCCGGCGCCATTATCGCCATGAGCTCCGATATCCGCATCGCCACGCCGGAAGCGAAGACCGCGTTCCTGTTCACGCGCGTCGGTCTCGCCGGCTGCGACATGGGCGCCTGCGCGATCCTGCCACGCATCATCGGCCAGGGCCGTGCCGCCGAACTGCTCTATACCGGGCGTACCATGACGGCAGCGGAAGGCGAGCGCTGGGGATTCTACAACCGGCTGGTCGACGCCGCCTCGCTGGAGGCCGACGCGCTCGACATGGCGGCACGCATCGTCTCCGGGCCGACCTTCGCGCATGGCATCACCAAGACGCAGCTCAACCAGGAATGGTCGATGGGCCTCGACCAGGCGATCGAGGCCGAAGCCCAGGCGCAGGCGATCTGCATGCAGACACGCGACTTCGAGCGCGCCTACAAGGCCTTCGTGGCCAAGGAAAAGCCGGTGTTCGAGGGGAATTGAGGATGAACGGCTTTCGCCCAGGCACCCCCCTCTGGCCTGCCGGCCATCTCCCCCGCAAGGGGGGAGATCGGCTGCGCGTTTTGTTTTCGCCAATCTACAAAATTGCCAGTTCGAAGCCGTCGGCAAGGCTGCCAATCTCCCCCCTTGCGGGGGAGATGTCCGGCAGGACAGAGGGGGGTGCCTCGCACCAACACGCGGAAGGTTACTTTCATGCCTGACCGCTCCTTCCTCACTTGGCCATTCTTCGAGGACCGCCATCGCGAACTGGCCGAAAGGCTGGAATCGTGGTGTGCGACAAATCTCCCCGTCGACCATCACGATGTCGATGCCGCCTGCCGCGAGCTGGTGCAAAAACTCGGCCGGGACGGCTGGCTGAAGCCGACTGCGCTCGACACCGACAATCCCGGACCGCTCGACGTGCGCACTTTGTGCATCACGCGCGAGACGCTCGCACGCCATGACGGGCTCGCCGATTTCGCCTTCGCCATGCAAGGGCTCGGCACCGGCGCGCTCAGCCTGTTCGGCACGCCCGAGCAGCAGCAATGGCTGGCGAAAACGCGCGCCGGCGAAGCGATTTCCGCCTTTGCACTGTCGGAACCGCGCTCGGGATCGGATGTCGCCAACACCGAGATGACGGCGACCCGCGACGGCGACAGCTATGTCCTGTCCGGCGAGAAGACCTGGATCTCCAATGGCGGCATCGCCGACATGTACGTCGTCTTTGCCCGCACCGGCGAGGCGCCGGGCGCCAAGGGGCTATCCGCCTTCCTCGTGCCCGGCGACGCCAAGGGGCTTGGCATCGCCGAACGGTTGGAAGTGATCGCGCCGCATCCGCTGGCGCGGCTCTCCTTCGACCAAGTCCGGCTGCCCGCATCGGCGCTCATCGGCAAGGCCGGCGACGGTTTCCGCATCGCCATGTCGGTGCTCGACGTGTTCCGCTCGACCGTCGGCGCGGCAGCGCTCGGCTTTGCCCGCCGCGCACTGGATGAAAGCATCAAGAGGGTGGCCGAGCGCAGATTGTTCGGCGCGCCGATGGCCGAATTGCAGATGGTGCAGGGCCATATCGCCGACATGGCGATCGACGTCGATGCGGCGGCGCTGTTGGTCTACCGCGCGGCCTGGACCAAGGACATGGGAGCGGCGCGCGTCACCCGCGAAGCGGCGATGGCCAAGCTGTTCGCCACCGACAAGGCGCAGGAGGTGATCGACAAAGCGGTGCAACTGCATGGCGGCGACGGCGTGCGCAAGGGCCATATCGTCGAGAGCCTGTATCGCGAAATCCGCGCACTGCGCATCTACGAGGGGGCTTCGGACGTGCAGAAAGTGGTGATCGCGCGGCAAGTCATGGGCGCAGCCTGACGGATGAAATTTGACGCGGACACGATTTTACAAATTGGTTTTTGGACGACCGGGAGGTCCTGAATGCACATGATCCTGCAGCCGGAAGGCTGGGCAAAACCTGTCGGCTACGCCAACGGCGTCGCGGCGCGTGGCCAGCTTGTCTTTGTCGGCGGCCAGGTCGGCTGGAACGGGCAGTGCCAATTCGAAACCGACGACTTTGTCGGCCAGGTGAAACAGACACTGGAGAACATCGTGGCGGTGCTGGCAGAAGCGGGCGCCGAGCCCCGGCATATCACCTCGATGACGTGGTATTTCACCGACAAGGCCGAATATCTCGCCAACCTCAGGGGTATCGGCGAGGCCTATCGCGAAGTGATCGGCCGGCACTTCCCGGCTATGGCCGCCATGCAGGTGGTGGCGCTGATCGAAGACCGCGCCAAGGTGGAAATCCAGGCCACCGCCGTCATCCCGGAATAATCAGGCTATTTGCGCAGGCTAGCCTTCCTCAAAATCGGCAGCACGTGGTCGCAGAAATAGGGCAGCTCCTGCGTGTAGTTGACGAAGGACAGCGCGATGCCCTGGTAGCCATGCCCGGCGATGGCGGCCATGTCGGCGGCGATCGTTTCCGGCGTGCCGACGAGCGGGTACGTGCCGGCGCCACCGGCGAAACGCTGGCGGTAGCGGTCATAGGCGTGCGGGTCGTGCGACTGCGAGAATTCCTTCTTGCCCGCCATATGGGCATCGACCGCCTCATGGTCGGCCATGCCGACGGCGTAGCGATCATAATAGGCACGCGCCTCTTCCATGGTCGGGCGGCAGACAACATGCGCCACCGTGTAGACGCCGACATCGCGGCCGGCCTTTTCGGCGCGCTCTTTGATATCGGCGACATGCTTGCCGGCATCATCCATCTCGGAAAACGTCGTGAACAGGTAATCGCATCTGGCGGCGGCGAAGTCGCGACCCGGGCCGCCGAAAGCGGCGTTCATCGTCACCGGGCGCGGAAGCTGCAAACTGGCCGGCCGGCTGACGGCTTCCTTGAGACGGTAATAGGTGCCTTCATAGTCGAGCGGCTCGGCCGAGGCATAGAGCTTTTCGAGGATCTCGATCCATTCGTCCGCCTGGTCGTAGCCCTTCTCGACCAAAGGCGTGCCGAACATGCCGAACTCCTTCGGATTCCAGCCGCAGACGATGTTGAGGCCGGCGCGGCCCTGGCTGATATGGTCGACCGTCGCCAGCGCCTTGGCGGCATAGAGCGGGTGCACCAGCGGCACATGCACGGTCATGAACAGGCCGATGCGTTCGGTTGCCATGCTGAGCGCCGCAGCCCAGGTGAACGTCTCGAACGACCATTCGCGCACCTTGTTGCGGCCGCCAAAACCGCGCCAGCGCGCGATCGGCAGCATGAACTCCAGGCCGGCGCGATCGGCGATCTGGGCCGCCGTCAGATTGTCCTGCCAGCTTGCCGTCCAGCGCTCCGGCACATCCGTGATGGCAAGCCCGCCATCGGCATTGGTCGAAAAGACGCCGAGCTTCAGTTTGTTCGGGCCGTGCAAGGGATGGGGTTTGTTCACGTCGCGACCTCCCGGCGAAGATCGCACGCTACGGTCCCGCGAAAATATTTCAAGCATGAAACAGCTTCGTCGCGCCAGAGTTTGCCGGTATGAATTCGGTGCGCAGGAGAAAAGGAATGGACATGAACGAGTTCCGCCAGAAATGCATCGGCAAGACGAACCTCGTTGGTTCCTTCGCCGCCATTCCGCATCCGGTCGCGGTCGAGGTGATGGCCCAGTCCGGCCTCGATTTCCTGTGCATCGACTGGGAGCATGCGCAGATCTCGCGCGACATGATCGAGACCATGGTGCGCGCGGCCGACGTGCATCGCGTGCCGGCCATGGTGCGCGTTCCCGGCCATGGACCGGAAGCGATCCAGGCGGCGTTGGACAGCGGCGCGCAAGGTGTGCTGGTGCCGCGCGTGTCGACCGCCGCCCAGGCGCAGGCGGCGGTGCGGGCCTCTCGGTATCCGCCGCAGGGCGAGCGCGGCGTCGGGCCTGGTCGCGCCGCCGGCTATGGCTACCGCATTCCCCAATATCTTGCCGGCGCCAATGACAGAATCGTCGTCGCGGTCCAGGTCGAGACATCACAAGGTCTCGCCAACATCGACGAGATCGCGGCCGTCGATGGCGTGGACGTCATCTTCGTCGGCCCCGGCGATCTATCGGTGTCGATCGATGCGATCGGCCCCGGGGCCGCCGACAGGCTCGACGCGGCAATCCGGGCGATCATCGGCGTGACGATCGCGCACGACAAGATATCAGGCATATTTTGCGCCAGCCCGCAGACGGTCAGCCGATGGGCGGCGATCGGCGCAAGCTTCTTCGTGCTGGCCAGCGACACGATGTTCCTTGGCGCCGGCGCAGCGGCCAACTGTACGGCCGCACGCGGCGAACTGGCCCAAGAGGAGCGCGGATGACGTCGGCAGGCGTGGACGGAGGCAAATCGTCAAACTTTTTAAGCTTAAAACTTTCGCCTTGAAAAGCGCCGCGCTTTGGATAAGCATTCCAGGGTCGATGGCAACGGCCGCGCTTCATTGGCTTGCTGCCGTCCATCGCTGCACCGGGTGGGATCAAAGAGGGTTCAGTCCTTGTCGTCATGCTGCCCCAGTCGCCGTCCAGCGGCCGCCATGCACTCGATGGCATGCGCGCGCGGATCCGCGGCTCGCATCCCGCAAACATCGACAATCGCGCGCGCATGGTCGCCGCCATGAATTGACGTCCCGCTCCCAAGCGGGACGGCAAGAAACCGTGCGGGACCGACCCCCGCCCGATCAACAACCAGAGGGAACACCCCAGAGGGAACACCAATGAACCTGACCCGTCGCAATCTCATGCTTCTCGCCGCCGCGATCGGCATCGCCGCCGGACCGGCCTCCGCCTTTGCCGCC
>NZ_JBAZUD010000159.1:0-10929 GCF_041661565.1 Mesorhizobium sp.
GATCGCGGCATGCTTGGCGAGTTCCGCGCCAGCGGTTACGCGACCTTCCTGGCCAGGCCGGTGCGGGGTGGGACGCTCCTGCGCGTGCTGTTGAGCAGCCAGGTCGCCGCCCTTGCCCAGCCGCAGCCCGAAAAACGCCGCGCTTCGGCCCTCCGCGCCGGCGGCCGTCACCGCGGGTTGTCGGTCCTGATCGCCGAAGACAACGACATCAACGCCATGCTTGCCCGCGCCACGCTGCTGAAGGCCGGGCATCGCGTCAAGGTTGTCGGCAACGGCAAGGCCGCCGTCGAGGCTGTCACCGATGCCGCTCTCAAGCATCGTTTCGACGTGATCCTGATGGATCTGCACATGCCGGTCATGGATGGATTGGACGCGATCGCCGCCATCCGCCGTCATGAGGAGGAGATCTCGATACCGCCGGTGCCGATCATGGTGCTGTCGGCCGATAGCCAGGAAAAGACCCGGCACGCCGTGCTTGCCCATGGCGCCAGCGGCTTCGTCACCAAGCCGCTCGACCCCGACGCGCTGGTCGACGCCGTCGAGGGACAGGTGGCCGCCTTGAGCGATGCTTGGGCGCGTAACATAGCCGGTTGACCGCAGTTGCGAGCCGACGAAGTATTGCCCGCGACGGCGTATCACGGTACTGTCACAATCCTGTTGCACCTACACCGTATCCCCGTGCCAAGAGGGATGGCTCGAAGGAGAATCACTCGTGCATACAGTTATGCCGGAATGTGACACTCGGCCGAACGCCGGCAGCGCCTTGCTTGCCGGCCGCAACGTCGAGTCCGTCATGAAGGGCGCCCCACTCGGCCGGATTGGCAACCTCGAAGTGCGGCTCGCCCGCAACGAGGCCGAGATCGCGGCCGCGCAGGAAGTCCGCTATCGGGTCTTCTACGACGAACTTGGCGCCAGGAAGGAACGGTTCCAGGTTCAGGATCGCCGAGACGCCGACCGGTTCGATCCGCTCTGCGACCATCTGCTCGTCTTCGATACCTCGCTATCCGGCCCTGAGCACCGCCGCATCGTCGGCACCTACCGCCTGCTGCGGCAGGAAATAGCGGCCGCGGCCGGGGGCTTCTACTCGGAAGGCGAATTCGAGTTGACCAAGCTCATCGCTCGTCATCCGGGCCAACGTTTTCTCGAGCTCGGCCGCTCCTGCGTTTTGCCGGAATATCGCTCCAAGCGCACCATCGAGGCGCTGTGGCAAGGCATATGGGCCTATATCAATCATTACGAAATCGGCGTGATGACAGGCTGCGCTTCCTTCCACGGCATCGTGCCGGCGGCCCATGCGGAAGCGCTCACCTATCTCGCCCACCACTGCCGGACGAACTCCGCCTGGGACGTGCGCGCCGTGTCGGGGCGCTACTGCTCGATGGACCTGATGCCGATCGAGGCGGTCAACTCCAAGGCGGCGATCGCGGCCATGCCGCCTTTGGTCAAGGGCTATCTGCGCGTTGGCGCGCGCATCGGTGACGGCTGCGTCATCGATCGTGAATTCTCGACGGTCGACGTGTTTATCGTCATGCCGGTCAAGGAGATCGGCGCCCGCTACGTCAACTATTATGGCGGCGAGGCCCAACGCTTCGCGGCATAGCGAATAGCTGCATCGCAATCTGCGCGCCGCATCCCTATTCGCTACTCCCTATTTCCTATTCGCTTTCCCTCACGGAATGTCTTCCGGCCGCCGGCCGGGACGGCTCTTGTAGGCTGGAAACGCCCAGCCGAACCGCAAGGCACCGCCGCGCACCACGAACGCCGCTGCGAATCCGGCCAATCCTGAAACGATCTGCGGCAGGCCGGCGACATCGCCGGCCGTGAAGATGGCGGCCCCCACGAGCGCGGCGGTGACATAGATCTCGGGTCTCAGCAGCACGGACGGCTCGCCGGCCAGGAGATCACGCAATATGCCGCCGAGGGTTGCGGTCAGCATGCCGGTGATGATCGAAACCACGGGCGAGCCCGTGATCGCCAGACCCTTGGCCGCGCCCATCACCGAAAACGCCGCAAGGCCGATGGCATCGAGCCAGAGCAGAAGCTTGTAACGGGATTCGACGCGGTGCGCGGTGAAGAACACCAGCACCGCCACCACCGCGCAGATCAGCACATAGTCGCGGTTTCCCACCCAGAAGACCGGCACGTTCAAGATCACATCGCGAAAGGTGCCGCCGCCGATGCCGGTGACGCTGGCCAGGAACAGAAAGCCGATAATGTCGAGTTGCTTGCGCGAAGCGGCAAGCGCGCCGGTCGCGGCGAAGACGGCGACCCCGGCATAGTCGAGAAGCGCGATGGGATTCATAGCCTGAGCGAGTAAGGAGCAGGGAATAGGCAATAGGCAATAGCACGAAGCCGCGGATTAGTATCCGTTCCCTACTCGCTACTCCCTATTCGCTAACGCGCTATCAAGCGTCCTTCTCGGCCTGCTCATTGACCGGACCCGGTTCGACCGGCGCCTCGGCGGCAAACTTGGGACCGCCCTTGGCGACGCCGACCATGGCCGGGCGCAGCACCCGCTCCCCGATCGAATAGCCGGGCTGCACCACCTGCACCACGGTGTTGGCGGGGACATCCGGATTTGGCACCTCGAACATCGCCTGGTGAAAATTCGGGTCGAACTTCTCGCCTTCCGGGGCCAGTTTCTTGACCCCGTGCCGTTCCAGCGCCGACAGCATGGCGCGCTCGGTGAGGTCGACGCCTTCGATCAGCGCCTTGAAGCCGGCGTCCCCCGATGCCTTGGCTTCGGCGGGGATGGCGTCGAGCGCACGACGCAGATTGTCCGACACCGACAGCATGTCGCGGGCAAAATTGGCAACCGCGTAGGTTCGCGCGTCATGCACGTCGCGCGCCGTGCGGCGGCGCAGGTTTTCCATCTCGGCTGCAACCCGCAGCGCCCGGTCCTTCAGTTCCTCGTTTTCCTTCAGCAGCCGCACCAGCGCTTCATAGTCGCCGTCGGTGCCGCCTTCCATGCGTTCGGCATTGGCTTCGGACGCCTCGATTTCTTCGGGCGCGCGTTCGTCTTTTGCCTGGTCGCTCATCGCCGTTTCCCGTCATCTTGAATGGTATGGATTTTGAGCCCGATATCGAGGTTTGGCGGGCAAAAATCAAGGGGTAAGCGGTCT
Organism: Mesorhizobium sp.; assembly: GCF_041661565.1. GTDB lineage: Bacteria > Pseudomonadota > Alphaproteobacteria > Rhizobiales > Rhizobiaceae > Mesorhizobium. The sequence continues at coordinate 3,123 of NZ_JBAZUD010000159.1, forward strand.
TGCAAGGCTGGGGGTGGTAGCCAGACGGCGAATGGGACGGCATTTCAATTTTAATTCAAATTTTACCGTGTCGCTCGGCTTTGCTTGCGTGGAAGGCATGAAGACGGAACCATTACCTTGCCGGGCGAGTTTCGAAGCCGACACAGGATTTAAAATGATGATGACCCACAACAAGGCAGAAAAGGGAGGAAGGCTCGCCGCCGATGTCAGGCGTCAGTTCGGCGCCGAGGCGACGACGCGCTTCCTGCGCAATTTACCGGCCTTCCAAGCCGAGGCAAATGTGCCGGACCGATTCAAGGAACTGCTCGACCGTCTCGCCCAGGTCGAGAACGCCAACACGAACTGGCGTCGGCAGTGATCGGTTCTGATCTTGCGCGACAATTACGCACAGTAATTTCGCGTGATCCGCGCCTTGCGGTGGCGGAACGTGCCGCTTATGCTTCCTGATGAACATGATTTCCCCCGAGGCGGCTGCCCACAGCAAGCGCGCCTGGCTCAAGGTCCTGGCGCGCTACAAGAAGCCTGACAGGCGTCGAAGCGCCGCCGAACTCGCCATCACCCTCATTCCGTTCGCCACCCTATGGGCATTGTCCTCCGCTGCCTATGCCTATGGCCACTGGTGGGGGCTGGTCCTTATCGTGCCCGCGGCAGGATTCCTGGTGCGTATCTTCATGATCCAGCACGACTGCGGTCACGGCTCATTCTTTGCTAACCGCTACGCCGACGACTGGATAGGCCGCGCGCTCGGCATCCTGACACTGACGCCATACGATTGCTGGCGGCGGGCGCACGCGACCCATCACGCCAGCGCCGGCAATCTGGACGAGCGCGGCATGGGCGATATCCGGACGCTGACCGTTGCCGAATACCGGCAGATGTCATGGCGAGGCCGTCTGGCCTATCGCCTCTATCGCCATCCTCTGGTGATGTTCGGTCTTGGCCCGACATGGCTCTTCATCTTCGAGCACAGGCTGCCGGTCGGGATGATGCGCGGCGGTTTGACGCCGTGGGTGTCGTCCATGACCACCAACCTTGCCATCCTGGTCGCATCCTCCGTGCTCATCTGGTTCGTCGGCCTGGGCGCATTCCTGGTGGTGCATCTGCCGATCGTCATCCTGGCTGGTTCGGCCGGCATCTGGCTGTTCTACGTGCAGCACCAGTTCGAGGAAACGGAATGGTCGAAGGATTCCGAATGGGAATTCCAGCATGCCGCCTTGCACGGCTCGTCCTACTATGACCTGCCGCCGGTGCTTAACTGGTTCACCGGCAACATCGGCGTCCACCATGTGCATCACCTCTCGGCCAAGGTGCCCGGCTACCGCCTGCAGGAAGTGCTGCGCGACTATCCGGAACTGCGCGGCATCGGCCGCGTCACGCTTCTCGAAAGCCTGCGCTGCGTCAAACTGGCGTTGTGGGATGAAAACCGCAGGAAGCTCGTGTCGTTTCGCGAGGCACGCCTGGCGGTTTAGAGCCGGCCGGGCATTGAAGGATCGCGCATCGCGCTTTAAGCAGCTTGCGGGATCACCCGCAAACGGCATGGCACGATGAGCAATCCGCGCGTTCTTTCAGACGCCTATATTCCCGAACTCCCCAACCGCTACAGCGGCAAGGTGCGGGAAAACTACGATTTGCCCGACGGGCGACGCATCATCATCGCCACCGATCGCATCAGTGCCTTCGACGTCATCCTGACCTCGATCCCTTTCAAGGGCGAGATCCTCACCCAGATCGCCCGCTACTGGTTCGAAGAAACCGCCGACATCTGCCCCAATCATGTTCTCGACTATCCCGACCCGAACGTCGTCGTGGGGACCAGGCTTGAAATCCTGCCGGTCGAAATCGTCGTCCGCGGCTACCTCGCTGGAACCACCAGCACCTCGATCCTGACCAAATACAGGAATGGCGAGCGAACCATGTACGGAACGACGCTGCCCGACGGGTTACGCGCGAATGAAAAGCTTGGCGAGGCGATCATCACCCCGACGAGCAAGGCTTTCGACGGCGGCCATGACGAGCCCCTGTCCGAAGCCGAAATCCTCAGCCAGGGTCTTCTGACGCCGGCGCAGTGGCAGACAGTGTCGACCTACGCCCTGCAGCTGTTCGCCCGCGGCCAGTCGCGCGCCGCCGAACGCGGCCTGATCCTCGCCGACACCAAATACGAGTTCGGCGTCGACAAGGACGGGACGATCGTCCTCGCCGACGAGATCCACACGCCGGACAGCAGCCGCTATTGGATCGCGGCGACCTACCAGCAGGCGCTCGAAAGCGGTGCAAGGCCGGAAAGCTTCGACAAGGATTTCATCCGCTCGTGGGTCTCGGCCCGGTGCGACCCCTACAAGGAACCGATCCCCGCGATTCCCGATGAGGTCGTCGATCAGGCCTCGCAAGTCTACGCGCGGGCCTATGAAGCGATCACGGGCAAGGCGTTCGTGCCCGACCTCTCGGGCGACACCGTGCTGGATCGGATCCGCGGCAACCTGAAGCCCTACTTTCAATAAGCGCCCGCGTCAGGCGGCGGCCTTGATCATATCGGCCGCCTTTTCGGCGATCATGATGGTCGGCGCGTTGGTGTTGCCGCCGATCAGCGTCGGCATGACCGAGGCGTCCACGACCCGCAGCGCGTGCATGCCGCGCACCCGCAACTGCGGATCGACCACCGCCATGGCGTCGGTGCCCATCTTGCAGGTGCCCACCGGGTGATAGATCGTATCGGCACGGGCGCGGATATGGCCCATCAGCTCTGCGTCGCTCGAAACCCCGGCCGTATAGATCTCCCTGCCCCGGTATCCGGCCAGCGCCGGCGCCTCCAAGATGCGGCGCATGATCTTCACCCCCTTCAGCAACAGCTCGGCGTCGCGTTCGTCGGCAAGAAACCGCGGGTCGATGCGCGGCGGCGCCAGGGGATCGACCGAGAGCAGGCCGACCTCGCCGCGCGAATGCGGCCGCAGCACGCAAACATGACAGGAAAAGCCATAGCCCATATGCAGCTTGCGGCCATGGTCATCGACAATGGCGATGCAGAAGTGCAGTTGCAAGTCGGGCCGGTCCAGCGCCGGGCCGGATTTGAGAAAGGCGCCACCCTCCGCGTAAGGCGTCGCGATCATGCCGCCGCCATCCTTGCGCCAGCGCCGCAGATGCCGCAGCAGACCGGGCAGGCCGCGAAGGCCGATTCCCACCAGGTCGGTACTGCCCGACGTCCAGCTCATGATGAAATCGAGGTGATCCTGCAGGTTCTTGCCGACCCCAGGCAGTTCATGGACAATCGGTATTCCCTGCCCTGCAAGCTCGGTCGCCGGGCCGATGCCGGAAAGCAGCAGGAGTTGGGGCGAGCCGAATGCACCACCGCAAACGATGACTTCGCGTCTGGCTTTCACAACGGCTTCGATCCCGCCCCTGCGGTAGCGCACGCCTGACGCCCGCTTGCCGTCCAGGACGATGCCAGTGGCATGCGCTCCGGTGATCACCGTCAGGTTGGGCCTGGCCATGGCCGGATGCAGGTAGGCGGCGGCCGCCGAACAGCGCTCGCCATTGCGGCGTTCGCCCCAGAATTGCGTAACCTGGTAGAGCCCCGCCCCTTCCTGCTCTGGACCATTGAAATCATCGTTGCGGCGGATCTGGTTTTCAGCGCAAGCCTCGACGAAGGCCCGGGACAGCGCACGCGGGTCCTGCTGATCGGCGACCCGTAGCGGCCCGTCGCTTCCGTGCAGGGCATCGGCGCCGCGCTGGTTGCCTTCCGACCGCCGGAAATAGGGCAGCACCTCGTCCCATGACCAGCCGTCGCAGCCGAGCCTTGCCCACTCGTCATAATCGCTGGGGTGACCCCGTGTGTAGAGCATGGCGTTGATGGCGCTGGACCCGCCCAGCGCCTTGCCGCGCGGCTGGTAGCCCTTGCGGCCGCCAAGCCCTTGCTGGGGCACTGTCTCGAAGGCCCAGTTGCTGATCTTCGGGCGGCCCGGCAAGAGCGCGATGATGCCCGCCGGCGCCCGGATGAGCAGGCTCTTGCCGTCGCCGCCGGCTTCCAGAAGGCACACTGTCTTGCGCGGGTCTTCGGAAAGACGCGCCGCGAGCGTGCAGCCGGCGGACCCGCCGCCGGCGATGACATAGTCGAAATCCATCCTCTCCCTCCCCGCGTCCGGCGGATGTTTCCGTCGGGCGCGCAAGAGAATGCCGGATCAAATGCGATGTAAAGACGGCCTTGATTGCCGCAGCGTCATCACGCGGATGTCGCGTTTCAGCCCAGGCGCACCCGCCGCCAGGCGTATTTCGGCCCCTTGGGCTCCGCCACGGCGGCCGGCTGGTAGTACAATCCCAATCCGCCGGTGCGTCCCTCTTCAAGGCGCTTCAACAGGACAGGATTCGAGATTTCGAACTCGTCGAACCCCAGGCGCAGCATGTGCGGCAACTGGTCGACAAGCACCTGCCCGGTGGCCCGCACCGCCCCCTCGAAATGATAGCGGCTGCGCAGCAATTCGGCCTTGGAGAAGGAGCGGCCATCGCTGAACGCCGGGAAGGCCAGCGCCACCAACGACAGCTGGTCGAGCAGGTCGGCTAGCTTCTCCATCTGGTCGCCGGGCTGCAACGCGACGCCGAGCCGCTCCCTGGCCGACCGCCGCACCTCCGGATCCAGGTCGAGAAACGCCTGCAGCGGCAGGATGAAACGGCCATTGCCAGTCAACGCCTCGGCACTGTCGGCATGAACCCATTCATCCTCGCGGAAACCCTTCGGGGTCCAGAGGCGGGTGGAGGTCCCCGCAGTCAATTCGGTCATCAAAAATTCCCAGGCAGGAAAAAACTCTACAATGAGGCGTCGGTCAGCGAAACTTCCAGGCCCGACAGGTGAATGCCGCACTCGGTCTTGGCATGGCCGGCCCAGCGGCCGCTGCGCGCGTCCTCGCCCGGCTGCACCGGCTGGGTGCAGGGAAAGCAGCCTATCGACAAATACCCATAGGCAACCAGCGGATTTTCGCGCAGCGCATGCGCCCGCATGTAATCGGCCTGGTCGGATGTCGTCCAGTGCGCCAGCGGATTGATGCGGATGCGCGGACCGACCGCCTCGAAAACCGGCAGCGCTGCCCGCGTCGAAGCCTGGAAGCGCTTGCGGCCGGTGAGCCAGGCGCGGAAGGGTGCAACGCCGCGCGCCAGCGGTTCGACCTTGCGAATGCCGCAGCAGGCTTCGGTGTCGGCCTGGTGGAGGTTGCCTGTCGGGTCGATCCGTTGGAGCGCGGCCTCTTCCGGCTTGATCACCCGTATATTGGTCAGCCCGAAATCGGCGACAAGCGCATCGCGATAATCGAGCGTCTCCTCGAAATGCTTGCCGGTGTCGAGAAAGAGGACCGGCAGCGACCGGTCTATCTCCGAGATCATATGCAGTAGCACCGCCGAGTCAGCGCCGAAGGAGGAAACGGCGGCGATCTCGTCATGAAACAGGTGGCCGGCAGCCAGCTCGATGATCTCGAGCGGCTTCAGCCGACCGTGCAGCGCGTCGAGCCCGGCCGCCCTCGCGGCGGCGGCGCCATCGGCGTCGACGATACGGTCAAGCGGCCTTGGCTTCGCCAGCATAGAGCGCCTCCTTGAACGGCGCGGGACCGACACGGCGGTAGGCGTCGATGAATTTTTCGCCGCGGTCGAGCCGAAGGCCGAGATAGGTGTCGACGATCGTCTCGATGGCGTCCGTGATCTCTTCCGACGAGAAGCCACGGCCGATGATCTCGCCGACCGAGGTGTTCTCGTCGGCCGAACCACCCAGCGTCACCTGGTAGAGCTCGGTGCCCTTCTTCTCGACGCCGAGGATGCCGATATGGCCGACATGATGATGGCCGCAGGCATTGATGCAGCCAGAGATCTTCAGCTTCAATTCGCCGATCTCGCGCTGCCGCTCCAGCGAGGCGAAACGGCGCGAGATCTCCTGCGCGATCGGGATCGAGCGCGCCGTCGCCAGCGCGCAATAGTCGAGGCCCGGGCAGGCGATGATGTCGGATATCAGGTTGGAATTGGCCGTCGCCAGGCCGATGTCGACCAGCGCGTCATAGACCGCCTTGAGATCGGCGCGCGCCACATGCGGCAGGATCAGGTTCTGCTCATGGCTGACGCGTAGTTCGTCGAAGGCGTATTTTTCGGCGATGTCTGCGACCGCTTCCATCTGGCTGTCGGAGGCGTCGCCCGGCACTTCGCCAATGCCTTTCAGCGAGATCGTCACCGCTGCATAGTCGGGATGGCGATGCGTCACGACGTTCTGGTCGAGCCACTCCGAGAAGCCCTTGGAATCGAGACGCGCAAGCTTGACCGCCTCGTCGCCTTCGGGCCGATCTGCAAGCGCCGGCGGCGCGAAATAGGCCTCGATGGCACGGATGTCGGCGTCCGGCAGCTTCAGCTCAGCGTCCTTCAGCTCCTGCCACTCGGCCTCGACCTGGCGGGTGATTTCCTCGACGCCGGTCTCGTGGACCAGGATCTTGATGCGCGCCTTGTACTTGTTGTCGCGCCGTCCATTGAGATTGTAAACACGCAGGATGGCCGTGCAGTAGGACAGAAGGTCGGCTTCCGGCAGGAAATCGCGGGTCTTCCTGGCGACCATCGGCGTGCGGCCCTGACCGCCGCCGATATAGACCGCAAAGCCAAGCTCGCCGGCCGCGTTTTTCTTCAGATGCAGGCCAATGTCATGTGTCTGGATGGCGGCACGGTCGCGCTCGGCACCCGTCACCGCGATCTTGAATTTGCGCGGCAGGAACGAGAATTCCGGATGCACCGAGGACCACTGGCGCAGGATCTCGGCATAGGGGCGCGGATCGGCAACCTCGTCGGCGGCGGCGCCGGCGAAATGGTCGGCCGTGACGTTGCGGATGCAATTGCCGCTGGTCTGGATGGCGTGCATCTCGACGCTGGCCAGGTCTGCCAGGATCGCCGGAATGTCCGACAGCGCGGGCCAGTTGAACTGGATGTTCTGGCGCGTGGTGAAATGGCCGTAGCCCTTGTCGTACTTGCGGGCGATGTGGCCCAGCATGCGCAATTGTTTGCCGCTGAGCGTCCCATAGGGCACGGCGATGCGCAGCATATAGGCATGCAGCTGCAGGTAGACGCCGTTCATCAGCCTGAGCGGCTTGAACTGGTCCTCGGTGATCTCGCCGGCAAGCCTACGCTCGACCTGGTCGCTGAACTCGGCGACACGGGCCTGGACAAAATCGTGGTCGAACTCATCGTAACGGTACATGTTCGTCTTTCAGGGCGCGTCCGCCTGTTTCATTTCAGTCTGGCTAAGCGATGCGCTCGGCCTGCTTGCCGAGGTCGCCGCGGATGGTTGGGCCGGCGGCACGGATCTTCTCGCGCAGCCGCACCGGCTCGACGACACCGTCGACGACGTCCGCATCGATCAGGTTGACGTCAACCACTTCATTGTCGGCATAGGCCCTGGCGCCGATCACCTCCAACCGGTCCTCGGCCGCCTTGTCGTGGGCAAGGTCGGCATGATCCACCGTCTCGACCCAGCCGCCATCGGCATACCAGACGGCAATGCCGTCGCCGAGGCGATTGGCGGTCAGTATCTTCATGACTGAACTCCCTCGACGGCCGCGCCCGCCGCGATCTCATGCCTGTGCGCGGCGAGCGGTTCGGAGCGCCGGAAATTGGCGCCGGCGACCGCGTCGCCGATAATGGTCATCACCGGGCCGGCGAGGTCGGCGCGCGCTCCCAGCGACGGCAGGTCAGCCAGCGTGCCGTGGAAGCGGCGCCGGTTGGCGAGGCTGGCATTCTCGACCACGGCGACGGCCGTGTCGGGCGACAGACCGGCTTCGATCAGCCGGCCGGCAACCTCGGC
>NZ_JBAZUD010000160.1:0-10830 GCF_041661565.1 Mesorhizobium sp.
TCAAGCCGAAGGCGGAGCTCGGCCGTGCCGCCGCCATCAGCATGATGGTCGGCCGCGAACTGACCGACCTCTATCCCGAACGGCGCCACGCCACCGGCGCGCTGGTGCTCGAGGCGAGGGGGCTGTCGCGCGCCGGCGGCTTTTCCGGCATCGATCTCAAGCTCCACGCCGGAGAGGTGCTCGGGCTTGGCGGCCTGGTCGGCAGCGGGCGGTCCGAGATCGCGCGCGTGCTGTTCGGCATCGACCAGCCGGACGCCGGCGAAATCATGATCGACGGCAAAGCCCTGCGCTTTGCAACTGCGCGCGACGCCATGGATGCGCGCATTGCCTATGTCTCGGAAGACCGCATGGGCCAGAGCCTGGTGATGGATTTCTCGATCCTCGACAATGCGGTGCTGCCCGTCCTCGACAAGGCTGCGCCGGCCTGCTTTTACGGCACGGATCGCGCCATCGAGCTTGTCGCGGGCTGGCTGAAACGCATGAAGTTGCGCTTCTCCAGTTACGGTCAGCCGGTCAAGGAATTGTCCGGCGGCAACCAGCAAAAGGTGGTGCTGGCCAAATGGCTGCGCACCGAGCCGCGCGTCTTGATCCTCGACGAGCCGACGCAAGGCATTGATGTCGGCACCAAGGCGGAAGTGCACGCGATGATCGCCGACCTCGCCGCGCAAGGCATGGCTATCCTGCTGATTTCGTCCGAAATGCCCGAGCTGATCGGCATGTGCGACCGCATCGTCGTGCTGCGCGAAGGCCACCAGACGGCCGAATTCGCCAAGGGAGAAGCCACCCAGGAAAAAGTGCTGGAGGCGGCGACGAAGACCAGCGAGGGCGTCGATCCGGCGGCGCAGGCGGAGCGGGGCGCCTTCCAGGAGAGGAAAAAGGGACCATTCGATTTCCTGAAGCGGCGCGAGTTGGGGTTGCTCGCCGCGATGCTGGCGGTGGCCATTCCGGTCACCATCATAAACCCGCGCATGGTGAGCGCGCCAAACCTGACAGCCGTGTCGATGGATGCTGCCCTGCTCGTGGTCGCAGCACTCGCGCAGATGCTGGTGCTGATCACCCGCAACATTGACCTCTCGATCGCCGCGGTGATCGGCCTCTCAGCCTATATGGCTGCCAGTATGGTTCAGGCCTATCCGGGGCTCGACATAGCCGTGGGCCTTGCCACGGCATGCGCGGTCGGCGCCATTGCAGGCCTGATAAACGGCCTCGTCGTTACCAGGGGAAAGATCCCGGCCATCGTCGTCACGCTGGCGTCGATGTCGATCTTTCGCGGTTTCAACTCGATTTGGGCTTCTGGCGACCAGATCAGCGCCGACGAAGTCACGCAGGCCTGGCTGGACATGACAGGCCTGAAGATCGCCGGCGTGCCGCTGATCGTCGTCATCGCCATTCTCATCCTGTGCGCCGGATACGTGCTGCTCTATCGCACGGCCCTCGGGCGCGAGTTGTTCGCCACCGGCTCCAACCCGGACGGCGCGCGTCTGATCGGTATCCCCGTCGACCGGCGCATCCTGTTCGCCTTCGGCATGGCCGGGCTGCTCGGCGGCCTGTGTGGGGCGCTGTGGGCCTCCCGCTATGCCACCATCGATGCCCGCGTCGCGCTCGGCTTCGAGCTCACCGTGATCGCCTCTGCGGTTGTCGGCGGCGTCGCCATCCGTGGCGGCTCGGGCACGCTGCTCGGCATCATCCTCGGCGCGCTCACCCTTTTGGTCATCAAGAACGGGCTGACATTGGTGCGCGTGGATCCGCTGTGGCTGCAAGGCGTCTACGGCCTGGTGATCCTGGTCGCCATCGGCATCGACACCTTCATCGTGCGGCGCGCCGAGCAGGCAAGACAGGCGAGGGCGCGATGAAAAAGTTCCTGCGTTCGATCGACTTCTGGGATCTGCTGCTGGCGATCTCCTGCCTGGCCATATTCCTCTACGCGGCGATGTTCGTGCCGAATTTCGTCTCCGGCTTCAATCTTTCGCAACTGGCCGCGAGCGCCTCGGAAAAGGCGTTGCTGATCCTGCCGATGACGCTGCTCATCATCACCCGCGAGATCGACCTGTCGATCGCCTCTGTGCTCGCGCTGACGTCCGTGGTCTTTGGCCTGCTTGTCCAGGCCGGCGTGCCGACGCTGGCTGCAATCCCGCTGACGCTCATCGTTGGCGGCTTTCTCGGCGCCTTCAATGGCTACCTGGTTTCGGGCCTGGGTTTGCAGTCCCTGGTGGTGACGCTCGGCACAATGGCGCTCTATCGCGGCATCGGGTACATCCTGCTCGGTACAGGTTCTGTCAACATCCTGCCGCCTGCGGTCGTGGATTTCGGCATCAACAACCTGCCGGGCACGCAGATACCCTGGACCATCGTGCCGTTCCTGGTGCTGGCGCCGATCTTCGCAGTCGTCCTGCAAAAGACACCGACCGGCAAGCGCATCTATGCGCTCGGCGGCAGCCCCGAAGTGGCGCGCTATTCCGGCATCAACACGCGCCGCATGGTGTTGAACCTGTTCATCGTCTCGGGCGTCGTCGCGGCAATCGCCGGTATCGTTTATACCGCGCGCCTCTCCAATGCCCGCGCCAACAATGCGCTCGGCATGGAGCTTGATGTCATCACCATCGTGCTGCTCGGCGGCGTCAGCGTGTTTGGCGGCAAGGGCCGCCTCACCGGCGTCATGCTGGCCCTGGTTCTGATTGCCGTCATCCGCAATGTGCTGGCGCTCAACCAGATCGGCGGCGACGCGCAGGGCATGATCATCGGCCTGCTTCTGATCGGCTCGCTGCTGGTCGGCAATTACTGGCGCTCCGCACAGGAGAGGCTCTCAAGATCGCGCGCCATGCGCGAAACCAAGGGGTGATCTCGGGCCCCTTCATTCAAGCCCGAATTTTAAACGGAGGAGTCACAATGAAAGCGTTTAGATTAGCCCTGCTCGCATCCGCGGTTCTGCTCGCACCAACCTCGCTGGCTCTGAGCCAGGAATGCGCCAAGGAGCCGGTAACGGTCGGCTTCCTGCCCAAGCTCGACACCGACCCCTACTTCAAGGTGGCTTTTGGAGGCGCCCAGGAGGCGGCGAAGGAAATTGGCGGCACCGCTACCCAGGTCGCTCCGTCGCAGGCTACGGCTGAGGCGCAGATCGAATTCATCAACAGCCTCGTGTCGCAGAAGGTCGGGGTCATCGCAATTGCCGGTAACGACGCCAACGCGGTCGCGCCTGCGCTGAAGCGCGCCGTGCAGCAGGGCGTCCGAGTGATTTCGTATGACTCCGACGTGGCGGCCGACGCCCGTGCGGTATTCGTAAATCAGGTGAAGGGCGACAGCCTCGCCGAAATGATGCTGGAAAGCGCATTCAATCTCAGCGGCGGTGAAGGCGAATTCGCGATCCTGTCGTCGACACCCACGGCGACCAACCAGAATGCCTGGATCGACTTCATGAAGGCGAAGATGGCGGCTGAGCCGAAATTCTCCAAGATGAAACTGGTGCAGGTCGCTTACGGCGAAGAAAGCGAGCAGATCAACCAGCAACAGGCACTTGCGCTTGTGCAGGCGTTCCCGAATCTCAAGGTGATCATCGTTCCAGCAGGCATCGGCCTTCCTGCGGCCGCGCGTGCACTCGAGGAGGCGGGTATGATCGGCAAGGTCAAGCTGACCGGCCTGGCCCCTGCCACTTTGATCTCGAAATACATCAAGGACGGCGCCGCGCAGGATATCTGGTGGAATGTCACCGACCTTGGCTATCTCACCTATCAGACTGCCCAGGCGCTTGCGCAGTGCAAGATCACCGGCAAGGAAGGTGAGAAGTTCAAGGCAGGCCGGCTTGGCGAATACACGATTGGCGCCAGTGGCGAATTGATCCTTGGACCAGCCAAGATCGTGACGCCGGAAAACCTGGCCGAGTTCAAGTTCTAAGCCTCCCAAGGCCTGGCGGGAGCCGGTTCGAGCCGGCGCCCGCTTTCAATCTTCTGTCGAGAAGCGTGAGGCGACGATGAAACTCTTGCTGGCAGGCGAGACCTTCGCGGCGATGACTTCGGTCGCTGCCGGCGGCGACGTGTTGACGAGTGCTGCGTGGGTTAATGGCGCGACGGCCTTCAATGCCGCGCTGGCCACCGAGGACATCGCCGTCACGCAGATCGGTGGCGAGCGCTGTTCGGCGGAATTTCCCTACGACCTCGATGCGCTCGCCCAATATCAAGCGGTGGTGATCTCCGATGTGGGCGCTCTGACCTTGCTGGTCACCCCTGATGCCCGCGCCGGGCGTGTCGGCGTCAATCGCCTCGAGGTGCTGAAGGCCTATGTCGAAGGTGGCGGCGGGCTGATGCTGGCGGGCGGCTATATGGGCTTTCAGGGCATGTTCGGGACAGCACGGTTCCACGACACTCCGGTCGAAGACGTGTTGCCCGTGCGCTGTTTGCCGGTTTCCGATGGCATGGAGGTGCCACAGGGCCTGCAGACCTCCATCCTCGAGTCCACCCATCCGATCTTCGCGGGCGTGGAGGGGCCTTTGCCGCTGATCCTCGGCATGAACAAGCTGGATTTCAGGCCCGACGGTTCATCCCGGCTGCTTGCAACCTGCCATCATCGAGGAACGGACTGGCCGCTGCTCGCCGTTCGCAACCATGGTCGAGGCCGGACAGTCGCCTGGGCGACCGATATCGGCCCACATTGGCTCTCGCAGGATTTTCTCGGATCGCCGCTCTACGGCAAGTTGATGGTGAACATGGTCCGCTGGCTCGCCGGCATCCAATAACCGTAGAAGCGGCGAGCCCCCTGGTCTCTAACCCTGCGGCGCTCTTTCCGGGGCGGCGGACATCGCGGTTTGTGCCTGCGGCAAAGCGGCATTTGCGCTGGTTGCCGGCCTGTGATCCATGGCAAGACGGTGACGCCGCCGGGGTAGCCGCCCTTGCAGTTGGAGCACGAAATGACCTTGTTCACACGCCGTGGACTTCTGAAAACCGCCGCGATTGCCGGTGCGGGCGGGGTCGGCCTGTCCGCCATGATGGGCCGGCTCGGCGGCTGGGCCGCCAGCGCTGAACCGGTCGTGCTGCAGACGGCAAGGATCCAGGCAACGTTGATGGATGTCGGCCAGACCAAGGATGTGCTGACCTATGGAAGTGCCGGAATGCCGCCGGTGCTCAGGATGAAAAAGGGCGAGCCCTTCGCGGCGCGCCTTGTCAACGGCATCGACGATCCGACTACGATTCACTGGCACGGTGTCCGCGTTCCAAACAAGATGGACGGGGTTCCGTTCCTGGTCCAGCCTTACGTCTACCAGGGCGATCACTTCGATTATGCGTTCACGCCGCCAGACGCCGGCACCTTCTGGTACCATCCGCACTGCAACACGCTGGCCCAGATGGGCCACGGCCTGACCGGCGTGATCGTGGTCGAGAACCCGGCTGATCCGAAATTCGATGCCGAAATCGTCCTCAACCTGCGCGACTGGCGCCTCGGCGACGACGGCCAGTTTATCGACCAGTTCCGGCCGCGCGACGCGGCCAGGACCGGCACCTATGGCACGGTGCGCACCGCCAATTGGCTCGACCAGCCGCGTTATGACGCACCGGCCGGAGGGCTGGCGCGGCTGCGCGTCGCCATCACCGATGTCACGCGCATCTATGCGTTTCGCGTCGACGGGGCCGACGCCACTGTCATCGCGCTCGACGGCAATCCGGTGCCGGAGCGCTTTGCACCCGATGCCCTGCTGCTCGGACCGGGCCAGCGCCTGGAACTCGCCATCCGCATGCCCGACGAAGAGGGCGCTGTCGTGAGCCTGCGCGACGTCAGGGGCACCAAGCCCAAGGTCCTGGCCACCCTGCGCGCGACTGGGACTTCACTCAAGCGTGACATTCGCGATGTCGCGCCGCTGGAGGTCAATCCGGTGCCGGAAGTCGACCTCTCCACCGCCGCGCATATTTCGCTTGCGCTCAGCGCCACCGCAGAAAACATGCCGACCGACGGCATCTGCGGATCACTCGGCTACAGCTTCTGGGCCATCAACAAGGTGCCGTGGTCGGGCGACACGCCGGACCCGACCGCGCCGCTGGCCGAAATGAAGCTCGGCAAGAGCTATGTCATCGACATGGAAAACCTCACGCCGCAGTCGCATCCGATGCATCTGCACGGCATGAGCTTCAAGGTCCTGTCATCCTCGACCCGCCAGGTGCAGCCGCTGATTTCCGACACCTATCTCCTCCAGCCCAATGAGAAGGTGAGCCTCGGTCTGGTCGCCGACAATCCGGGCGACTGGCTGCTGCATTGCCACATCATCGAGCACCAGAAATCGGGAATGACGAGCTACGTCAGGGTGGTCTGACGCCGATTCGCGGAGGAGGCGGCCTCCGTTGCGCTACTTGCGCAGCTGCGCCTCGATCTCGTCCAGCACCTTGTCCTTGCCGATGCCGGTGAGGAAGGCGAGCCCCTTGATGACCGGCTTGGTCACCGAAGCCGAGATCGGCGTCGTGGCGACGATGAAGTCGACGCTGTCGGCCAGTCCCGGCACTTCGGTGGCCTTTGCCTGCTGAGCATTGAAGGTGAGCCCTCGCTTCTTCATCGCCTCGGTCACGGCGACATTGACCGCGGTCGAGGTTGCGATGCCTGTACCGCAGGCAAAGAGGATCGTTTTCTGTCTGGCCATCACTGCTCCTCCTGTTTCAGCCGAGCACGGCGCGCACGTCGTCGAGTGTCCTGGCCGATCTCAGTCCATCCAGGGCTTGCGGATCCTGGATGGTGGCCATGACGGACTGCAACGCTTCAATCTGCTTGTCCTTGTCGTTGATGGCAAGCAGGAAGACAAAGCCCACCGGCAGCATCTCGTCGGGATCTTCCATGTTGGCGAAAGTCACCGGCCGCTTCAATGTGCCGAGCGCGATGCCGGGCTTCAGCACATGCTCCGGATCGGTGTGGGGCACGGCGACGTTGTCGGCGCGCTCCAGTGGCAGTCCGGTCGGGATGGTCGCTTCGCGCCGCACCACCGCGTCGGCGTAGGAACTCTTGACATAGCCAAGCGCCTCCAGCCGGCCGGCCAGGATGCGGATGATCTCCTCATTGGTCGAGGCATCGGATGCGAGCACGATCGCTTCGGGGTCGAGAAGCTGCATGAGGCCGTTCGACATGTCTTGCTCCGTCATGGATCGTGCGCCCGGGGAGGGCGCACGATCGTTTCGATTGAAGGCGTCGAGGTCAGGCCGTGCCGTCGACCGGCTCGTCTTCCGCGCCGGCGGCCCGCTCCCAGCCGAGCGGATTGCGGCGGTAGAGCACGAACAGCACGGCGATGACCACCGCCATCAGGACGATGCCGAAAAGGCCAAGTCCCATGGCCTCGATGATCACATAGGGCACCCACAGAAAGCCGTCGACCACCGAGGTGATCTGCAGCGCATCGGCCGGCAGCTTGAAGCCCGACGAGACGGCGGCACTTGTAAACAGCGGCGCCAGCGCGTTGGCGACGTAGAAGCCGATGGCCAAGGTCACCGTGCCGATCACCACCATGCGGAACACGTTGCCTTTGACCAGCGGCGCGGTCATGGCGACGATGAAGGGGATAACCGCAAGGTCGGCGAACAGGATGACGCGGTTGCCTGGCAGGATGATGGACAGGATGATCGCGATCGGCACCAGGATCAGGGACGAAGAGATCGCCGCCGGATGGCCGATCAGGATCGCCGAATCGAGCCCGACGAGAAGCTCGCGGTCACCCGTGCGCTTGCGCACGAATTCCTGTGCGGCGTCGGAAACCGGGATCAGCCCCTCCATCAGGATCTTGACCATGCGCGGCAGCAGCAGCATGACCGCGGCCAGCGTCATGCCGGTGCCCAGGACCTTGGACAGCACCACGCTGAGGTCGCCCGCATTGTAGAAGGCGATCGCGCCGAGGACGAGGCCGATGATGAGGCCCATCACGACAGGTTCGCCGAACACCCCGAACCGGCGCTCGATGGTCTCGGTGTTGATGTTGATGCGGTTGATGCCGGGGATGCGGTCCATGATCCAGTTCAGGATGATGGCGATCGGCAGGATTTGCGCGGAGGCGAGATGTGGCACCGAAATGCCGGGCACGCCATAGAATTGCTGCACCGCGCGCGCCGACCAGTCGGCGAACAGCAGCGAGAGCGCGGCGACAAGTGCGGCAACGATGATGCCGTAGGCCAGATTGTCCGTCGCGGCGACGACGAGCGAGCCGACAAAGGCGAAGTGCCAGAAGTTCCAGACGTCGACATTGAGCGTGCGCGTCATTCGGGTCAGCAGCAGCACGATGTTGACCAGGATGCCGACCGGGATGACCCACAGGCCGACCGAAGAGCCGAATGCGATCGCGGCGGCCGATGGCCAACCCACGTCGATGATGTCGCGATGGATTCCGGTGTTGGTGACGATGGCCTTGGCAACGTCGCCAATGGACGTGAACATGAGGCCGAGCACCAGATTGATGCCGATGAAGGCGACGCCGATGGTGACGGCGGCGCGAAAGGCCTTGCTGACCTTGGCGCCCAGAACCACGGCGATGATGAAAATGACGATCGGCAGCAGGATCGTCGGCCCAAGCGTATCGATGGCCCCTTTGAGGCCCGCGAGAATAGTATCCATTTTTCCTTCCCCAAGGATCACCGAGCCAGGCCGGCGCCCCTATTGATGCTCCATCCGACATCTCCCGCACCACCGTGGCGTGAAAGACGTTTCCCCCCAATTCTGCCGCGAGGCAACGCTTCCCGATCGACCTGACCGAGGTGAACATTTGCCTTCATCGCCAAACGAATGTTTTATTGTGGCTGTTCACGACAATGTCAATTGGCAACCCTTTGAGCCAATGGCGCACAGCGAACGGCGCTCTCCCGGCCGACGGGAAATTGCGGCTATCGTCCTGCCATTGCTCTGAAAATTGCCCGCGCGGCTTGAAAATGGGCTCGCCGCGCTTGTGGCCGCCGTGAGTCAAGGAGTTGTGGATATCCTGGCGGCAGCAGCGCGGGAACAGGCCCATGCCGGGCGAGGGCGCGCCGTTCTGTTCTTTGCGCCGACTGAAGCCGCTCGGCGCGCCGGCTCTATTTTCCCAGTTCGATAGACCGCAGGCGCGCTGCCTCGACCGCTTCGGTGAGCAGGTTGGTCAGCCGGTCCTCGCCCATCAGCACGGCAAGGGCGGCAGCGGTCGTCCCGTTGGGGCTGGTCACTTGCTGGCGCAGCACGCCGGGTTCCTCGTCGCTTTCAATGGCGAGCGAGGCGGCGCCATAGACGGTTTGCTTGGCCAGCAGCCTGGCGGTTGCGGCCGGCAGGCCCGCCTTCTCGGCGGCGACGGTCAACGCTTCGATGAAATGGAAGATGTAGGCCGGTCCCGAGCCGGAGACGGCGGTCACCGCATCCATCAGGCCCTCGTCCTCGATGGTGGTCACTTCGCCACTCGCTGACAGCAGGTCGGCGACGAAACTCTTGGTATCGTCGGAAACGAGCCGGTTGGAGAACACAACCATCATGCCCTTGCCGATGGCGGCGGGCGTGTTGGGCATGCACCGCACGATCGGCGCCCGGTTGCCCAGAATTGCCTCGAAGGTGGCCGCCGGGGTGCCGGCGGCGACACTGACGAAAGTGGTCCGGCCATCGCCGAAGCGTTTGTAGGCCGCCGTGACGTCACGGATCACCTGGGGTTTCACCGCGATGACGACGAGCTCGGGCACGGCATCAGTGGGAATCTCGCCGGCATCCGCGGCCGTGCCGCAGCCGAGCGCCGCCGCGCGCTGGCGCAGTTCGGCATTGGGCTCCACCACGAAGACCGCCGAGGGCGCGAGCTTGCCGGATTTCAGCCAACCCGCGAGCATGGCGTAACCCATATTGCCGCAGCCGGCGAGAACAAGCCTGATCGTCATGGAGCCCTCCGAAGGAAGGCTTTCACATAGACGCTCGCGCCTCGGCGGGGAAGCCCTGTCAAGATGGACGCGAAGCCCGCGCGTCGCGATCGGGCTCGCGCACCGCGATCGGCCGCAGCGATACCTGCCTGAGGCCGAGCACCCCGAGTACGAAGAACAGCCACACCGGATCGCCGCGATGGAAGAAGAAGCTTTCGAGGAAGGCGTTGAGCGCCGTGAACAGCACGACCATCATGAAAAAATCGCCGAGATAGATGTTTTCCTTGCGCAACGGAATGCGCATGTAGTCGCGCAGAGGCGCCATCAGGAACGTGTGGACCGCCACGCAAAGTGCCGGAATGCCCATCAGCACGGCGATGTCGAGGTAGCCGTCATGGCCGTGCACGATGGTCCTGATGTCCCACGGACGGTCGAAGGGCTGGTCCTGGTTGAGCAGCAGCGGCGTTCCCCAGAAGCTCTCATAGCCGTAGCCGGTCCATGGCTTCTTCGCCAGCATGGAGCCGGCGAACTCCCACAGCGTCGTGCGCCCGGTGTAGGTCATGTCGGGAAAATAGATCGCCGCCAGATGTTTCACCGGCGGCAGGAAGACGATGCCCAGCGTGCCGACCGCCGTGGCGATTATCGCCGCCGCGAACAGGATCGGCGTGCCGAGCCGCATGCCCATCAGACTGGGCAGCACGACGATCAGGATCGAGAACGGCACCAGGCCGGCGGTCGTCTTGGAGCCGGTGTGCAGCATGAAAACCATCGCCGCGCAGAAAATGCCCGCGCCCCACCAGCGTTGCCCGCGCCGGTACAGGTACAGGCCCGCGAAGCTGAAACAGGCCATGATCGGGCCGGCGATATTCTTGTGGGTGAACACGCCACGCCACAGGCCGGCATGCTCGGGCTCCTGCGAATCGGCGGTGTGCATCGCCTCGTGCGGAAAGACGATGAGGCCGGCATAGGAAAGACCCATCACCACGACGGCGGTGAAGATGACGACTTTGGCGAAGGCGTC
>NZ_JBAZUD010000161.1:0-10811 GCF_041661565.1 Mesorhizobium sp.
GCAGCGTCGCGCACATCGCGCGCGATCGGCCCGGCCTGGTCGAGCGACGAGGCGAAGGCGACGATGCCCCAGCGCGAGCAGCGGCCGTAGGTCGGCTTGATGCCGACCGTGCCGGTGAAGGCGGCGGGCTGGCGGATCGAGCCGCCCGTATCCGTGGCCGTGGCGCCAGCGCACAGAAAGGCCGAAACGGCGGTTGCCGAACCGCCGGACGAACCACCCGGCACCAGCTGCGCATTGTCGAGGCTGCGCGCGGTCCTCGCGCCGCCGGCCGATACGAAGCCGCCGTCGCCCTGATGCGATGTCGGCATCACCACCGTGTCGATGCGCGACCGCCGCCATGGATTGATGACCGGGCCATAGTAGGAGGTCTCGTTGGACGAGCCCATGGCGAGTTCGTCCATGTTGAGCTTGCCCAGCATGACCGCGCCGTCGGCCCACAGATTGGCAGTAACGGTCGATTCGTAGCGCGGCTTGAAACCATCCAGCACATGGCTGCACGCCTGGGTGTGGATGCCCTCGGTGCCGAACAGGTCCTTGATGCCGAGCGGAATGCCTTCCAGCGTCCCGCCCTCGCCCTTGACGAGCCTGGCGTCGGAGGCCCTGGCCATGTCGCGCGCCTTGTCGGGGGTCACCGCGACATAGGCATTCAGCACCGGATTGGCACGATCAATGGCCGACAGATAGGCCTCGGTAAGATCGGTCGCGGTGATTTCCTTGCCGCGCAGTTTGGCGCGGGCCTGCGAGATCGTCAGTCGTGTCAGGTCGCTCATCGGAGACTCTTTTCGTAGAAAACCGACCATTCGGAGTCGGGATAATCCAGCATCGGGCTGCAGTGCGAGCACCGGGCTCGGTCGTGGGCGGCCGGGCCGGCGCGGTGGCGATCGCGGACGTCCATCAGTGGCGTTTCAATGGCGGTCTCGATTGCCATCGGCCAAGCTACTCCACGACCTTCGGCACGAGGAAGAAATTCTCTTCGGTCGCCGGCGCGTTGGCGACGATGTCGGCCGCCTTGTTGCCGTCGGTGACGACGTCCTGGCGCTTCTTCATCTCCATCGGCGTCACCGAAGTCATCGGCTCGACGCCGGAAACATCGACCTCGTTCAGCTGCTCGACGAAACCCAATATGGCGTTCAGCTCGCCGGTCATGCGTTCGGCGTCCTCCTCGCTCACCGCGATGCGGGCGAGACGCGCGACGCGCTTCACTGTCTGAATATCTACGGACATGTTTTTGCCTCGGGAAAACCAGTTCGGGCTATAGCGGCGCGCCACGCGACGCGCAACATGCGCATGCCCACAATCGGGCGACTGCGCTCGTGGCGGGCGCCGCCCCTCCGAGAGATGGCTGCCGGCGCTGTTAGCGCCGCTGCTAGATCGTAATCGTCTCGCCGATCTGCGGCAGCGCCAGGTCCACGCCCGAACCTTCCAGGCCTGCCTCGAATTTCTCGGCGGTCGGATCAATCATCGGGAACGTGCCGAAGTGACAGGGGACGACGGTATCGAATTTGAAGAAGCGGCGGCAGGCGAGCGCCGCCACCGCGCCGCCCATCGTAAAGCGGTCGCCGATCGGCACGATGCCGATCTTCGGTTCGTGCAACTCGTTGATCAGCGCCATGTCGGAAAAGATGTCGGTGTCGCCCATGTGGTAGAGCGTCTTGTCTTCCGGGAAATGCAGCACCAGGCCGCCCGGATTGCCGAGATAGGTGTTCTGGCCGCCCTCGCCCGGAAACGAGGATGAGTGCAGCGCCTGGACGAATGTGGTGGTGAAGCCGCCGCAATCGACAGTGCCGCCGATGTTGCCGGGATTGATCTTCTGGTCGCTGACGCCCTTGCCGACCAGATACATGCAGACCTCGAAATTCGCCACCAGCTGGGCGCCGCTCTTGCCGAGCACTTCCACCGCGCCGCTGATGTGGTCGCTGTGGCCATGCGTCAGCAGCACATGCGTCACTCCCTCGGCCGGCCCTTCCCAGCCCCCCGTCCAGGACGGATTGCCGATCAGGTAGGGATCGATGAGGATCCTTGCATCAGCGGTTTCGATGCGGAAGGCCGAATGGCCGTACCATGTCAGTTTCATTGAACGCATTCCTCGATTTTTGCCTTGCCAGAAGATAGAACGCCGATGGCCCCGAGATCAAAGGGTTCTGTGTTCGTCGCGTGTTTGTGAGAGCGCGCGACGTTGAGAGGTGAAGGAAGAGCCTTGGCAATTATCGCGATCGAGGACCTGCCTGCGCGTCTCGGCAACGGCAAGACGCTGGCGGGACTCGATCTCGGCGACAAGACGATCGGCGTGGCGGTCTCGGACCAGAGGTTTTCCTTCGCCCATCCGCGCCCGGTCATCATGCGAAAGAAGTTCTCGCTCGACGCGGCTGTGTTGCTGGCGTTGCTGCAGAAGGAAAATGTCGGCGCCGTGGCGATCGGGCTGCCGATCAACATGGACGGATCGGAAGGTCCGCGCGCGCAAAAATCACGCGCCTTTGTGCGCAACATGGCGCAGATGAGCGACCTGCCCTTCGTGCTCTGGGACGAAAGACTGTCGACGGTCGCGGCCGAAAGGACGCTGATCGAGATGGATTTCTCCCGCCGCAAGCGCGCCGGCAAGATCGATTCGGCGGCAGCGGCTTTTATTCTGCAGGGAGTTTTGGATCGGCTTCAGTCGCTTCTTGCATCCGATCGGACGGAGCCGCCCAGCGACGCTTGATCCAGCCTGTGATCTCGCGGCGGCGCCGAAACGCCCATAGCGCCATCAGCAGAAACCCGTCGAAGACACAGGCTTTTGCCACCATGCCCGGAATGATCGCCGGATCGATGCCGAGCATTTGGCCATAGAGCTCGAAGACGAAATCATGCAGTTTCCGGCTGAGCATGAGATAGCCGAAATTCATGTCGTTGAGCGACAGGTAGAACCAACCCCAGAAGAGCGCCATTGGAGCCGCCCACAATGCGAAGATGTAGCGCATCAGCGGCCACCTGCCGGATTGGAACCCGTCCGGCCCGATATAAGGGAAAGCAGGGAATTGTGCGCCGCGGCCTTCGCCATGCCGTGCGCGGCGGCACGGACCTCGCTCTCTTGAGGGACGCTCGCCGCGAGTGACGAACGACGCTCGGCAAGGATGGCGACGTAGGAGGCCAGAAGCGCCGCGAGTTGCACCGCGACGACCATGAACAGGCCCTTGATCCCCTGCGCGGCGCCGCCGATGACGACGAGCGACAACAGGCTGGAGGCGGAAATGAAGGCAATACGGACGACGCTATCGACGCCCCGGCTGGTCGCATCGTTGACCAGGGTTTCGACGAAAGCCCAGAAGAACAACACCGCGACGACAAGCAAAGCCGTGGCAAGGGGCGCCACGACGCCGAAATTGTCGAAATCGGCGATGCGGGCATTCTCGCTTGCGACACCCAGCACGCCAAGTGCCGCCGACACGCCGCGATTGCCATCGATGCAGAGGAATGCAAGCAGGGCAAAGACGATCGCCCAATGCAAGGCCAGAAAAGAGGTCAGTACGTATCGCATCCGGGTTCCTGCTTGGACAGGAAAGACAGTGGCCCCTGGCGTCCGCCATCGCAATGGAAACCATTTGTTAAGGTTAACGACAATTAATCATGTTCACGGTTTTCCTCCTACCGCGGACTTCGTGCTCAGGCGTGATGTGGCGCCGCTCAGTTCACCGGCGGATAAAGCGTGTCTATGATCATGCGCGCGTCATGGCGCGAATCGAGCATGCCGTAGGTATTGCGCCATTGCCCACCCAGGCGCGTCTCGACGAAGGCATCGGCGATCCGCCCTGCCCCCAGCCTGCGCAATTCGGCCGCCGCGGCCGACAGCGCCAGTTGCTCGGTGAGCAGCCGGGCCGACCCCTCATCGGTCGAAGCGACCTGCATCGCCGCCTTCAGCACGCCGATGGTGCCCCGTCCGCCGGCGCCGAGATCACGATCGATGCCGGCCAGCACGTCCTCGAAAAGGCCCGGCGCGCGGCCGAGCACGCGCAGCACATCGAGCGCCATGACATTGCCCGAGCCCTCCCAGATCGCGTTGACCGGGGCTTCGCGATAGTAGCGGGCCAGCGGCGCCTCCTCGACATAGCCATTGCCGCCAAGACACTCCATCGCTTCGTAGAGCAGCGGCGGGGCGATCTTGCACACCCAGTATTTGACGACCGGCGTCATGGCGCGGGCGAAAGCCGCCTCGCCGCGATCGCTGGCGGCCTCGTCGAAGGAGCGCGCCAGCCGGAACGACAATGCGGTGGCGGCGGCGACGTCGAGCGCCATGTCGGCCAGCACGCGCTGCATCAGCGGCTGCTCGATCAGCGTCGAGCCGAACACCTGGCGATGGCGGGCGTGATGAACGGCCTCGGCGAGCCCCGCGCGCATGATCGCCGAAGACGCCACGGCGCAGTCGAGCCTGGTCAGGGTGACCATGTCCATGATCGTCTTGACGCCGGCGCCGGGCTCGCCGACCATCTCTCCGATGGCGTTGACGAACTCCACTTCGGAAGACGCGTTCGAGCGATTGCCGAGCTTGTCCTTCAATCGCTGGAACCGGAAGCCATTGCCCGACCCGTCGCCGAGGACGCGCGGCACCAGGAAGCAGGACAATCCCTCCGGCGCCTGTCCCAGCACCAGGAACGCATCCGACATCGGCGCCGACATGAACCATTTGTGTCCGCTCAGGCGGTAGAAGCCGCTGCCGGCGCGTTCGGCCCTTGTCACATTGGCGCGCACATCGGTGCCGCCCTGTTTCTCGGTCATGCCCATGCCGAGCGTCAATCCAGCCTTCTCGACCGGCGGCTTCTGGCTCTGGTCATATTTGCGCGTCGTAACGCGCGGCGCCCATTCGCGAAACAATTTTGGGCTCGCCATCAAGGCAGCCAGCGAGGCGCTGGTCATGGTGATGGGGCAGAGATGCCCGGTCTCGAGTTCCGCCGTCAGATAGAATCGGGCAGCTCGGACCTGATGGCGGCGGCCGATCTCGGCATCGCCGTTTTCCCAGACCGAGGAATGCAGGCCGTTCGTCACCGAGCGACGCATCAGGGCATGGTAGGCCGGATGGAATTCGACCAGGTCGATGCGCCGTCCCTGGCGATCATGCGTCCTGAGCTTGGGTATCTCGACATTGGCGAGACGCGCCAGTTCCTGCGCTTCCTGCGTCAGCACGAAGCGGCCGAGGCCATCGAGATCCCTGCGCACAGGCTCGGAAAAGCGCTCGGCAAGCTGGATCAGCAAAGGATCTCCGCGCCAGGCGTTGCCGCCCGTCAGCGGCGGCGGCTGGTTCGTCACGTCGTCGGTCACGCCCAATCCTTCTGTCGGTCCTTGTCGTCGCAAGGCCACGAATCCGAGGCCACCGGCTAGATATAGCCAAGGCAAGCAACGCGCGCGATGAAAATACCGGGGAGAAAGGCGTCAATCCAAAGCTGGCGCTTGCAGCCGCAAAATCTCCACCCTATAGCAGCGCCTTGAGATGACCGACGCATCGTCCCTGCCACTCTATCCTCACCGCCATCTTCTGGGCATCCGCGACCTTTCCCCCGCCGATATCGAGCTCTTGCTCGACAGGGCGGACAGGGCGGTCGCGATCTCGCGGCAGTCCGAGAAAAAGACTTCGACGCTGCGCGGCCGCACCCAGATCAACCTCTTCTATGAATCCTCGACGCGCACGCAGTCGTCGTTCGAACTGGCCGGAAAGCGGCTCGGCGCCGATGTCATGAACATGTCGGTGGCGAGTTCCTCGGTTAAGAAGGGCGAGACACTCATCGACACGGCGATGACGCTGAACGCCATGCGGCCAGACATTTTGATCATCCGCCATCAGTCTGCGGGCGCCGCCGCCCTGCTAGCGCAGAAAGTCGGATGCTCGGTCGTCAATGCCGGCGATGGCGCCCATGAACACCCGACTCAGGCGCTGCTCGACGCGCTGACCATCCGCCGCGCCAGGGGGCCGCTGTCGAAGCTGATCGTCGCGATTTGCGGCGACATCCTGCATTCGCGCGTCGCGCGCTCCAACATCATGCTGCTCAACGCGCTCGGCGCGCAGGTGCGGGTCGTGGCGCCTTCGACGCTGCTGCCGAGCGGAATCGAGAAAATGGGCGTGGTCGTCACCCGCTCGATGGCCGAAGGCCTCAAGGGCGCCGACGTGGTGATGATGCTGCGGCTGCAGCGCGAGCGGATGCAAGGCGCCTTCGTGCCCTCGGTTCGCGAATATTTCCGCTATTTCGGCCTCGACGCAGAGAAGTTGAAGGCGGCCAAAGACGACGCGCTGGTGATGCATCCGGGCCCGATGAACCGCGGCGTCGAGATCGCCTCGGAAATTGCCGACGGTCCGCAAAGCGTCATCCAGGAACAGGTGGAGATGGGCGTCGCCGTGCGCATGGCGGTGATGGAAGCGCTGCTCGATCCGCGCCGCAACCACGAGGGCCGTGGCGCATGAGCACGACGGTCTTCGAACGCGCCCGCATCGTCGACCCGTCGCGCGGCATCGACGAAGTCGGAACCGTCATCGTCGAGGGCCGCAAGATCGTCGCCGCCGGCAAGGCGGCGCTCAACCAGGGCGCGCCAGAAGGGGCTATCGCGATCGACTGCGCCGGCAAGGCGATCATTCCAGGCCTGATCGACGGCCGGGTCTTCATCGGCGAGCCGGGCGGCGAACATCGCGAAACCATCGCCTCGGCAAGCGTCGCGGCCGCCGCCGGCGGTGTCACCTCCATCGTGATGATGCCGGACACCGATCCGGTGATCGACAATGTGGCTCTGGTCGAGTTCGTGCTGCGCACCGCCAGGGACACGGCGATCGTAAACATCTTTCCGGCGGCGGCGATCACCAAGGGCCTGGACGGCCGCGAAATGACCGAGTTCGGCCTGCTGCGCGAGGCAGGCGCCGTCGCCTTCACGGATGGCCGGCACACCATCGCAAGCGCGCTGGTGATGCGCCGCGCGCTGACCTACGCGCGCGACTTCGACGCCACCGTCATGCATGAGACGCAGGATGCCGACCTCGCCTCGTCAGGCGTGATGAACGAAGGCCTGTATGCCAGTTGGCTCGGCCTTTCCGGCATTCCGCGCGAGGCCGAATCCATCCCGCTGGAGCGCGACCTCGCGCTGGCGCGGCTGACGCAGGGTTCCTACCACGCGGCGAAGATCTCGACCGCGATGGCGGCGGAAGCGGTGACACGCGCGCGGGCCGATGGCGCGAGAGTCACGGCGGGCGTCTCGATCCACAATCTTTCGCTCAACGAAAACGATGTCGGCGAATACCGCACCTTCTTCCGCCTGACACCGCCGCTGCGCGCCGAAGAAGACCGTCTGGCGATGATCGAGGCGGTCAGGACCGGCTCGATCGACATCATCGTTTCCTCGCACGACCCGCAGGACGTGGACACCAAGCGCCTGCCCTTCGCCGATGCGGCGGCGGGCGCCATCGGGCTCGAGACCCTGCTGGGCGCAGCATTGCGGCTCTACCACAATGGCGATGTGCCCTTGCTCAGGTTGATCGAGACCTTGTCCACGGGGCCGGCACGGCTGTTCGGCCTGCCCGGCGGCAGCCTGAAGCCGGGTTCCATAGCCGATCTTGCGCTTGTCGATCTCGACGAACCGTGGATCGTCAGCGAGAGCGGCATCCGTTCGCGCTCCAAGAATACCTGTTTCGAAGGTGCACGCCTGCAGGGCAAGGTCTTGCAAACACTTGTCGCGGGCCGCACAGTGTTCTCCGTCTGATCCGGCCACCGCGCATCGCGCGGTCTCTTGGCACATCTTGGGAATGCGGGGGAAAACAATGATTTACAGCCTGATCCTTGCGCTGGTGTTCGGCTATCTGCTGGGCTCGATTCCGTTCGGGCTCCTGCTCACCCGCGCCGCCGGCCTGGGTGACGTGCGCAACATCGGCTCGGGCAATATCGGCGCCACCAATGTGCTTCGCACAGGCAACAAGGGCCTCGCCGCGGCGACCTTGCTGCTCGACGCGCTGAAGGGCACCGCCGCCGTGCTGATCGCTAGCCATTTCGCGCCCGACCTGGCGGTCTGGGCCGGTCTCGGCGCCTTTCTCGGGCATCTTTTCCCGGTGTGGCTGGGCTTCAAGGGCGGCAAGGGTGTCGCGACCTATCTCGGCGTCTTGATCGGCCTTGCCTGGCAGGTCGCGTTGATCTTCGCCGCCGTCTGGCTGGTGATGGCCTTGCTGTTCCGCTTCTCGTCGCTCGCGGCGCTCGTGGCGGCCGTCATCGTGCCGATCGCTTTGTATTTCCTGAGCACGCCGCAGATAGCCGTCCTGTTCGTGGCGATGAGCGTCGTCGTTTTCATCAAGCACCGCGCCAACATCTCCCGCCTCCTCGCCGGCAGCGAGGGCAAGATCGGAGCCAAGGGGTGAGCGAGCGCGCCACAGCAATCAGCGAGCCGGTGGCCGGGCCGCGGCTCAGCGACCGGCAGCGGCTGAGCTGGCTGAGGCTGATCCGAACCCCGAATGTCGGACCGGCTTCCTTCCGCGACCTGATCAACCGCTTCGGCTCGGCCGAGGCCGCGCTTGAGATCCTGCCGGAGCTGATGATTTCGGGCGGCGCCAGCCGGATCGCCCGCATTCCATCGATCGGTGAGGCCGAAGCCGAGATGGAGGCAGCCCGGCGGGCCGGCGCGCGCTTTGTCGGCATCGGCGAGCCCGACTACCCACGGCTGCTGCTGAGCATGGACAATCCACCGCCGCTGTTGGCGGTCAAGGGCAACGCCGCCGTGTTCCGGCTGCCGGGGGTTGCCATCGTCGGCGCGCGCAACGCATCGCTGGCCGGCATCAAGATGGCGCGCATGCTGGCGGCGGACCTCGGCGCTGAAGGCTATGGCATCGTCTCGGGCTTGGCGCGCGGCATCGACACGGCGGCCCATCAAGGCAGTCTGTCGACCGGCACGATCGGTGTCCTGGCGGGAGGACTCGACCAGCCCTACCCGCCCGAAAATGTCGGACTTTGCGACGACATCGCCGAGCGTGGCGCCATCATTTCGGAAATGCCATTCGGCTGGCAGCCGCGCGCGCAGGATTTCCCGCGCCGCAACCGTCTTGTCGCCGGCGCCGCTCTCGGTCTCGTGGTGATCGAGGCTGCGCAACGCTCTGGCTCGCTGATCAGCGCCAGGCTTGCCGGCGAGATGGGGCGGCTGGTGTTCGCCGTGCCCGGTTCGCCGCTCGATCCACGAGCCGCCGGCACCAACGGCCTGCTCAAGGACGGCGCCACGCTGGTCACCGAGGCAGCGGACATCTCAAGGGCGATCACCCCGCTGACCGGCATGCGAGCCCCCGATGTGCCGCCGTTTGAAGACCCGCCCGACTTCTCGGTCACGCCACCGCCGGGCGAAAGCGATCGCGCCCGTGTGCTGGAGGCGCTCGGCCCGACGCCGGTGCCTGTCGACGAGATCATCCGCCACACCGGCCTGCATCCGGCCCAGGTCTTCATGGTGCTGCTCGAACTCGACCTCGCTGGCCGGCTCGAGCGCCATGCCGGCGGTCAAGTCTCGCTGGTTTTTGGAGAAGCATGACGCCCGGCCCGGCAACGGGCCGATTTGATCTCGCACAACGCAACGAGCGTCGCGGCCTCGCAGGATCCTGCCATGATTCTGAATCTACTCATCGGCACTGTCGTCATAAGCCTGACGGTCCTGGTCCACACCTTCGGCTTGATCGGGGTTACCCATGCGATGGGTCACCTGGTTGCTCGCTTTCGCATGCATGGACACCGCAGCCGCGTCCTCGCCATGATCAGCGTGGTGATGGGCCTCTTCGCCGTGATGACCGCGGAGGTCTGGATATGGGCAGGCGTCTACCGGCTGCTGGATATCTTCGCCGACTTTGAAACCGCGCTGTACTTTTCGACCATCACCTTTTCGACGGTCGGCTACGGCGACGTCGTGCCCGCGCATGCGTGGCGTGTCCTGGCCGCGCTCGAAGGCGTCAATGGATTTCTTCTTATCGGCTGGTCGACCGCATACCTCGTCGCGGCGGGAACACGTGTTGGCCCGTTCAAGGCCGGGGAGCATTTCTGACCGGGCAATGGCTTAGGGCAATTCCGGGTAGACAGGCCTGAAACGCAAAAAGCCCGCCGGCCGGAGTCAGCGGGCTTCGCTTCGGAACAAATATTATGACGGGCTGTCTGGAACGGTAACAATAAACGATGGAGGCGGAGCTGCCGTCACCACAGACAGTCTATCGCGCTTCGTAAAAGTTGGCTTGGTGTAATGCTTCTTCATGGATTGCTCCCTCCGCTTTTCCCCTCGATACGAAAATACCTTCCGCCCAGTACGACTGCAAGCGGAAGACAAAAATCGGCGATATGGAATCCCAAGACGCATGCCGATGTATCTCACCGTTTTCCGATGAACGATGAACTTGCCCTATAGAGCAAGATGCTGTTAGTTAACGTCTGGAATAACAGCGGCTGAACTTTATCAGCCAATGAGTGATCGGGGGCGTTTATGAAATTTGCAGCAAAAGCCGCACTGTCTGTCGTTGTGGGATTGATCTGTGTAGATCAGGCTCTCGCAGAAAATTGTACATGCTCAACTGCTTACAAGGGGAGCTCTATAGGGTCTGTCGGCCAGGTAAACGGCGAGGTACTGATGTCGCAGGCAGCAGGCTATGGCCCTGCGAAATCCGGAGACGGGCTTAACATCGGCAGTCACGTCAATGTAGGCAAAAAGGCCTCGGCATCGGTTGTCATTGGTGGCTGTAACCTCACCCTTCCGGCGAATTCAAGTCTCGATATCTCTCTCGCCGACGGCAAGATTTGCGTGAAAGTTCAAGAGTTTCAGCAATCTGCGGGAGCTGTGCAGCCTAGATCCTACGTGCC
>NZ_JBAZUD010000162.1:0-10740 GCF_041661565.1 Mesorhizobium sp.
CGGCCAACTCGGGCCGCATGGCGCTATCCGCATGTGTCTTGGCGTCATGTGTCGTGGCGTTTTGCATGGCGGCCAGTCTGGACTACCGACGTGCAAAAGCCTTGATTTCGGTCAAACGCCTGCCTTGCAGACAAGATGCCTCGTGGCACTTGCGCCGCCAACTATGCGCTGACTTTTGGCGTTGAATTTGGTGAGCGACGGGATTTGTCGGCCGTGGCGCCCAACCCTCGGTCCTTTCCCAGGCAAAGTTTTTCCTTTACCGCGCGGCGACGCACCCCTTTCAGATTTTTGCCGAGGCGGCGGTTTCCTCGGTTGGATACTGAGCGCCCTCTCCTGCCGCAATCATCCTGCCCGTCAGTGAACAGCGTTTCCTAAGCGACAGCACTGGCTTCTCAATCAAGTGCCACGAAATTGCAGCGACGCAGAGAACGACGGCGCCAACGGTCAACGTCAGTGTGACAATGCCGACTACCGTGCCGACCAGGATTGACGGCCCGACCAGGATAGCGAGCTGAATGAAGGGCACGTGGTAAAGATAAACGCCATAGGAATAATCCCCGCCCTCTAGGATCCTCGGGAGCACCAAGCGCGAAAGGCCGGAGTAAATGGTTATGTAGGTCAGAACTGGCATCAGGATCAGCCTGTCTGCAACACTTCCAGTTGCGCTCGTTTCAAGCAGGAGCATGGCGGACGCCGCGACGCCGACGCAGGTACCAAACAGCATCCTGCTCATCGGGATTCTATCGCGCAACTGATACGCAATGATGCCGCACAGGAAGGCCGTGATGAGGTGGGCGCCACGGCCTACGAAGATGATATGTAGGGCTGAGACTTCCCCTGCCTCGGCAGACGCGAAATGCTCGACCATAATGCCTGCGAGGAGAAAGATCGCTAGCAGCAGAACAGTCGCCACCGGCCGCCGCACCACGCCTGTCACCATCATGACCGACATGATTGTGTAGCAACATATCTCCCATGGAATGGTCCACAGCGCGCCGTTGACCTGCGGCACCGGAAGGCGTGTAAACACGCCCGGCAGTTGGAAATGCACCCAGCCGATAATATTCAGCATATATGCAAAGAAGCCTGCATTGGTGAAATAATTGGCTAGCGGCAGAGTGGTGACGGCCGGACCAATGATGAAGGCGCACACCAGAATATCAACCGCTAGCGCCGGGACGATGCGCAGCGCGCGATTGATCAGGAAATCTTCCAGGCTGAGACGTTGCGCGCTGGCTGTGATCAGAAAGCCGCTAAGGGCGAAAAACATCGGAACCAGGCTGTATTCAAGGAACCAAAGCACTGGACCATGCGCGAGATCCCAGTGGTCCGAATTGGTAAGAACGTGATAGAAAACGATGGAGAAAGCCAACGTAATGCGCAGAAAATTGAAGCCCGGACCGTAGCCTCTATAGGAGGTCAACATAGCACCAAAGGTCTTCATCAACACTCTCCGCAGACGCGACGCCAGCCTCGCGCCTCATCATTTGGATGCTTCTTACAGTGTGTTCTCCAATAAAAAGTAAGCGGGGGTATGGCGGTGTTTAGAACTGCGTTTTTCTCCGCCTCGATGCCCAGTTTCGCGCCGCGAACGCGGCTCCGAGCTTGGCAGCCGATTCTTCGGTCGCGTAAGGCGGCATCACCGAGGCGCTTGCCGAACTCGCGTTGCCGCCGGGGCGCCGTCCGATGGGTCAGCTCGTGAAGCAAAACTCCATAGCAGGCCGCTGGTCGACGTGCCGGCGAACAGATGCTGCGGCGGCAGCCCGATTTCGTCGGCACTTGGCCTCTAGAAGCTTGTGCGCCCTGGTGGGTGATCGCTACATGTCCGAAAACCCGCACGCCGGAAGACAACCAAGTATTCCTGATCGCGCAGGCCGATATCTTTCATCACCGCAAGCTATTCCATCGCCCTTCTCGGACCACCACTCCAAGACCCTTCGGGCCAAAGGTGTTACCTTCTGTCCGGCATAAACCGTAAACTGTGTCCGGAACGGAACTGAACTAATTGGTGAGCGCGATGGGATTCGAACCCATGACCTACTGATTAAAAGTCAGTTGCTCTACCGGCTGAGCTACGCGCTCCCGTGGGCTCGGAAGGCCGCCCTCGAAATTGCGCGGAACATAGGGAGAGTGCCTCGACCGGTCAACCGGAAAAAGCGCGCCGGCCAAGTCGGACAGGAGCGGCTCGGACCGGCTGCTGTAGCCAACGCCACGCAGGTTGTTTTCCAGCCCGCGCGCCGGCTGGCTGGACTGAGTTACGTGGATGCCAGCGGGAGAAACATTACAAGTCAGCAACTTGGGATTGCGGGAGGAACCTTGACCTCTCTTGCTCGTTGTCTTGCCACAAGGGACGTCAATCACCCTTTCGAAGGAGAAGACAATGAATAAGATCGTATCGGGCATATTGGCGACCTCGCTGGCTGCTTCGTTTGCGCTGTCTGCCATTCCGGCCTACGCAGCTCCGGCGTTCGTGCCGCAATCCGCTCCTGTGTCGGCCGACGTGCAGTCGGTAGACTATAAGCCGTGGATGCAGAACCGCAATTTCGGCCGCAAGTTCAACGGCAACAGGAATTTCGGCAATCGGAATTTCTCGCGTAACCACGATGGCGGCGGCTATTGGAATGGACATCGCGGGTACCGTGAGTACCATCGCGGTTACCGTCGCCACGGCGATTACTGGTTCCCGCTTGCGGCTTTCGCGACTGGTGCCCTGATCACCGGCGCGATCGTCAACAGCGAGAACAACCGCGTCTCTGAAGGCAATTCGCATGTGCAGTGGTGCTACGACCACTACCGGAGCTACCGGGCGTCCGACAACACGTTTCAGCCAAACAATGGTCCTCGTCGCGAGTGCCGCTCGCCCTACTGATCGTCCAACGATCTGAATGCGTGAACCGATATGAGTATGGAAGTCCGCGCCGGAAACGGCGCGGACTTTTTTCGGCATGGGCGTAGTCGTCAAGTCGCCCAAGCGATGCTTTTTATGATCAGGTACAAGCCGCCGCCCTCTCCACGGGGGGAACGGTAGACTCCAACCGCATGGCAAATTCGAACTGTCGTAGCGGACAATTCCCATCCGAGCACTTCCAGATCGTCTCGGGCGTCTGTTACATAGGGCTGGGCCAATTCGTCTATGCCGTTCTCTTCCCCGAAGGATCGAACCATTCTTGCATCGAACAGCATCTCGCCAGGCAGGTTCGAGTTTGACCAAGCCCAGAGCCAGTTCCCTGCTTTCACGCTGGTGCTGCCCGCGACCTGGATTTCGGCGATAATTTTGATGACTTTCTCATCTGAGAAAACCAGTTTTCCAGATGTCAGATCGTAGTCGTAGCGGGACCAGCCACCCAATCGGAATTCATCCTGCAAGCGCCGGTTCTTGTCATTCAGTTGATCGACGGCCTCGGCGCGCCAGTGGGCATACCAATCCGGGTTCGTCATCATTCACCTCGCTTACGGCTTGCTCAGCGTTCTGCGCACCGCGTCGCGCCACCCTGCGAGTTTCGCTGAACGGTCGGCGCTGTCCATCGCGGGCTGGAACCGCCGCTCCAACGCCCAGCTCTTCGCGAATTGCCGCTGCGCGGGCCAGACGCCCGCCTTCGAGCCGGCAAGCCAAGCCGCGCCGAGAGCGGTCGTCTCCAAGATGGTCGGGCGGTCGACCGGCGCATCGAGGATGTCGGCCAGCCGCTGCATCGTCCAGTCCGATGCCACCATGCCGCCATCGACCCTGAGCACCGTCCTGGCGGCCGCGCCCTTCCAGTCCTTGCGCATGGCGTCAAGCAGGTCGCGCGTCTGGTAGGCGACGGATTCCAGTGCGGCACGGGCAAATTCAGCCGGTCCCGAATTGCGGGTCAGCCCGAAGATGGCGCCGCGTGCCTCGGCGTCCCAGTATGGCGCGCCGAGACCGACAAAGGCCGGCACCAGATATACGTTTTGCGTCGGATCGGCCTCACTGGCCAGTTGGCCGCTATGCTCAGCCTTGCCGATCACCTTTATGCCGTCGCGCAGCCATTGCACGGCCGCTCCGGCAATGAAGATAGAGCCTTCCAGCGCATAGGTCGTCTTGCCGTCCAGCCGGTAGGCTATGGTGGTCAACAGGCGGTTCTTCGAGCGCACCATATCGCCGCCCGTATTGAGCAGCGCGAAACAGCCGGTGCCGTAGGTGGACTTCATCATGCCCGGCTCGAAGCAGGCCTGGCCGATGGTCGCGGCATGCTGATCACCGGCAACGCCGAGGATTCTTATCTCGGCGCCAAAAAGCTTTTTCTCCGTGATTCCATAGTCATCCGAGCAGTCCTTCACCTCGGGTAGCATTCTCGCGGGAATTTTGAGGATAGACAGCAATTCGTCGTCCCAGTTGTTCTCCGCGATGTTGTAGACGAGCGTGCGCGAGGCGTTGGTGGCATCGGTGGCGTGGACCTTGCCTCCGGTCAGCCGCCATATCAGGAAACTGTCGATCGTGCCGGCCAGCAATTCGCCCTTCTCGGCGCGCTTTCGGGCGCCTTTCACCTTGTCGAGGATCCAGGCAATCTTGGTGCCGGAGAAATAGGGATCGAGCAGCAGGCCGGTCTTGCGGGTGAATGTCTTTTCCAGTCCCTGCTTCTTGAGTTTCTGGCACAGCGGCGCGGTGCGCCTGTCCTGCCAGACAATGGCGTTGTGGATCGGCTTGCCCGTCGCCCGATCCCAGATGACAATGGTCTCGCGCTGATTGGTGATGCCGAGCGCTGCGACCTGGGACGCAGGCCGGTCGGCCTTCTTCAACGCCAGCTTCACGGTCGCCAGCACGCCGGCCCAGATATCCTCCGGATCATGCTCGACCCAACCGGACGCCGGATAATGCTGGGTGAATTCCTTTTGACCGCTGCTGACGATGTTCATCCGGCCGTCGAACAGGATGGCCCGGGTGGACGTGGTGCCCTGGTCGATTGCCAGCACAAAACCGCTCATTCCAATGTCCTTCGTCTCGACACAAACGGGGGAGACGGCAACATGCCGCCTCCCCCAAATTTCACGCGGGCGCGGACGCCCACGGCAGCCTATTTCTGCCAGCTCTTGACCAGTTCGTCGTAGTTGACGGTCTGCGGCTTTTCCTTCTCGTTCTCGATCTTCAGCTGAGGAGCGAGATTGCCGGCCTTGACGGCGTCGGCATTCCAGTAGGCCAGATCATGCTCTTCGGCGAGTTTCGGCCCGATGTCGCCCTGGACACCGGACTTCTCGATACGGGCCATGACCTTCTCCTGCTCGGCGCAGAGCGAGTCCATGGCTTCCTGCGCGCTCTTGGCGCCCGAGGCCGCGTCGCCGATTGCCTGCCACCAGAGCTGTGCCAGCTTCGGATAATCAGGCACGTTGGTGCCGGTCGGCGACCACTGGACGCGGGCCGGCGAGCGGTAGAACTCGATCAGACCACCAAGCTTCGGCGCACGCTCGGTGAAGCTCTTGTCGTGGATCGTGGAGTCGCGGATGAAGGTCAGGCCGACATGGCTCTTCTTCACGTCCACGGTCTTCGAGGTCACGAACTGGGCGTAGAGCCATGCCGCCTTCGCCCGGTCTTCCGGCGTCGACTTCATCAGCGTCCACGAACCGACGTCCTGGTAGCCGAGCTTCATGCCGTCCTTCCAGTAGACGCCATGCGGCGACGGCGCCATGCGCCACTTCGGCGTGCCGTCGTCGTTCATCACCGGCAGGCCCGACTTGACCATGTCGGCGGTGAAGGCCGTGTACCAGAAGATCTGCTGGGCAATGTTGCCCTGCGCCGGCACGGGGCCCGATTCGGAGAAGGTCATGCCCTGTGCTTCGGCCGGAGCGTACGCCTTCAGCCAGTCGAGGTATTTCTGGATCGAATAGACCGCCGCCGGGCCATTCGTGTCGCCGCCACGCGCGGTGCAGGAGCCGACCGGCTGGGACTTCTCGTTGACCTTGATGCCCCATTCGTCGACCGGCAGGCCGTTCGGAATGCCCTTGTCGCCATTGCCGGCCATCGACAGCCAGGCGTCGGTGAAACGCCAGCCGAGCGACGGGTCCTTCTTGCCGTAGTCCATGTGGCCATAGACCTTCTTGCCACCGACATCGCGGCCGGTGAAGAACTCGGCGATGTCCTCATAGGCCGACCAGTTGACCGGCACGCCGAGGTCGTAGCCGTACTTGGCCTTGAAGTCGGCCTTGTTCTTCTCGTCGTTGAACCAGTCGTAACGGAACCAGTAGAGGTTGGCGAACTGCTGGTCGGGAAGCTGGTAGAGCTTCTTATCGGGCGCCGTGGTGAAGGACGAGCCGATGAAGTCCTTCAGGTCGAGGCCGGGATTGGTGACATCCTTGCCTTCATTGGCCATCCAGTCGGTCAGGTTGCGCACCTGCTGGTAGCGCCAGTGGGTGCCGATCAGGTCGGAATCGTTGACCCAGCCGTCATAGAGGTTCTGGCCGGTCTGCATCTGGGTCTGGATCTTCTCGACGACGTCGCCTTCCTGGATGACGTCATGCGTGACCTTGATGCCGGTGATGGCGGTGAAGGCCGGGGCTAGCACCTCAGACTCATATTTGTGAGTCGTCAGGGTTTCGGAAACCACCTTGATGTCCATGCCCTGGAAGGGCTTGGCTGCGTCGATAAACCACTGCATTTCGGCTTCCTGATCGGCGCGCGAAAGCGTCGAGAGATCGCCTATCTCCTTGTCCAGAAAGGTTTTTGCCTCATCCATACCGGCATAGGCATTGCCGACGCCGAGCAATAGTACAAGGGCTGTCGTTGATGTTAGAAATTGCCGTCGCATGTGTTTCCTCCACTGTTCAGGTTTCAAGTGCGATCGGAGCGGTCGCCGGCACGCGGCCGCTCCAACAGTTTCCCCCTCTATACGTAGCGGAACACGCCAATCGCGTAGACCACGGAGAGAGCGAGAGCCCACCACAGGCTGGGTCCGACAAGACCCAACCAAGCGAGATGGATAAAGGCGCTGCCAAGCAGCGAAACGAACAGACGATCGCCGCGCGTCGTCTCGAAGCGCAGCAGGCCGACGCGAGGGTTGCCGCCCGGCGAGGCGTATTCCCAGACGCCCATGCCGACCAGGAGCAGCGCGATGACGACGAAGAAGATCGCCGTCGGTGGTGTCCACGCCATCCAGGACAGGTTCAAATTCATGGTCACACCCTCCCCAGGGCAAAGCCCTTGGCGATGTAGTTGCGCACGAACCAGATGACGAGCGCGCCGGGGATCAGCGTCAGCACGCCGGCGGCCGCCAGCAGGCCCCAATCCATGCCCGACGCCGATACGGTGCGCGTCATTGTCGCGGCAATCGGCTTGGCGTCGGTCGTGGTCAGCGTGCGGGCGATCAGCAGTTCGACCCATGAGAACATGAAGCAGAAGAAGCAGGCGACGCCGATGCCGCTGGCGATCAGCGGCATGAAGATTTTCAGGAAGAAGCGCGGAAAGGAATAGCCGTCGATATAGGCGGTCTCGTCGATCTCCTTCGGCACGCCCGACATGAAGCCTTCGAGGATCCACACCGCGAGCGGCACATTGAACAGGCAGTGGGCCAGCGCCACCGCGATATGCGTGTCGATCAGGCCAAAAGCCGAGTAGAGCTGGAAGAACGGCAGCGCGAACACCGCCGGCGGCGCCATGCGATTCGTCAACAGCCAGAAGAAAAGATGCTTGTCGCCGAGGAAGCGGTAGCGTGAGAAGGCGTAAGCCGCAGGCAATGCTACCGACACCGAAATCACCATGTTCATAACGACATAGGTGATCGAATTGATGTAGCCGGAATACCAGACCTTCTCGGTGAAGATGGTGACGTAGTTGGCGACCGTCGGCGCATGCGGGTAGAGCGTCAGCGAGTTGACTATCTCCGCATTGGTCTTGAAGCTCATGTTGATGAGCCAGTAGATCGGCAGCAGCAGCACGATGATGTAAAGCGTCGGCACGATCCACCACCAGCGCGATTCCTCGCCGCGCCGGCGCATGCGCCTGTCGAGATCGCTCTGCGACAGCGAACTGGCGAGGCCTTCCGAAGCCGCAGTCCCGTTCATCGCCTTGCGC
Organism: Mesorhizobium sp.; assembly: GCF_041661565.1. Classification (GTDB taxonomy): domain Bacteria; phylum Pseudomonadota; class Alphaproteobacteria; order Rhizobiales; family Rhizobiaceae; genus Mesorhizobium. The sequence continues at coordinate 8,021 of NZ_JBAZUD010000162.1, forward strand.
TCGGTCCGTTCATTGGCGCCAGCCATCTCAACGCTCCGCGTCGTAGTTGGTCATCACGGTGTAGAACACCCACGACAACAACAGGATGATGAGGAAGTAGACCAGCGACATGGCCGCCGCCGGGCCAAGATCGAACTGGCCGAGCGCCGTCTTGACGAGGTCGATCGACAGGAACGTGGTCGAGTTGCCCGGCCCGCCGCCGGTGACGACAAAGGGCTCGGTGTAGATCATGAAACTGTCCATGAAGCGCAGCAGCACCGCGATCAACAGCACACGCTGCATCTTCGGTAGCTGGATGTAGCGGAACACCGCCCAGCGCGAGGCGCCATCGATCTTTGCCGCCTGGTAGAACGCATCGGGGATCGAGACCAGGCCGGCATAGCAGAGCAGCACGACAAGGCTGGTCCAGTGCCAGACGTCCATGATGATGATGGTCACCCAGGCGTCGAACGGATCCTGCACATAGTTGTAATCGATGCCGATCGCGTTGAGGTAATACCCCAGAAGCCCGATGTCGTTGCGGCCGAACACCTGCCAGATGGTGCCGACCACATTCCACGGGATCAGCAGCGGCAATGACATCAGCACCAGGCAGACCGGGACGCCCCAGCCCTTTTTCGGCATGTTGAGCGCGATGAAGATGCCGAGCGGCACTTCGATCGCCAGGATGATGAAGGAGAAGACAAGGTTGCGCACCATCGCTTCCCAAAAGCGGCTGGACGACAGCAGTTCCTCGAACCATTCGGTGCCGGCCCAGGTGAAGACATTGTTGCCGAACGTGTCCTGCACCGAATAGTTGACCACCGTCATCAGCGGAATGACGGCGGTGAACGCCACCAGCACCAGCACCGGCAGTACCAGGAACCAGGCCTTGTTGTTCCAGGTCTTGTCCATCTATGCCCCCATCTCGACGCGCCAGGAGTCGGCATAGATGTTGATGCCGGCCGGATCGAACCGCACCTTCGGTTCGGCGGGCACTGTGTCATCCTCGCCGATTATCGCGGCGATGTCGCGGCCTTCCAGCCTGGCGCGCACCACCTTGTGGCGACCGACATCCTCGACCTTGCTGATCGAGACCGCCATGCCGTCGCGGCCGAGCCGCACATACTCCGGGCGGATGCCAAGCTCGACGGTACCGCTGCCTGTCTGTGGAGCACCAGGCAGCTCAATCCGCTGCGAGCCGAGCGTCGCCGTCTTGCCGTCGACCGCTACCGGCATGACGTTCATTCCGGGCGAGCCGATGAAATAGCCGACAAAAGTGTGGCGTGGCCGCTCGAACAGTTCGGCCGGCGTGCCGATCTGGACGATGCCGCCATCATACATGACCACGACCTGGTCGGCGAAGGTCAGCGCCTCGGTCTGGTCGTGGGTGACATAGACCATGGTGTAGGCGAAGCGGCGGTGCAGCTGCTTCAGCTGCGAGCGCAGCACCCATTTCATATGCGGGTCGATGACGGTCAGAGGCTCGTCGAACAGGATGGCGTTGACGTCGGAGCGCACCAGCCCGCGGCCAAGCGAGATCTTCTGCTTCTGGTCGGCGGTCAGGCCCCTCGCCTTCTTCTTCGCCCAGGACGCCAGGTCGATCATCTCCAATGTCTCGCGCACCTTGCGATCGACATCGGCTTCCGGCACGCCGCGGTTGCGCAGCGGGAAGGCCAGATTGTCGTACACGGTCATGGTGTCGTAGATCACCGGGAACTGGAACACCTGCGCGATGTTGCGCTCCTGCGTCGACAGATTGGTCACGTCCCTGCCATTGAACAGCAACCGGCCATGCGAGGGGTGCAGCAGGCCCGAAATGATGTTCAGCAGCGTGGTCTTGCCGCAGCCGGACGGTCCCAACAGCGCATAGGCGCCGCCATCCTCGAACACATGGTGCACCTCGCGCAGCGCGAAATCGGCATCGGTGCGCGGGTTTGGCAGGTAGGAATGCCTGACATTGTTGACTTCGATGCGCGCCATCCCGGCCTCCTATGCCGCGAGCTTCGGCGCGCTCATGGCGCGGCCTTGCCCGTCGAAGACCATAATGTGGCGCGGATCGATGAACACCTCGATCACGGCGTCGGTCTCGAAGTCGCGAATGCCGTGGGTCAGCATGACCCAGCGTGCATCGGCGAAGTCGAGATGGATGAAACTCTCCGACCCGGTGATCTCCGTGATCGTCACCTTGGCCCGCACCGATACCGCCGACGCGTTGGGTCGCTCCAGCGACAGGTGGTGCGGCTGAAACCCGATCGTGTAGTTGGCGTCGGGGATGCCTGCAAGTTCGGCCGGGACCGGCAGGTTCACGGCGCCGTCCAGCTGGAAGACCGGACCTTTCTTGGCGAGCACGATCGTGTTCAGGGGCGGATCGGCGAAGGTCCTGGCCGTCACCAGATCGACCGGCTCGCGGAACACCTCGATGGTCGGACCGAACTGGGTGATGCGGCCTTGCGACAGTGTCGCCGTATTGCCGCCGAGCAACAGCGCTTCATGCGGTTCGGTCGTGGCATAGACGAAGATCGTGCCCGCGGCGGCAAAGATCCTCGGCAATTCAGCGCGCAGTTCCTCGCGCAACTTGTAGTCCAGATTGGCCAGCGGTTCGTCGAGCAGAACAAGGCTGGCATTCTTGACGATGGCGCGCGCCAAGGCAGTGCGTTGCTGCTGGCCTCCCGACAGGCTGAGCGGCGTGCGGTCGAGATATGGCGTCAGCTTGAGCAGGGCCGCCGCTTCACGCACCT
>NZ_JBAZUD010000163.1:0-10471 GCF_041661565.1 Mesorhizobium sp.
ACGCCTTGCTCCATCAGCGACTTCAGCACCTCTTCCTGGCGCACCGGATTCTCCGCCGTGTTGGCGATGAAGGGCACGATGCCTGCCGACTGGAAGACCCGCTCCATGCCGACCGCCAGTTCAGCGAAAAAGGGATTGGTGAGATCGTTGATGACCATGCCGATGACGTTGGAATGGGCCTTGCGCAGATTGGCGGCGCCGCGGTTGTAGACATAGCCGACATCCTCGATCGCCTTGCGAACCTTGACCGCGGTTTCAGGCCGGATCAGCCCGCTGCCCTGGAGCACGAGCGACACCGTCGATTTGGACACGCCAGCTTCGCGGGCAATGTCGAATATCGTTGCCTTGGCCCGGCTGGCCATCCTTGAGCATCCTTCCGAAATCCTGCATGGATTTATTGGAACGTTCTAATCCCGTGTCTGCCTGTGAGTCAATCGGGATTCTTTTCCGAGCCGGTGGGTTGTTCCGACGAAGCTGCGCCGCCCGCAGGGCATGGCTTCGTGTGTGCAGTGCGGTATTTCCTTGAGAGCCCGGTAGTGGGCCCTAAGCTTCTTGATTTATTGGAACGTTCCATTTATAGGCAGGTCGAAGGGAGAGATCCATGGATATTGTCTTGCCTGGCGAGGGCAGAAGCGGCGCCCGCTACGTGCTCGTTGGCCAGCCTGTGCAACCGGTGATCGGCGCGCGGTTTTCGCGCATCGCCTATGCCGCCGCGCACGTCGTCGCCGATCCGCTTGGCATGACCGATCCGTGGTCGAGGCCGGTGGTCGACTGGGAGGGGACGATGGCGTTCCGCCATCATCTGTGGCGGCTCGGCTTTCGCATCGCCGAGGCAATGGACACGTCGCAGCGCGGCATGGGTTTCGACTGGGCAAACGCGAAGGAATTGATCCGCCGCTCGATTGCCGAAGCGAAAACCGTCGATGGCGCCGACCTGGCCTCCGGCGCGGGAACCGACCATCTGGCGCCCGGCGCCGCCAGCACGCTGTCAGACGTGATCGGCGCCTACGAGGAGCAGTTCGCCTTCATCGAAGGGCAGGGCGGCAAGGCGATCATGATGGCCAGCCGCGCGCTGGCGGCCGTCGCGAAGGGTCCGGACGACTATGCGAGCGTGTACGATCGTATTCTAAGCCAGGCGTCCGGCAAGGTCATCCTGCACTGGCTGGGCGACATGTTCGACCCTGCCTTGAAGGGCTATTGGGGCAGCGACGATTTCGAGACCGCGCTCGATACGGTGGTCGCCATCATCGAGCGCCACGCGGGCAAGGTCGAAGGCATCAAGATATCGCTGCTCGATGCCGGCAAGGAGATCATGCTGCGTGACCGGCTGCCGGACGGCGTCGTCATGTTCACCGGCGACGACTTCAACTATCCCGAACTGATCGCCGGCGACGGCAACAGGCATTCGCACGCGCTGCTTGGCATTTTCGACGCCATCGCGCCGGTCGCCAATGCCGCCCTGACGAAACTGGCGGAGGGCGACCACGCCGGCTACGACGCGCTGATGGCGCCGACCGTCCCGCTGTCGCGAAAGATCTTCGAGGCGCCGACCGAATATTACAAGGCCGGCATCGTCTTCATGGCCTGGCTGAACGGCCATCAGGACCATTTCACGATGGTCGGCGGCATGCAGTCGGCTCGCGGCATCCGCCACTATGCAGACATCTTCCGCCTTGCCGACCAGGCAGGATTGCTGGCTGATCCCGACCTGGCGACATCCAGGATGAAGAGCCTCCTCGCCGTCGCGGGCGTATAGAGCGCAAGAAAGCCGAACCGGGAAAGAGCCCTGCTCGCTGATTTGCGTTCGACATGCAAACCTGTATTCGGTATGCGCCGTTAAAACGGACGAATATGGCATGACGGACAAAGTGGCTCTCATCACCGGGGTGACCGGCCAGGACGGCGCGTATCTGGCGCAGCTGCTGCTGGGGAAAGGCTATGTCGTCCACGGCGTGAAGCGCCGTTCGTCTTCGTTCAACACCGAGCGCGTCGACGCCATCTACATCGATCCGCATGAGCGCGGCGCCCGTTTCTTCCTGCACTATGGCGACCTGACGGATGCGACCAACCTGATCCGCCTGGTGCAGGAAACCCAACCGAGCGAGATCTACAATCTCGGCGCTCAGAGCCATGTCCAGGTGAGTTTCGAGACGCCTGAATACACCGGCAATGCCGATGCGCTGGGAACGCTCAGGCTGCTGGAAGCCATCCGCATCCTGCGCCTGGACAAGTCGGTGCGCTTCTACCAGGCGTCGACATCGGAACTCTACGGCAGGGTCCAGGAGACGCCGCAACGCGAGACGACGCCCTTCCATCCGCGCTCGCCCTATGCCGCCGCCAAGCTTTACGCCTACTGGATCACGGTGAACTATCGCGAAGCCTATGGCATGTTTGCCGCCAACGGCATCCTGTTCAACCACGAGAGCCCGACACGCGGCGAGACCTTCGTCACCCGCAAGATCACGCGGGCCGTGGCCGCGATTCACCACGGCCTGCAGGAGACGCTCTATCTCGGCAATATCGACGCCAGGCGCGACTGGGGCCACGCCCGCGACTATGTCGAGGGCATGTGGCGCATCCTGCAGCATGAGGTGCCCGACGATTTCGTGCTGGCGACGGGCGAGGCGCATTCGGTGCGCGAGTTCGTCGAACTGGCCTTTGCCGAGACCGGGCGGGCGATCCGCTGGCAGGGCCAAGGCGTCGACGAGATCGGCGTCGATGCCGCTTCGGGCGCTGTCCTGGTGCGCATCGATCCGCGCTATTTCCGCTCGACCGAGGTCGACACGCTGCTCGGCGACGCCTCGAAGGCCAGGACAAGACTGGGCTGGTCGCATACGACCGGCTTCAAGGACCTGGTGACGGAAATGGTGCAGGCGGACCTGGCGCTTGTCGCCGGCGGCAGGTGGCGCAGCGGCAATACGGCCTAAGGACTATCCATGGACAACCGCTTCGACCTTAGGGGCAAACGTGTTTTCGTCGCCGGCCATCGCGGCATGGTCGGTTCGGCGATCGTGCGCGGGCTGGCCGGCGAGGATTGCGATATTGTCACCGTATCCCGCGACGAACTCGATCTTCTCGACCAGGCCGGCGTGCGCCGGTTCATGGCCGACCGGCGGCCGGACGCGGTGGTCATGGCGGCGGCCAAGGTGGGCGGCATCCTGGCGAACGATAGCTTCCCGGTCGATTTCCTCCAGGACAATCTGATCATGCAGACCAATGTCATCGACAGCGCGTTCCGCGCCGAAGTCGGCAAGCTGCTGTTCCTCGGTTCGTCCTGCATCTATCCGAAACTCGCGGCCCAGCCGATCCCGGAGGACGCGCTGCTGACCGGGCCGCTTGAACCCACAAACGAGTGGTACGCCATCGCCAAGATCGCCGGCCTCAAGCTCTGCCAGGCCTATCGGCGCCAGCATGGCGTCGACTACATCTCGGCGATGCCGAGCAATCTCTACGGGCCGGGCGACAATTTCGACCTCAATTCAAGCCACGTCATCCCTGCGTTGATGCGCAAGGCGCATGAGGCCAGGAGTGCCGGCCGGAAGTCCCTCGAGGTCTGGGGGTCGGGCAAACCGATGCGGGAATTCCTGCATGTCGACGACGCGGCGGACGCGCTCATCTTCCTGCTCAAGACTTATTCAAGCGACAGTCACATCAATGTCGGTACGGGCGAGGATATCACCATTGCCGAACTCGCGAGGACGATTGTGTCCGTCGTGGGCGGCGACACCGGCATAAGATTCGATCCGACAAAGCCCGATGGCACGCCTCGCAAACGGATGGACGTCTCGCGCCTGTTTGCCACGGGCTGGCGCCCGCGATACTCGCTGCGCAGCGGATTGGAGCAGACATATGAGTGGTTTGTCCGGCACGTTGAAAAGGGCGACATCCGGCTCGGCGTCGCGTGACCCCGAATCGATGCTGATCGTCGCCAACCGGAAAGATGGACTCGGCGGCCGCCTGCTGGCGATGGCCAACGCGAAGGCCCTGGCCGACAGGCTCGGCTATCGTTTCGGCTTCACATGGAGCGACACGAAGATCATCGACGAAGGCTCCCACACCGTCGACCTCGTCGGGAAAATCTTCGACGCGACCTTCATCGAGAAGCATTGGATGGGCGAGAAGATCAAGAAGGCCGGTTTCGGCTTTGTGGGCGACAGGGATTTCACGCCAGCGGGCATGCGGGCGGCGGAAAGGCAGCGACGGTTGCGTGGTTGGATCTGCGACGAGTTCCATGCGCTCGACTTTTTCCATGACGACAATGCAGAGCCGGTCGCACGGTCCGAAGTGCTGCGGGCTTTCGGCTTCTCGCCAGCCGTGCGGGAGGCGATGGACGCGGCCGGAAGATGCCGCTTTCCCGGTCCGATGGCCGCGTTGCATCTGCGCAGCGGCGACATCATCTACGGCCAGAATCGCAGAAGACTGGTTTTCACCGAAAAGGTGATCCCCTCCGTCCTCGCCAAGGCGATCATAGCGGAACTGTCGTCGAGGGGCTTGACGACGCTGCTTATCGGCCAGGACGAAGCGGCGCTCGACTACCTCACGGCCGAGACCGGAGCGATGCGCACCAAGGATTTCGGCGTCGGCCAATTCAGCGAGGAAGTGCTCAATGCGTTCTTCGAGATGGCGCTGATGGCCAGGTGCCAACAGATTCACGCCTCGGGCAGCATCTATGCGGTGGTGGCATCGCTGATGGGCGGCAAGCCTTGCATCGGCACCAGCGGCTTGTTCAGCCACTCCCGCGCCGTCGAGATCATCACGGATGAACTGCGGGAACGCCCGGCCGATTACCACCGGCTCGACGCTGCTTTCGGCTATCGATGGGCGTTTCGCTCGATGGAGGACGAGATCAGTCCGGCGCATGCGCGAGAGCTTCTGGAAAGGGCCCAGGCATTCGATCCGGAGAACGACGCCTATGACCTGAAAATCGCGGCGGCCTATTTCCATGAAGGCAACCATGCGGCCGGCGAGGCGATCCTGAAATCACTGATGACCAGCCAGTGGCCGCAAGGCACCAGGATGCCCTTGCCCATGATGGATATGCTGACGACCAAGCATGGCGGCTACAGGGCGATGGCAAGGGACTTCGACGGTTTCCTCGCGGCCGCGAGGGCCGGCCATCCCTACGCGATGGCGTGCTCGGCCTATATCCTCGTCGAAGCGCTTGATGACAGGGCGTCCGCGATGGAGATGATGGCCAGGCTGGTGAGGATGGAGCCCGGAAACCCGATCTTCAGGAAGATCAGACGGCGTGTATCCATGGGAAAGAAGCCGGAAGCCGGCCGGCTGGCAAAGGCAAGATGGCGGCTTGGCTTGATCAGGCCGCCCTGGTTTTGAGCCTGTGCCGTTTGTGCGCACCATCATCGGTCCGGGTGGTGCATGAGCCGCCGGCACGTCACGCCTTCAACGCAAAAGCCCCGGCCGCCTTTCGGCTCCGGGGCTTTTATCCAGACCGCGATATTACATTGGAATCTTCGAGATCGGAGCCTCGGCGGTAACCGAGGCCAAACGCTCGCGCCGGGTCAGCACCGGCTTTTCATATGTCTTCTTCATGAGTGTCCTCGCTTTTTCCCTCGATGAAAGAAATGACCCACGCCGGCAAGGGTTGTCAAGCGGGCGCATAAAACCGCCGCCGTGGGGCTGGCGGCTTCCCTAAACGGAGCGGTGGCTTTGAGTCGTGTCGTGCAGGCATTCTTGCCTCGGCATGCGCACGCAAACAAAAAGCCCGCTGTCTTGGGGGGAGCAGCGGGCCTCATGTTGTGCATGGAGTTGAGGGGACATCTCCTAGCGGATGGATAACCACGTCCGCGAAAGAAGGTTCCACGCCCACCGAAAGGACTTCAGGCATCCAATATCGTTCTGAGGCGTTGACCCCCGATGCCAAGACATTGGCGCGATTCACGATTCACCTGGAGATTTGCAAAATGGATATTCCCAAGGGCGCTACCGTCGCCGTAGCCGACGGCGAGCGGTTGAACATGTTCCACAATTCAGGCGACGAAGCCAATCCCAAGCTGACGGCGTCGGTCGTCGAAGACGTCTCGAACGACAACAAGGGTTCAGGCGCACGTCACCAGAGCAGTGCGTCGAATCCCGACAGCAGCCAGATCGAGGAAGACAGCTTTGCCGCCGGGACAGCCGAATTGCTCAATCGGCAGGTGCTCGGCGGGCACATCGCCAAGTTGATCGTCATCGCCGCACCGCGCACTTTGGGCGAGCTTCGCAAGCATTATCACCAGAAGCTGACCGATGTGCTTGTCGGCGAAATCGCAAAGGACCTGACGGGACATTCGGTGCAAGAGGTCGAGAAGGTGATTGCCAGCGCCTAGGCGAGATACCGCTCGCGAATGTTCAGGCCCGTTTTTGTACCGAACTTATGGCAGGTCTTTGAGGATGGTGGGCGTGACAGGGATTGAACCTGTGACCCCTGCAATGTCAATGCAGTGCTCTCCCGCTGAGCTACACGCCCATCCGAAGCCGCGCATACACCACTTTTGGTTCGGCGCGTCAATAGCGGGAAAAGGAAAGAAGGCATCGTCTCGCCGCGGCGGGCGATGTCCTTGCGGAAGGGTTGTTCAGGCCGCCTGCAGCATCTTCTCGACCTCGTTGACGAGGTCGCGCAGATGGAAGGGCTTCGACAGCACCTTGGCGTCTTTCGGCGCCTTGGAATCCGGGTTCAGCGCAACCGCGGCGAAACCGGTGATGAACATGACCTTCAGGTCGGGATCGATCTCGGTGGCGCGGCGGGCCAGTTCGATGCCATCCATCTCCGGCATGACGATGTCGGTCAGCAGCAGCGAGAACGGTTCCTCGCGCAGGCGCTCATAAGCGCTGGCGCCATTGTCGAAATCGCTGACCTGATAGCCTGCGCGCTCCAGCGCCTTGACGAGGAACCGACGCATATCGTCATCGTCTTCCGCCAGAAGAATGCGTGCCATGTTGTCCCGTCCGAATCACCCGCCCGAGATTGCCGTCGGGCAAGCCCGTTAACCATCCTGTATATGAGGATGTGAGGGTAAACATCAAGTGAACGCGGGCGCTGCATCGCCCATATTCGCGCAACGGCATGGCTGCTGATCGCTGGACACGCGGCCGGCAAGGTGGCAGTTTCAAGTCATGATGCACTGGTGGTTTCGGGTTCGTTCAAATTGAAGACGGCAGCCGAGGATTTTTCGGTCTTTCCGCCCTTCGAAATCCGCTCGGGCGCCGAGCAGCGCGTGCCCTTCCTGTTCAATTCGCCGCATAGCGGCCGCTACTATCCCGAGCGCTTCCTCGCCATGGCGAGGCTCGACCGAAATGCCATCCGTCGCTCCGAGGATTGCTATGTCGACGAACTGTTCGGCGGCGCCGTGGCGCTTGGCGCGCCGATGCTGGCGGCGAATTTTCCGCGCGCCTATCTCGACGTCAACCGGGAGCCCTGGGAACTCGACCCGCGCATGTTCGCCGAGCCGGTGCCCTCCTTCTGCAACATCCGCTCGGCGCGGGTGGCCGGCGGGCTCGGCACGGTGCCGAAGCTGGTCGGAGAGGGGCTCGACATCTATTCAGGCCGGCTGCCGCTGGCCGAGGCGGTCGCCCGCATCGAGGCCGTCTACAAGCCCTATCACGAGACGCTGAAACGGCTTTTGACCCGCACCCATGCGCGCTTCGGTTTTGCCGTGCTGATCGACTGCCATTCCATGCCGGCGAGCATCCGTGTCGGCGACAGCGGCCTGCGGCCGGACTTCATCATCGGCGACCGTTTCGGCATCTCGGCTACGCCGGCGCTGACGGAGACCGCGATCGGGCTGCTCAGCGGCATGGGCTATACAGTCGCCCACAACAAGCCCTATGCCGGCGGCTTCATCACCGAGCATTATGGCCGTCCGGCGCGGCACCTGCATGCGCTGCAGATCGAGGTCAATCGCGGGCTCTACATGAACGAACGGACGTTCGCGAAGGCCGCCGGCTTCGACGCGCTGGCGGACGACCTGACGCGGTTCTCGGCGGATCTGATGGCAATGCCAGACCATCATTTCATGGATCTGCCGTTGGCGGCGGAGTGAGCCCGCCCTGTCGCGGCGTAAAAAAAGACCGCATCGCTTGCACGACACGGTCGAAGTCTAGGGAGGAAACGCCCAAGGAGGGCATGGACAGGAGAACCTGTCCGAGGCTGAGCGTATTGTGCGCTGCACAAATGTCAAGCGACCTTCAGGCGTTTTTAATTCATAGTGATGTGGAAACTGTATCTCGATGATGGCCGCGTGACATTTGTGCCACAGCTAGTCGCCACGCGAAAAATCATCAAACCCCCTTGTTTTGGCACTGAACTGGCGGCAGAGCACGGGTTCGCGCGTGCCCCGCAATGCAGGAGAATGAGTTGGACATAAGCATCGATTTCATGCGCCGTATCGCGCGGGCCGCGGCGGCGGAAACCTTGCCGCGCTTTCGCAGCCAGGGAGCGGTGGCCAACAAGGAAAAGGGCAGTTTCGACCCGGTCACCGAGGCCGACCGCGAGGCCGAGCATGCCATCCGGGCACTGATATCGGCTGAGTACCCGGACCACGGCATCCTCGGCGAGGAGCATGGCAGCGAGAATACCGCCAGCAGGCATGTCTGGGTGATCGACCCGATCGATGGCACGCGCGCCTTCATTTCCGGCCTGCCGGTGTGGGGAACGCTGGTCGGGCTGACGGTCGATGGCGACGCCGTCGCCGGCATGATGTCGCAGCCTTTCACGGGCGAGCTGTTCTACGCCAACGCATCCGGCGCATATTATGAAGGACCGGGCGGCCCGCGAAAGCTGGCAACGCGCAAGACGACCAGCCTCGCCGAGGCGACGTTGTTCACGACCACGCCAGCGCTGTTCAAGGGTGAGGCGCGCAAGCGCTATGACGGTTTCGAACAGCAGGTCCAACTCGCGCGCTATGGCGTCGATTGCTATGCCTTCGCGATGGTCGCGTCGGGAAGCGTCGACATTGTCGCCGACCCCGGATTGAAACCTTACGACATCGTGGCGCTGATCCCCATCATCGAGAAGGCGGGTGGCGTCGTCACCACATTCGACGGCGGGCCAGCCGAGAAGGGCGGCGACGTGCTGGCGGCGGCGACGCCGGAGCTTCATGCCGCGGCCATGGCGGCGCTGCACGGCTGACCGTTCCATGCCATGGCCGTCGTGGCCGCCGATGAGAAGGACGGTCGGCGATGCCTCGGGCAACCCTAGGCGCCCGGACAGCGCCAGTCAGGCCGTAGGGTCGTCGCTGCCGGGAATGAAGGCATCGAAGGCGGCGAGGAATTGCTCGCGATAGATGTCGGCTTCCTGCAGGATTTCGTGGCGCGCGCCGTCGATCATCAGCAGCGAACCGAGCCGCAACCGCCTGGCGTAGGCTTCGACGGCCCTGGTTGAAACCACCTGGTCCGTGACGGGCGCAATGATGAGCAGCGGAATCTGGATGCCGGCCATGAAGTCGGGATCGCTGACCGCCTCCGACGCCTTCGCGGCGGCCCGCAGCCAGCGGATCGTCGGGCCGCCCAGGGCCAGTTGTGGGTGCTCTTCGTAGATCCGCGTGTTGCGCCGATAGCGCTCCGGGTCCGTTGTCACCTTGTTGGTGTCGAAGGGAGCCGACACTTTCGGCCGCGGACCCCATGCGGCATAGAGCCGGCCAAGGCCAAGGGCACAAAACAGCGAACAGAGGCGGCGAACGGTCGATATCGAGACCGGCAGATCGGGCAGCGTCAGGAACGGCGCGATCAGCACCATGCGCCGGACGCGGTTCACCATGGACGGCGAGGCAAGCAGTGCGACCGTTGCACCCGCCGAATGCGCCAGGATGTAGTATGGCCCACGGCAGTCCGGCAGCACGATCTCCTCGAAGAACTGCTCCAGGTCGGCGGCATAGTCCCGAAAACTCCTGACATAGCCGCGCTGGCGGTCACGGATCAGCCGGTCGGAGGAGCCCTGGCCGCGCCAGTCGAGGGTTGCGACGCCAAAGCCGCGATCGGCGAGATCGCGGATGGTCTCGAAATATTTCTCGATGCACTCGTTGCGGCCCGACAAGACGACCACCGTACCCCTGATCGGGCGGGTTACCGCCCCGAACAGGCCATAGCGGATCTTCCTGCCATCACGGGTTACGAAGAAGCCGCCGGTGGCGTTATCCGGTGTCGGGTTGCCCTCGACTTCGTGGAAAAGGGGCTCGTCGTGGACAGAATCCGTCATTCGGCGTTTCGTGCCTGGGGTCCTTGCGTGCCCGCCCGACATGGCTGGCCTCGCCAAGGTGATAGACGCCAACACGTCAAAAGCAAAGCAAATCCGGGTTGTGCAAGGGCTCCAAGGGGGAAAGCCGGAAGCCGCCTGAAAGCTGCTTCCGGCCCCTGTCGATCCGGGAGGAAGGGACGTTAACACCCGGTCGGCCTCGTCGCGGCATCCGTATATGAAAGTCGGTGCCGCCTGTCCTTGATCCTGGAGACACTTTTAGCGCTGGCAGTCTGAACGCGC
>NZ_JBAZUD010000164.1:0-10368 GCF_041661565.1 Mesorhizobium sp.
TGGTCGAGAAGATCAAGCCGCTGGTGCGCGCGACGCGCCGGCCCGGTGCCGATGGCGAGATCGGCGGTTTCGGCGGCCTGTTCGACCTCAAGGCCGCCGGCTTCACAGATCCGGTGCTGGTGGCGGCCAACGACGGCGTCGGCACCAAGCTGAAGATCGCCATCGATGCCGGCAAGCATGACACGATCGGCATCGACCTCGTCGCCATGTGCGTCAACGACATCGTCGTGCAGGGCGCCGAACCGTTGTTCTTTCTCGACTATTTCGCCACCGGCAAGCTCGATCCCGACCAGGGTGCTGCGATCGTCGGCGGCATTGCCGAAGGCTGCCGTCAGGCCGGCTGCGCGCTGATCGGCGGCGAGACGGCCGAGATGCCCGGCATGTATCACGGCAACGACTATGATTTGGCGGGTTTTGCGGTGGGCGCGGCCGAGCGCGGCCAGTTGCTGCCCACCGACGATATCGTCGAGGGCGACGTGCTGTTGGGGCTGGCATCCTCCGGGCTGCATTCAAACGGGTTTTCGCTGGTGCGCCGCATCGTGGCCACCAGCGGCGTTGCCTGGGCCGATCCGGCGCCGTTCAACGACGACGCCAGCCTTGCCGAAGCGCTGCTCGAGCCGACGCGCATCTATGTGAAATCGATTCTGAAAGCCATCCGCAACACGCATGGTATCAAGGCGCTGGCGCACATCACCGGCGGCGGCTTCCCGGAAAACATTCCGCGCGTGCTGCCCAAGGATTTTTCGGCGGAGCTCGACCTCGAGGCGATCGACGTGCCGGCCGTTTTCTCCTGGCTTGCCAAGACGGGCGGCGTGGCGCCCGAAGAGATGATGCGCACCTTCAATTGCGGCATCGGCATGATCCTGGCGGTCGCATCCGGCCAGGCGGCGCAGGTCGCCGCGGTGCTGCAGGAAGCCGGCGAGACGGTGACGCCGATCGGCCGCATCGTTCCGCGCCGCGACGCCGGCGTCATCTATCGGGGCTCGATCGGCCTATGAGCACGCACAGGAAACGCACCGTCGTTCTGATTTCCGGACGCGGCTCCAACATGACCGCACTGATCGCGGCGGCCAGCGATCCGGCCTTCCCGGCCGAAATCGTCGGAGTCATTTCAGACAAAGCGGACGCCGTCGGCCTCGGCATCGCCAAGGCGCGCGGCATCGCCACGCAGGTCGTTGCCCGCGCCGACCACGGCAGCAAGCAGGCGCATGACGCGGCGATCGAAGCGGCGCTGGTGGCCTACAAGGCCGAGATCGTGGCGCTGGCCGGCTACATGCGCATCCTCACCCCGGGCCTGGTGCAGAAATGGCAGGGACGCATGATCAACATCCACCCCGCCCTGCTGCCGGCGTTCAAGGGGCTCGACACGCATGCGCGCGCGCTGGCCGCCGGCCTGCGGATCCATGGCTGCACGGTGCATTTCGTCACCTCCGAGATGGATGACGGCCCGATCATCGCCCAGGCGGCGGTGCCGGTGATGGTCGGCGATACCGCCGATACGCTGGCCGCGCGCGTCCTGAAGGCCGAGCACCGGCTCTATCCGCTGGCATTGAGCCTGGTCGCCGAGGGCAAGGCTCGCATGGAGGCCGGCCGCACCATGCTTGGCCATTTCGCCGACGATGCCGAAAACGGCAGCTCCGTGGTGATGGCGCCGAACCCGCAGCGCGAGGAAGCCGATCTGGAGCACCTGGCGCGGATCACCCCCTGAGCCGGGAGATGGCGACAAAACAGCTTCTCCTGCTTCGCCACGCAAAATCGAGCTGGGACGGCGCGGACCTCGATGATTTCGACCGGCCGCTCGCCGAGCGCGGGTTGATGGCAGCCAAATTGATGGGACGCGAGCTTGCGGCGCGCGGGTGGCTACCGGATCAGGCGCTGGTCTCTCCGGCGTTGCGCACCCGCGACACGTGGCGGCTGGTGGCCGCGGAACTGCCCAGGCAGCCGCGCGTCTCGTTTGCCGAGGCGCTTTACGACGCTTCATCCACGCATGTTCTGAACCAGATTCGTGAAGCCGACCCGTCGAGCGCTTGCCTTGTGGTGGTCGGCCACAATCCGGGCCTGGAGGATCTGGCGAGGGGGCTTGCCTCGTCGACCTCGGAGGCCAAAGCGCACAAGAGGCTGGAGGAAAAGTTCCCCACGGCTGCGCTGGCGCGATTCGTCTTCGACGGTGAGTGGCAGGCTCTGTCCTCGGCAAGACTGACACATTGCCTGCGGCCGAAGGACTTAAGCTAGAAGCGCAGGATCAAACGTCTTCAAAAAAGCCGCGCCCGCGTCCTGGGGGCGGTTCCTCAACCAAAGACGTTCTGGCTCCGCAAAAAACAAGAGCGGCGGGCCAGGCCCACCGCTCTTTGTGCGTTCCAAGGTCTTAGAGATCAACGACCCCAGATGCCCTGGCCAGACTGAGCCGGCACGTTGGCATTGGCGTCGCCCTGTGCCTGGTCAGACTTGAGGATCGAACCAGTGTACGTTGTGTCGATGTTGGAAGACTGGTTGGCAACCGGCTGGTTGACGTTGTCGGAACCAAAATTATCGCTGCCGGCAAAAGCGGTGCCGGTTGCGATGAGGATGGCGGCGGCGGTAAGAGCGATCTTGGTCATTTCAAATACTCCAATTTTCAGATTTAACGAAAGAGCTGTTGCAGGGGTCGCCTAATTTAGCGACCCCAGATGCCCTGGCCTGAAGCAGCCGGAACGTTGGCGTCGGCGTCAGCCTGCGCCTTTTCGGACTTCAGGATTGAACCGGTGTGCGTGGTGTCGATGTTGGAAACCGACTGATTGGCCACCGGCTGGTTGGCGTTTTCCGAGCCATAATTGTCACTGCCGGCAAAAGCCGTGCCCGTGGCGAGAAGGATGGCGGCGGCGGTAAGAGCGATCTTGGTCATTTCAAATACTCCAGTATGCTTTTGTTCTGTCCATCTAGTGGCGTGCCCTTGGGAGGAATTCGCGTCGCTCGGACCACCCCGAAATGGGTTGAGGGGTGGATGCGTTCCAATCACGAAGATGTTCCCGCGCACCTTGAATCCACCCCTTGAAAAACGGACGATGGTCAAGCGGTGATGATTTTATTATTTTGAAACAGTTAGTTAAGCGAACCCGTCTGCCCCGTGTAGCCGGTCCGAAGCCGACCTGCGTTCACCAGAGCTATACGGACTGTCAATGGATATCGAACCGAACGGTTCGGTTTGAATTCCCTCGGGCCGAATGCGATGCGCGCCAGTCACGTCATGGCAGGTCCGTCTGGGCTTGCGCCGGCTGTCCGGCCGCTCATTAAGAACGCAACTGTGCGGAAGCCCCATGCACTTCAGCGAAACGCCGAATGCACCGGGGTGTCCGGACATCCGTCGTCCTGGGGGAGACCTATTTCCACATGCCGCGCATGCGGGCGCCAATGTCGACACGCACGTCCGGCCGCGCCGTCCTGCCAGCCGCCGCTTGTGCGGATGGCCACGACATCTGCTCGAAGACGCCGAGGATAGAGGCCGGGATGAAGCGCGTGCGCGAGGCATAGACGTGGCGATCGCCGCGCGCCGCCTGCCCGTGCGTGAAGAAACGCTGGGGCATGACCAGGTTCAGACTGTCCTTGGCCCGTGTCATCGCCACATAGAGCAGCCGACGCTCTTCATCGATCTCTTCCCTGGTGCCGACCCCCAGGTCGGCCGGAATGCAGCCGTCGACGGTGTTGAGCACGAAGACGTTTTTCCATTCCTGGCCCTTGGCCGAATGGATGGTCGACAAGATCAGATAGTCCTCGTCGCGATGCGGTGGGCCGGCCTGATCACTTGTGGCGTCGGGCGGGTCGAGCGTCAGTTCGGTGAGAAACCGTTCGCGCGACGCATAGCCCGAGCCGATCTGCTCGAGCTGCAGGAGATCGGCCCGGCGCGTGGTTGCATCCTCGTGGATGCGTTCCAGATGCGGCTCATACCATAGCCTGACCTGTTCGAGGTCAGCCGGCCATTTGGCGCTGGCGCGCAGACCGGAATAAAGCGAGACGAAGGCCGGCCAATCATCCGCGGCGCGCTGCGGCGGCCGCCAGCCGGCCAGGCCCATCGCTTCATCAAGCGCCGTCGTCATCGTCTCGACGATCTGCGCGGCGGCCGAGGGCCCAATTCCCGGCAGAAGCTGCAGCACACGAAATCCCGCGACCCGGTCGCGCGGGTTTTCAGCGAAACGCAGCACCGCCAGCACGTCCTTGACATGTGCCGCGTCGAGGAACTTCAGCCCGCCGAACTTGACGAAAGGAATGTTGCGGCGGGTCAGCTCGATCTCCAGCGGACCGCTGTGATGCGAGGCGCGGAAGAGAACCGCCTGGGATTTCAGCGCCGTGCCCGCCTCGCGCTCTGCCAGGATCGTATCGCAGACGAAATTGGCCTGCTCGACCTCGTCGCGCACGCTCACCAGCCTCGGCCTGTCGGTGGACTTACGCTGCGACCAGAGATTTTTCGTAAAGCGCTCCGAGGCCTCACCGATCACCGCGTTGGCGGCGGCCAGAATGGTCTCGGTCGAGCGGTAATTGCGCTCCAGCATGACCACGTCGGCGGCCTGGGCGAACTGCTTGGGAAAGTCGAGGATGTTGCGCACCTCGGCGGCACGGAACGAATAGATCGATTGCGCATCGTCGCCGACCACGGTCAGCCCGGCGCCATCGGGTTTCAGCGCCATAAGGATCGACGCCTGCAAGCGATTGGTGTCCTGATATTCATCCACCAGCACGTGGTCGAAGCGCCCGCCGAGATGGGCTGCTATCTCGGGCTCGGCCGCCATCTGCGCCCAGTAGAGCAGAAGATCGTCGTAATCGAGCACGTTCTGCGACTGCTTGGCTTCGACATAGAAAGCGAACAGCTGTTTCAACTGATCGGCCCAGCCGGCGCACCAAGGGAAAGCGGCGCCCAGGACTTGGCCGAGCGGCGCCTGCGCGTTGACGGCGCGCGAATAGATGGCCAGGCAGGTGCCCTTGGTGGGAAAGCGCGCTTCCGTCTTGGAGAAGCCGAGCTCATGGCGCACGAGATTCATCAGGTCGGCGGAATCCTCTCGGTCATGGATGGTGAAGGCAGGGTCCAGGCCGATCTCCAGCGCGTAGTCGCGCAACAGCCGCGCGCCGATGCCGTGGAAAGTGCCGGCCCAAGTCAGAGCATCGGTAACCACGGCGGCGTCGCGGCCGAGCACTTCGCCTGCGATGCGCTCGACACGCTTGGCCATTTCGGAAGCCGCGCGCCGGGAAAAGGTCATCAGCAGAATGCGACGCGGATCGGCCCCCTTGACGATAAGGTGCGCGACACGGTGCGCCAGCGTGTTGGTCTTGCCCGACCCGGCACCCGCGATGACCAGCAGGGGGCCGCCTATCTTGCCGTCGCCATGCTCGACGGCAAGGCGCTGGGCGTCGTTCAGCCGGGCCAGATAGGGAGGCAGTGCGGTCGGGTCCAGAAACGTCGAATCAGATGCGGCGAGGTTCATCGCCCATCAAGCATCGTTTCCCCTTTGTTCGCAACGCCGATCCGGCGGTTCCACCGCTCTGGTCGAACCGCCATCGACCTCGCTAACGGCGCGCGTTGACGCCGGATGTCGCTGACTGCCGCCGCAAGGCTCCGCGATCATGCTGGGGCGGCGGCAGCAAGAGCGGATCGACCGTGTCCGGGATGTCCTGGATCATGCGCTGGGTAACGCGGTAAGCGACATAGACCAAAGCACCGGTGACTAGCAGGCGAAACATTGAGAGATACTCCATTGGAGCAGGAGGAACCGGGAGATGGGCGTTTGGTTCCTTCGACAATCGCCGCTGTGCTGGAGGGCGGGGATGACCTCGGCTAGCGGTCGGCCTCTCCTGGTGTTTCGGCAATGCATTCTTCAAGCCGCTCCAGGCGGAACTTGGCGGTGCGAAGTTCGTGCCCGGCTTCGAACCGCCCGTGGCGTCCCTTGGACGATGCCGCCATGAGATCACGCTCCAGTTCGGCAATGCGCGCACG
This sequence comes from Mesorhizobium sp., assembly GCF_041661565.1. Classification (GTDB taxonomy): domain Bacteria; phylum Pseudomonadota; class Alphaproteobacteria; order Rhizobiales; family Rhizobiaceae; genus Mesorhizobium. The sequence continues at coordinate 5,960 of NZ_JBAZUD010000164.1, forward strand.
CACCCACCGAGCCTCGTCCTGACGTAATGCCTTGATCCACCCTCGCCCGCGCATCGATCGTCCGCCAGCCCCCAACGGCAAGCCGACCATGCAGGAAAGACCTTAATGTCCCACAATTGCAAAAGTTATAAATTTAACTTCTTCTAATTTAGCACTGTAAAGGTATTGCCGGCCTGGCGGCGATGGACGCTGGCGCTGGAAGCGTTCCTTAAAGCCACGGAAGGTGCAAATTCAGCACCGGCAGAGCCGAGAGACGGCAACAGGAATCTGCCCTTACAGTCGGCTGTTGGCTCGCGGCTCAACGTGCCGCGCGCAGCCACACCTTGTTGTCATGGAAAGCAGCACCGCCATAGGGCGCCGGCGCATCGGCGCCTGTCAGCACGTTTATGCCCTCGCCGCGCTCATGAGCACTGTTCGGCCAGATGCCTTCGGCGATGACGACGCCGCGCTTGATGCCGTCGAACAGCTTGGCATGCAGCACCACCTCGCCGCGCTGGTTGCCGATCTCGACACGGTCGCCGTCGGCCAGCCCATGGGCGGCGGCATCGTCTGGATGCAGAAGAAGTTCAGGGCGGCCTTCTTTGGCCTTGGATACCGGCGTCTCGGAAAAGGTCGAGTTGAGGAAGTTGCGCGCCGGCGACGTGGCCAGGCGGAATGGATGCGCCTCGTCGGCGACCTCGATCAGGTCGACGTGATCGGGAAATTCCGGCAGGCTCTCCACCGGGCCGAACAGGCCCATGCTCTTCGGCGGCCGGTTGGGCGCCGCCTGCCCGCTCCAATTGGCCCGAAAATGGAATTTTCCGTCGGCATGGCCAAAGCCGTTGATGAAATGCGCCGCCTCGAAATCCGGCTGCAGGTCGACCCACTTGTCTTCCTTCAGGCTGTCGAAACTGCCCAGTCCGCGCTTGCCCAGGATGATGTCGATGTGCTGCTGCTCGGTGAGACCGAAACCCGGCCGGTCGGCGACGCCCAAACGCCTAGCCAGTTCCTCGATGACGAAATGGTTGGTGCGCGGCCCTTCCGGCGGCTCGATCAGCTTGGGGCCAAGCGTGATGTGCTGGTTGCCGCCGCCCTTGTAGATATCGTCATGCTCGAGGAACATCGTCGCCGGCAGTACGACATCGGCGAGTTTTGCCGTGTCGGTCATGAACTGCTCGTGCACGCAGGTGAACAGGTCGTCGCGCAGGAAGCCCTGCTTCACCAGCCGCTGCTCGGGCGCCACATTGGTCGGGTTGGTGTTCTGGATCAGCATGGCCGTCACCGGAGGCCCTCCATAGAGCGCGTCCGCGGCACCCGTCAGCACCGGGCCGGTGCGCGACTGGTCGAGATAGCGGATCGAGGGATCCCGCATTTTCGTGCCTTCCAGCACATCCTGATTGAGCTTGAAGATGCCGGAATTCGAATGGAAGGCGCCGCCGCCCTCATACTGCCAGCAACCGGTAACCGCGGCGATCGAGGCCGCCGCATGCATGTTGGCCGAACCGTTGCGCTGGCGCGAGAAACCATAGCCGAGGCGGAAATAGGTCTTCTTGGTCCTGCCGATGAGGCGGGCGAAGGCTTCGATCTCGGCCACGGTCAAGCCAGTGATCGCGGCTGCCCATTCCGGCGTGCGGGTCCGAAGGTGCGCTTCCAGCCCGGCGGGATCGTCGGTGTATTTGGAGAGATAGGCGCGGTCCGCCATGCCTTCCCTGAAAAGCACGTGCATGACCGCGCAGGCCAGGGCGCCATCGGTGCCGGGCTTCAGCACCAGCCCGAGATCGGCTTGCCTCATCGTCGCGTTCTCGTAAATATCGACGACGACGATCCTGGCACCGCGCTCCTTGCGGGCCTTGATGGCGTGGGTCATCACGTTGACCTGGGTGACCACGGCATTGGTGCCCCAGATCACGACGCAGTCGGATTTGGCCATTTCGCGCGGGTCGGGGCCGCGCAAGGCACCCGCCCCCATCATCCACCCGGTCCAGGCCAGATTGGTGCAGATTGAGCCGAAGAAGCCAGAGTATCTTTTCGCATGACGCAGCCGGTCGATGCCGTCGCGCTGCACCAAGCCCATCGTGCCGGCATAGTAATAGGGCCAAACGGTCTCCGAGCCGTATTTTGCCTCCGCCGCGATGAACTTTTCGGCGACGAGATCGAGGGCGGCCTCCCAGCTGGATTCCTTCCAGGCGCCGTCGCCCTTGGCGCCGGCCCGAACCAGCGGCTTCAGCAGCCTGTCGGGATGATGGACGCGGTCGGCATAACGCGCGACCTTGGCGCAGATGACGCCAGCGGTATAGCTGTTGGTCTTGGCGCCATGGACGCGGCCGATGCGGTTGCCATCGAGCAGTTCGACCTCGAGCGCGCAGGTCGAGGGGCAATCATGCGGACAGGCGGAATGGCCGATGCGAAGCTTGGCGTGCTGGTTCATGCAGTTTGTCTAGCGGGTTTTGGTGTCGGCGTGTAGGGCAGATGACCAGCCAATCTCCCCCCTCGTGGGGGAGATTACGCACTCACTCCGCCGTGCCTTCCTCGTATTCGGCCGACATGGTCAGCCACTTTTCCTCGTGGCCTGCCAGCGTCTGGGCGAGCTGCGATCGTTCCTTGGCCAGCCGCGTCGCGGTCGAGGGATCCTTTTCGTAGATCGCGGGATTGGCCAGTTCGTCCTCGATGCCGTCGATGCGCTTGCGCAGGCGATCCATCAGCGCCTCGGTAGCGCGGATCTCCTTGGCCAGCGGCTCGAAAGTGGCGCGGCGCGCCGCCGCGTCGCGGCGACGGTCGGCTTTCGACGCCTTGTCCGCCTCGCGCTTGCCGCGGCGGTCGCCCGACACGCCGGTGACCAGCGTCTTGTAGTCCTCGAGATCGCCGTCATACGGATTGACCGCGCCGTCCTTGACCAGCCAAAGCCGGTCGGCGGTCGCCTCCAGGAGATGGCGGTCGTGCGAGATGAGGATCACCGCGCCTGGAAACTCGTTTAGCGCATGGATCAGCGATTCGCGGCTGTCGATGTCGAGATGGTTGGTCGGTTCGTCGAGGATGAACAGGTTCGGCCCCTCGAACGCCGAGAGGCCCATGAGCAGCCTCGCCTTCTCGCCGCCGGACAGGTCCTTGGCGGGGGTGTTCATCTTCTCGGTCGACAGGCCGAACTGGGCGACGCGGCCGCGCACCTTCGATTCCGGAGCTTCCGGCATCAGCCGGCGTACGTGTTCGTAAGCGTTTTCCTCCGGGCGAAGATCGTCGAGCTGATGCTGGGCGAAGATCGCCACCTTCAGGCCCGGCGCCACCGTCATGGTGCCGCTCTCCTGCTTGAGACGGCCTGACAGCAATTTGGCGAAGGTCGACTTGCCGTTGCCGTTGGCGCCAAGCAGGGCGATGCGGTCATCGGCATCGATGCGCAGCGTCATCTTCTTCAGGATCGGCTGGCCTTCTGTGTAGCCGACATTGACGTTGTTCAGCGCCACGATCGGCGAAGCGACCGTCTTGACCGGCTCGGGAAACGAGAATGGCCGCACCGTGTCGTTCACGATGGCGGCGATCGGCTTCATCTTTTCCAGCGCCTTGATGCGCGACTGCGCCTGCCTGGCCTTGGAAGCCTTGGCACGGAAGCGTTCTACGAAGGATTCCATATGCTTGCGGGCGGCCTCCTGCTTGACGCGGCCCTTCTCCTGCAATTCCTTCTGCTCGGCGTACTGGCGCGCGAACTGGTCATAGCCGCCACGCCAGAACGTCAGCTTCTTCTGGTCGAGATGGACGATCGAGTTGACGGCGCGGTTGAGCAGATCGCGATCGTGCGAGATCAGAAGCACGGTGTGCGGATATTTCGACACGTAGTTTTCCAGCCACAACGTGCCCTCGAGATCGAGATAGTTGGTCGGTTCGTCGAGAAGCAGCAGATCGGGCTCGGAAAACAGCACGGCGGCAAGCGCCACGCGCATGCGCCAGCCACCGGAAAAGGACGAGGCCGGGCGTCGCTGCGCGGCATCATCGAAGCCAAGGCCGGCAAGAATTGTGGCGGCGCGTGACTCGGCCGAATGGGCGTCGATGTCGGCCAGCCGCATATGGATGTCGGCGATGCGGTTTGGGTCGGTCGCCGTCTTTTCCTCTTCGAGGAGCGCCGTGCGCTCAAGGTCCGCCTTGAGCACGATCTCGATCAGCGGGTCCTCGGTCCCCGGCGCTTCCTGCGCCACCTGGCCGATGCGCGTGTTCTTGGGCAGGCTGATCGAGCCCGTCTCGGAGGCGAGGTCGCCGGTGATAGCCTTGAACAGCGTCGTCTTGCCGGTGCCGTTGCGGCCGACCAGGCCAGCCTTGGTACCGGCCGGCAGGGTCAGCGAGGCATGGTCGAGAAGCAGGCGTCCCGCCATGCGGAGCGAAAGGTCAGAGATAACTAGCATGGTGGCGCTTTTGCACCGGACACCGACGCTTCGCAAGACCTT
>NZ_JBAZUD010000165.1:0-10268 GCF_041661565.1 Mesorhizobium sp.
TCGATGAACTTCGCCAGCGTCGGATTGCTCTCGGCGGCCTTTCTGGCCAGCGGATGGTCGGCGGCGATCGCCATGAAGGAAGCGCCGAAGATCGTGTCCGGCCTAGTCGTATAGACTTCCAGCTCATGCTCGCCGGCCACGTCCGAGGCCAACGGCCAACGGATCAGCAGGCCTTCCGAGCGGCCGATCCAGTTCTGCTGCATCAGCTTCACTTTCTCGGGCCATTGATCGAGGCCGTCGAGCGAATCCAGCAGGTCCTGGGCGAAATCGGTGATCTTGAAGAACCACTGCGTCAGTTCGCGCTGTTCGACCAGTGCGCCCGAGCGCCAGCCGCGCCCCTCGATGACCTGCTCGTTGGCGAGCACGGTCATGTCCTCCGGATCCCAGTTGACCTTGGAGGATTTGCGCGTCACCAGCCCCTTCTCGACGAAGTCGAGGAACAGCATCTGCTGGCGGTGGTAGTAATCGACGTCGCAGGTGGCGAACTCGCGCGCCCAGTCCAGCGACAGGCCCATGACCTTGAGCTGCTCGCGCATGGCGGCGATGTTCCGGTAGGTCCATTCCTTGGGATGGACCTTGTTTTGCATCGCCGCGTTCTCGGCCGGCATGCCGAAGGCGTCCCACCCCATCGGATGCAGCACGTTGAAACCCTTGGCCCGCTTGTAGCGGGCCACGACGTCGCCCATCGTGTAGTTGCGGGTATGGCCGATATGGATATTCCCCGACGGATAGGGAAACATCTCCAGCACGTAGTATTTCGGGCGCGGATCGTCATTGTGCGCTTCGAACAGCTTCCTGGCGTCCCAGGCCTTCTGCCATTTGGGTTCTGACGCGCGCGGATTGTATCGTTCGGTTGCCATGGGATGTTTTTCACTTAAAAGCATGCGCTGACCGCGCGACGGCTCGGCGGTTCATGGAATGTGGTCCGGGTGTTCACCATGGTTTGACAAACCCGTCAACCATATGGCTATCGCCTCGGTCGAAAACGCGGGTCAAAAACAGCGGGATTTGCATATGAGCGACACTGTCCAACGGTTTTCGGCGGTCAAGGCCAGGATCGCGGCGGCGGAACAGGAGGCCGGGCGTGAAGCGGGCGCGGTGACGCTGGTCGCTGTTTCCAAGACATTCGATGCCGCCGACATCCAGCCGGTGATCGAGGCCGGCCAGCGCATCTTCGGCGAGAACCGCGTGCAGGAAGCGCAAGGCAAGTGGCCTGGCCTGAAGCAAGCCTTTCCGGATATCGAACTGCACCTGATCGGCCCGCTGCAATCCAACAAGGCCAGGGAAGCGGTCGCGCTGTTCGAAGTCATCGAGACGGTCGACCGCGAGAAGATCGCCGCCGAACTCGCCAGGGAGATCGCCCGTCAGGGCCGCGCGCCCAGGCTCTACGTTCAGGTCAACACCGGTTCGGAGCCACAGAAGGCAGGCATCGAGCCCCGCGAGGCGGTGGCTTTCGTCGCCCGCTGCCGCGATGTCCACGGCCTCGCCGTCGAAGGCCTGATGTGCATCCCGCCGGCCGACGAGAACCCCGGCCCGCATTTCGCCTTGCTGGAGAAGCTGGCGCGTGAGGCCGGGGTCGAAAAACTGTCGATGGGCATGTCCGGCGACTACGAGACGGCCATCGCCTTCGGCGCCACCAGCGTCAGGGTCGGCTCGGCGATTTTTGGTAGCCGTTAGCCGGTCATCACCCATTCCTTGCTGCTTCGGCGCCTATATGCTATATCTAGCCAAGCTAGCTAGGAGGCGCGCAATGAACTGGCACCTGCAGGACGCAAAGAACAATTTCTCGAAGATCGTCCAGCGAGCGCGCAGCGAGGGACCCCAAACAGTGACCCTGCGCGGCGAGCGTGCCGCCGTGGTGCTCTCTGCCGAAGACTACGACCGTCTGGCTGGAAAGAAAAAATCCCTGACCGAATATCTTCTAACCGGTCCGGTTTGGGACGATGATTTCGCCGAGGAGGTCAACCGTCGCCCGGATGGCATGATACGGAATGTCGATCTCTGATGTATCTGCTCGACACGAACATCGTTTACGACGTTCAGAGGCGGCTTCCCAAGCCGACGGCATGGCTGGCTTCGATCGATCCGGACTCCCTCAATCTCAGCGTCATCACCATTGGCGAGATCGAACGAGGGATCGTCAAGCAGCGTAAGGTCGATGCCGAAAGAGCCACGCGCCTCGATCTCTGGCTGCGGGAACTTCGCCGCGACAATGCCAACCGCATACTTGCGGTCACGGAAGAGGTGGCATTGACTTGGGGCCGGATCACCGCCGGTCGGACACGAGGCAGCGCCGACACCCTCATCGCAGCTACCGCGCTTGTCCATGATCTCATTCTTGTGACGCGCAACGTCACCGATTTCGATGATACAGGCGTGACAGCGTTCAACCCCTGGGACGTTTAGCTGCCTGCGTCACCTGATGCGCATGCCAGTATCCTTAGTCCAATCGCAAAGCCTCATTGTGCCAAACGTTGAAACGAAACGTACCGTTCCTATTTGTTTGACGTCATCAGACATTCGCTGGAGCCTTTCAAAATGCGTTACAATCAGCTTGGAAATACGGGGATGTTCGTCTCCGAACTTTGCCTCGGCACCATGACCTTCGGCGCCCCGGGCCAGAAGGCCCAGTGGGGGGCGATCGCCAGCCTCGATCAGAAGGGCGTCAACGACATCGTCGCCCGTTCGCTCGACGCCGGCGTCAATTTCTTCGACACTGCCGACGTCTATTCCTTCGGCGAGTCCGAACGGCTGCTCGGCCAGTCGCTGAGGGATCTCGGCATCAACAGGCAGAAAATGGTCATCGCCACCAAGGTGCACGCCGCCGTGGGCGAGGGCCCCAACCAGCGCGGCTCGTCGCGCGGCCACATCATGGATTCGGTCGATGCCAGCCTCGAGCGGCTGCAACTCGATCACATCGATCTCTACCAGCTGCACGGCACCGACGCCGTGACGCCGATCGACGAGACGCTGCGGGCACTGGACGACCTGGTCAGCAGCGGCAAGGTTCGTTATGTCGGCGTTTCCAACTGGCAGGCTTGGCGCATCGCCAAGGCGCTCGGCATCGCCGACCGCAAGGGCTTTGCCCGGTTCGAGACCATCCAGTCCTATTATTCGATCGCCGGCCGTGACCTCGAGCGCGAGATCGTGCCGCTCATCAACGAGGAGAAGCTCGGCCTGATGGTGTGGTCGCCGATGGCCGGCGGCCTGCTGTCCGGCAAATACGGCCCGGGCGCACCCGGCAATGGCGAGGGACGCCGCGCGTCCTTCAACTTCCCTCCGGTCAACGAGGATCGTGCCTGGGCGGCCGTCGCCGTCATGCGCGAGATCGCCAGGAAGCACGATGTGAGCGTGGCCACGGTGGCGCTCGGCTATGTCCTGGCCAAGCCCTTCGTGATGAGCGTGATCATCGGCGCCAGCCGCATGGACCAGCTCGAGCAGAACCTTGCCGCGACGCAGTTGAAGCTCGACACCGACGATCTGGTGCGCCTCGACGAAAACAGCGCCCTGCCGGCCGAATATCCCGGCTGGATGCTGGAGCGCCAGGCCGCCGGTCGCCGGCCGGCGCCGTTCACCCCGAGGGCGTAAGGCTGTCGACATGGCTATCTCGGGAGCCGACCGGTTCCCGAGAACGATCCAGGACAGTCATTACCGGTTCGAATTCGCGCCGTCACTCTTTTCCCGGCGCCGGCGCCAATTGGCGGTCTCCGCCAAACCGGAAACTGTCGATGGTCCCGAGCGATTGCACCCCCCTCAGGCTAACCTGACGCTCTCGCCAAGAAAATCCAGAAACGCCCGCACCCGCGCCGGCAGGTGCGGACCCTGGCCGACATAGACGGCGTGGGTGGCTTCTGCGTCGCCCGGATTGAACGCCTCCAGCAGCAGCACCAGCCGGCCGGCTTCGATATCGTCCGCCACATGCCAGCGCGCCAGCCGGGCGATGCCCACGCCCGCAAGCGCCATGCCCCGCATCGCCTCGCCATCGCTGACTGTCGCATTGCCCGTGATCGGGACCATCATGGCCTTGCCGTCGGCATCGAGGAATGGCCAGCCATCGACATGCCGCACAAAGCCGAAGCTCATCAAATTGTGCGTGTGGAGTGCGGCCGGCTTCAGCGGCATGCCCTGCGCCTTCAGGTAAGACGGCGCCGCGACCACCACCGCCGGGCTTTGCCCGAGCTTGCGCGCCACCAGCCTCGATTCGCCGAGCGGTCCGGCCCGAATGGCGACATCGGCACGTTCCGCCATCAGGTCGATGACGTTGTCGGTCAGCACCAGATCGACCGAGATCTCCGGGTAGCGCTCGAGGAAGCGCGGCAGAAGCTGGACCAGCCGGTGCACTCCGAACGGCACGTAGCTGTTGACGCGCAACCGCCCGCGCGGTGCCGCGCCCGCAGCCGCTTCGCGCTCGGCGGCGGCCATGTCGGCCAGGATGCGCGACCCGCTCTCATAGAAGGCGCTTCCTTCCGGCGTCAGTTGCAGCCTGCGTGTCGAACGGCTGACCAGCCGGGCGCCGAGCCGCGCCTCCAGCCGCGCGATCAGCTTGCTGACCGCCGAGGGCGTCATGCGCAAGGCGCGCGCGGCGGCGGAGAAACTGCCCGCCTCGACGACGCGCACGAAGACTTCGATTTCCCCGGAACGGTTGATGTCGGGCCTGGCCATTTGTGAAACTATTTCACAGACAGTGTGCCGTGATCAAGTCTGGTTCACAGTGGCCGGTCGCACGATCTTTCCCGTGAGGCGCGGGACGGCGCCTTCTGCACCGAAGTGGACCTCGTCATGCCTCTCGCTCTCTACGCCCTCGCCGCCGGCGCCTTCGGCATCGGCGTCACCGAATTCGTCATCATGGGTCTGCTGCTCGATGTCAGCAAGGATCTCGGCGTCTCGATCTCGGCCGCCGGCCAGCTCATTTCGGGGTATGCGCTGGGCGTCGTCATCGGCGCGCCGCTGCTCACCATCGCCACCGGAAACTGGCCGCGCAAGACCGTGCTCCTGGCGCTGATGGCGATCTTCACGCTTGGCAATCTCGCCTGTGCGCTCGCGCCCGACTACTGGACGCTGATGGGTGCGCGCGTCATCACCGCCTTCGCGCATGGCACCTTCTTCGGCGTCGGCTCGGTGGTCGCCACAGGTCTGGTCGCGCCCAACAAGAAGGCCTCGGCGATCGCGCTGATGTTCACCGGCCTGACCATCGCCAACATCCTCGGTGTGCCCTTCGGCACCTGGCTCGGCCAGGCCTTCGGCTGGCGGGCGACCTTCTGGGCGGTGACTTTGGTCGGCCTGGCGGCTTTCGCCGTCATCCTGGCCCTGGTGCCGCGGAGCGAGGCGGCACCCGAGAAGAGCGACCTGCGCGCCGATCTTGCCGTCCTGCGCCGCACGCCCGTCCTGCTCGGCCTCGCCACCACGGTGCTCGGCTATGCCGGCGTCTTCGCTGTCTTCACCTACATCGCCCCCCTGCTGACCGAGATCAGCGGCTTCAAGGAAGCGGCCGTGTCGCCGATCCTGCTCGTCTTCGGCGGCGGCCTCATCGCCGGCAACCTCGCCGGCGGCAAGGTCGCCGACCGCTGGCTGGTGCCGGCGGTGCTTGGCAGTCTCGTCGTGCTGGCGCTGGTGCTCGCCACCATGAGTTTCGCCATCCACAGCCAGGTCCTGGCCGTCATCTATGTCGGCCTGCTCGGCGCCGCCGCCTTCGCCACCGTGGCGCCGCTGCAGATGTGGGTGCTGGACAAGGCCCAGGGTGCGGGCCAGAGCCTCGCCTCGTCCTTCAACATCGCCGCCTTCAACCTCGGCAACGCCGCCGGCGCGTGGCTAGGCGGCGCGGTCATCGCCCACGGTCTCGGGCTGGGATCGCTGACCTGGGTCGCCGCCTTGCTGCCGGTCGCCGCCCTCGCCGTCGCCGGACTGGCGCTGCATCTCGATCGCGGCACCGCGCCTGGCACGCCTGCCTCTATCCGCTTGTGACCCACCCGGCGAGACCGGATTCGAAACCTCGTCTTCCAAACCATCAGGAGTAGAAAAATGGACTATCGATCCCTCGGCGCATCGGGCCTGAAAGTTCCGGTGCTTTCATTCGGCGCCGGAACCTTTGGCGGCACCGGTCCGCTGTTCGGCGCCTGGGGCACCAGCGACGCCGTGGAAGCGCGGCGCCTGATCGACATTTGCCTCGAGGCCGGCGTCAATCTTTTCGACACGGCGGACGTCTATTCGGGCGGCGCCTCCGAACAAGTGCTGGGCGAAGCCATCAAGGGCCGGCGCGATGCCGTGCTGATCTCGACCAAGACCTCCTTGCCGATGGGCGACGGCCCCGTCGATTACGGCTCGTCGCGCTCGCGGCTGATCAAGTCGGTGGACGCGGCACTGAAGCGCCTTGGCACCGACTACATCGACCTGCTGCAACTGCATGCCTTCGATGCCGGCACGCCGGTCGAGGAAGTCCTGTCAACGCTCGACGATCTCGTTCGCGCCGGCAAGCTGCGCTATGTCGGCGTCTCCAACTTCTCCGGCTGGCAGGTGATGAAGTCGCTGGCACAAGCCGACAAGCATGGCTACGCCCGCTACATCGCGCATCAGGTCTATTATTCGCTGGTCGGCCGCGACTATGAGTGGGAGCTGATGCCGCTCGGCCTCGACCAGGGCGTCGGCGCGCTGGTGTGGAGCCCGCTCGGCTGGGGTCGGCTTACCGGCAAGATCCGCCGTGGCCAGCCCCTGCCGGAAAAGAGCCGGCTGCACGAAACGGCAAGCTTCGGACCGCCGGTGGAAGACGAACATCTCTACCGCGTCATGGATGCGCTCGACGCGGTGGCCGAAGAGACCGGCAGGACCGTACCGCAGATCGCCATCAACTGGCTGCTGCAGCGCCCGACCGTGTCCTCGGTCATCATCGGCGCCCGCAATGAAGAGCAGTTGCGCCAGAACCTCGGCGCCGTTGGCTGGACGCTGACACCGGAGCAGGTGAAAACACTCGACGCCGCAAGCGAAGTCACCGCGCCTTACCCGTATTTCCCCTATCGGCGTCAGGAAGGCTTTGCCCGGCTCAACCCGCCGGCGGTGTGAACTCGCCGCATTGGCCAAGCCGAAGCTTAGCGGGACAGCGCCCTCCTCTGTCCTGCCGGACATCTCCCCCACGAGGGGGGAGATCGGATGTCACTTCGGCTTTCGCCGATCTCCAACGTTTGATGGATGACGAAGCGGCGAACTGCCAATCTCCCCCCCTTGTGGGGGAGATGTCCGGCAGGACAGAGGGGGGCGCCGTAGAGCGCCAACCTCAACGACCTCGGAACAGCAACACCTAATGCAGCACGAACTCGCCATCCAGCTTGCGCCATTCGTTCGGCGCGATCAGCTTCTGGTGGGTGTAGACCACCGAATGCAGCGGGCCTTCGAGCTTGGCCTTCCAGAACTCGATGAACTTGACCAGCATGGGAAATTTCGGAGCAAGATCGTAATCCTGCCAGACGAAGCTCTGCAGCAAATGCGGATGGTCGGGAAAGTGATAAAGGATCTTGGCCGTCGTCAGGCCGTAGCCTTTGAGCATCAGATCCAGTTCGGAATGGTCACGCATGGCAATCCCCAGATTGAGTCTCCGTTCCTCCCAACGTCATAATGTGCGCGCGGTTGCTTAACTGTCTATTGATTTTTCGCTTGGTCGCAAACAGACTTTTCAGCGCGAAAACAGACGCTTAGCAGCGAAGTCGTGCGAGTGCTGACAGCAGCCGGTAATGCGTCTGCGGCATCCCGCCGCGCAAACCGAATGTCTAATATTGCCGTCACGGCGGAACTGGTAATAATGCCGCCGAATTCGCCGCCGCTTGGCCGCGACACCACCGGCGGCTCAGTCGGTGGGCTTGTTCGGGAGGAAAAGAAGAAATGTCCGAGGTTCATGTCCACCGCGTCCAGCCGGCGTGGAAGAAGAACGCGCTGATCGACAATGACACCTACCTGAAATGGTACGCCGACAGCATCGGCAACCCGGACAAGTTCTGGGGCAAGCATGGCAAGCGCATCGACTGGTTCAAGCCGTTCAGCAAGGTCAAGAACACTTCCTTCGACGGCAAGGTCTCGATCAAGTGGTTCGAGGACGGCTTGACCAACGTCTCCTACAACTGCATCGACCGGCACCTGAAGAAGCGCGGCGACCAGACCGCCATCATCTGGGAAGGCGACAACCCCTACGACGACAAGAAGATCACCTACAACGAGCTTCATGAGCATGTCTGCCGGCTCGCCAATGTGATGAAGAAGCACGGCGTCAGGAAGGGCGACCGCGTCACCATCTACATGCCGATGATCCCGGAGGCCGCCTATGCGATGCTGGCCTGCACGCGCATCGGCGCCATCCATTCGATCGTCTTCGGCGGCTTCTCGCCGGACGCGCTGGCCGGCCGCATCGTCGACTGCGAATCGACCTTCGTCATCACATCGGATGAAGGCCTGCGCGGCGGCAAGCCGATCCCGCTGAAGGAGAATACCGACAAGGCGATCGACATCGCCGCCAGGCAGCATGTGATGGTCAAGAATGTCGTCGTCGTGCGCCGCACCGGCGGCAAGATCGGCTGGGCGCCGGGCCGCGACGTCTGGTACCACGAGGAGGTCGCGTCGGTGAAGGCCGACTGCAAGCCGGAGAAGATGAAGGCCGAGGATCCGCTGTTCATCCTCTATACGTCGGGCTCGACCGGCAAGCCGAAGGGCGTGCTGCACACCACCGCCGGCTACCTCGTCTATGCCTCGATGACGCACCAGTATGTCTTCGACTACCATGACGGCGACATCTACTGGTGCACCGCAGATGTCGGCTGGGTCACCGGGCACAGCTACATCGTCTACGGGCCGCTCGCCAACGGCGCTACCACGCTGATGTTCGAGGGCGTGCCGAACTACCCGTCGCAGTCGCGCTTCTGGGAAGTCATCGACAAGCACAAGGTCAACATCTTCTACACCGCCCCAACGGCACTGCGCGCGCTGATGGGCGCCGGCAACGCGCATGTGACGAAGACATCGCGCAAGTCGCTGCGCGTGCTGGGCTCGGTCGGCGAGCCGATCAATCCGGAAGCCTGGGAGTGGTATTTCAACATCGTCGGCAACGGCAAGGTGCCGATCGTCGACACCTGGTGGCAGACCGAGACCGGCGGCATCCTGATCACGCCGCTGCCGGGCGCCACCGACCTCAAGGCTGGCTCGGCGACAAGGCCCTTCTTCGGCATCAAGCCGCAGCTGGTCGACGGCGATGGCAAGGTGCTGGAAGGGGCCGCCGACGGCAATCTCTGCATCACCGATTCCTGGCCTGGCCAGATGCGAACCGTCTATGGCGACCACGAGCGTTTCGTGCAGACCTATTTCACGACCTACAAGGGCAAGTACTTCACCGGCGACGGCTGCCGCCGTGACGCCGACGGTTATTACTGGATCACCGGCCGCGTCGACGACGTCATCAATGTCTCCGGCCATCGCATGGGGACGGCCGAAGTCGAATCCGCTTTGGTCAGCCACGACAAGGTTTCGGAGGCCGCGGTCGTCGGCTACCCGCACGACATCAAGGGCCAGGGCATCTACAGCTACGTCACCCTGATGCGGGATGTCGAGCCGAGCGAGGAGCTGCGCAAGGAACTCGTCGCCCATGTCCGCAAGGAGATCGGCGCCATCGCTTCGCCCGACAAGATCCAGTTCGCGCCGGGCCTGCCCAAGACCCGCTCCGGCAAGATCATGCGCCGCATCCTGCGCAAGATCGCCGAGGATGATTTTTCGGCACTCGGCGACACCTCGACGCTCGCCGATCCGGCCGTGGTCGATGATCTCATCGCCAACCGGCAGAACAAGAAGGGTTGATGTTCATGTTGGGCACCGTCACCGACCTGTGGCGCTATCCCGCGAGTTCGCTCGCCGGCGAGCGGCTGGACGCTCTCAGCGTTGGCCGGTCGACGGTCGACGGCGACCGCCTGTTCGGGCTGGTCGATGCCGCGGACGGTGAGATCGCCCGGCCGGACCGGGGGCCGAAATGGCACAGGGTACCGTTGATCCATGCCCGGCTGGACGCGGACCACCGCCTCGAGGTCGCGGTGCCCGGCGGAAACTGGCTGCCGGCGCCCGATCCGGAAACCGACCGCGCGCTTTCGGCCTTTCTCGGCTTCGAGGCTTCGATCCGGCCCTATCGTCGCGAGAACGCTCCGCAGGAATATTCCGGCCCGTTCACCGCCGAGCGCTACGCCAGGGCCCCGATCCATCTTCTCACCGCCGCGTCCATGGCACGGCTGAAGGCGCTGCATCCGCAGGGC